>JAZNUR010000152.1:0-9763 GCA_045592405.1 Oscillospiraceae bacterium
TTCGATGCGTATTCGGATATGGCGTACAATACCATTTTCGTCTGCACACCCAATATCGGGGACGGCATGGAATTTGCCGTTGCGGCAAACGGCGTGGACTATGGCGTGCATACCACAGCCGGCACAATGACCTTCGTCACAGTTGGTTCATAATTTGAATTTTTGAAGATCGGATGGTATCGCCGCTGCGGCAATATCATCCGATTTAATTTGTATGAAATGTGTATTGATTCTTAAATTCCTGAATTTCATTATTTATTCATAGAAAATGGAAAAGAAATCAAAAAAATCCGAAATTTTCCAAAATATTAGATACAAAAATGCAGTTTAGAAGATAATTGTGTATTGAAAGAAGCTCCGAAATCGTGTAAAATATAAAAAACAGCAAAACACTGATCCGATCGTGTGGGAAACTCACAGAGCCCCCCCTCTCATAGCTCGGTGGATTTTTCCGGATAAAGAATTGCTGTGGAAAAATTAAATCTTTTAACTTAAACGCAGTGGAAGTAAATCTTCCAGTTAAAATGATTTCGTTTTTCTGAGTAACAGCTTGCAGTGCAGATGAGATAATCTCAAAAATAAGCTGTACATTTTTACCTTCCTCTTTATGAAAACTTCCGACAACGGTCGGGAGTTTTTATTTTTTCAATGACGGTCTTAGATTTCCTCAAAGTTTATTTGGGGAAAGGCATAAAAAGGGAACGCTCTGTTATGGGCGTTCCCTTTTTGCTATAGAATTGTTTCCATCTCGATTTTCTGGGGTTTCATTCCAAGCGATTCGTAGAATCGTCTTGCCCCCTCATTGCAGGTCCAGACGTTGAGCGTCACATTGTAACAGTTGTTTTTCCTTGCGAAATCAACCACATATTGATAAAGAGCCGTTCCAATGTGCTGCCCCCGAGCTTTTTCCTCCACGCAGAGATCGTCGATGTAGAGTGTGCGGATGTCCGTCAGCACATTGTCATTGGGGTGCTCCTGAAAAATGCAGAAGGCATACCCCAGAAGCGTGCCGCTTTCATCCCGTGCACCGAATACGGGGCGGCTGTCATCCTGCAAAAGCGTGCAAAGCTCCTCGTCGGTGTATTTTTTGCAGTTGGGCTTGAACAGATCGGGTCTGCCCTCGTGATGCACCATCAGCACCTGATACAACAGACGGTTGATATCAGCAACGTCGGCAATCCCTGCACGTCCGATTTTCATTGTCGTTCCTCGCTTTCCGTAAAGTACCTGTTGTTATTGTAATTATAGCGTATCCGCTCCGAAAAGTCAACGAAAAACCAAAAAACAGTGATTTTTTTACATTTACGCATTGACATTTTTTGTTTATTATGATATAATATATACAAATATTATATAAGGGGGTATTCCAATGAACTTGAAAAAAATTTCGATTGCCTTATTTGCCATATCGGCATGCAGCTTTATTTGCTCTGTTGTGGCTACTGCGACATCGTACATTGTCTTCTACACAAAGTATAACCAAGAACAATCGAACTGGTGTTGGGCAGCATGTGCACAAATGAGTGGAAAGCAGGCGTATTCTGCATCTAATTTAACGCAAAGTCAAGCTGTAACATATGTCAAAGGGGCACCACTCAACCAACCAGGGTCTCTTTATGAAACCCAAATTGCTGCTCAACGTTTCACAAACAATACAATCACTTATTCATCGAATGCATCGTATATGATGTACGAGTTTCTGTGTGCACAGATGTTGTATGCAAAGGTTCCAATTTGTGGATGGTCATTGTATGATCCGCCGTATACTAACCCAGTGAGTGGTCATATGGTCACGGTAAGTAGTGTTGAGTTCGGAACTACTCCGGATAGTAGATATGTTACTTATTTTGATCCTGCTTATCAAACTGAATCAATCAGAGTAAGTTATTCAACTTTTATGGAACATAGTGCCGGATCCGATACTTATTATAAGTGGACTGGTAGCGTTTATCGTAATTAAGGAGGGGTATTTATGAAAATCAGAAGAATGGTTGTTTCCGCCATCCTCGGTGCTGTCGGCATTTTGTCAGTAGGAATGACAGCTCTGGCAGGTAATCCGGATTTTGGTGCGTTGAGTGATTCGCAGGCGGAACAAGCCAATGCCGTGCTTTCGGAGTTCTGTGCCGAAATTACAAACGTTACGCAGGTTTCGGCAAGCAAGCAGGGCAGCGCAGAGAATCCCTACGGGTATCGTGTGGACGATGGTTTGAAGGTGCAGATGGTCTCCTATTTTGACGAAGCCGACCGTCAACCGCAGTCGTCCGTGCAGTCGCTTATGGCGGTGCCAAATACGGTTTACATGATTCCCTACAGCAATGATGACTGCTGCGGTGTTTACACGCTCAGCGAGGGCGTGAACGGGCTGCAATTCAGCTCACAGACGATCGGACAGGAAATTACAAATCCCCTCATGCAGAATGCGGACGAGATTCGCAGCACGCTTGTACGGAGCTTTGACCGGAAAGCCCTTGCTTCCGTCAGATATTGTCTGGATTCCGCATTGTACCTCTACACCGTGGAAATTCAGAGCGGCTCCGAGAGCTATGTGATTCCCTATTTTGATGGTGTTGCAAAGACATGGTATTCGGGAATTGAGGAGGGTGCCATCTACAAATCCTCCGATTTTGAGCGTTGGGTAGCCGCATCCTTTGAGAGGGGCACCGCACAGAATGCAGACGGTGAGCTTCTGTATGGCGGCAGTCCGCTGAAATATATCGGCGGCGTGGACATTGAGGCGGCAGTGCTCAATCGGACGCAGGCTTTCCCGATTTGGGGATTTGCGGCGATTTCCGGAGCAGCACTCGTTCTTTCCGGTATATTCCTTGCGGTACAGCATGGTAAAAAATCGGTAGCCACAGCATAATTTCTTTATACACGCATTGACAGCAGCCCTTCCCGTAATCGGGGAGGGCTGTATTTTATTTGCCTGAAAGGCGTGGGGAGGGGTGTAATTCCCCAAAATTCCACCTTTTTCGTTTCTAATATTTGTTGTTTTGTCAATTGACGAATTCTGTCAATGGGAGTATAATAATAAAGTTGAAAAATGATAGAAAAGAAGGCGAATTTATGCTTATCAAAGCGTACATCAAGTCACTCGGACGGGAATTCAAAGGCTACAGTGCAGGAAAGTTTGCCAAAGACCTGCTTGCCGGAATCACCGTGGCGGCAGTGGCTCTTCCTCTTGCACTTGCATTCGGTGTCAGCTCCGGTGCGACCGCATCCGCAGGCCTTGTCACTGCGATTCTTGCAGGCATCCTCATCGGCGGGCTGTCGGGTGCATCCTACCAGATCAGCGGCCCTACAGGTGCAATGACAGCCATTCTTGTTTCCCTCGTTGCCCAGTACGGTATGCAGGGGATGCTCATGGCAAGCTTCCTTGCCGGTGTGCTTCTGCTTCTATGCGGCATCTTCAAGCTCGGCGGACTCGTTTCGTATCTGCCCATGCCCGTTATCACGGGCTTTACCAGCGGTATTGCCATTATCATTGCATTTGGACAGATCAATAATCTGACAGGTCTGACCTGCGAGGGACTGACCACCATCGAGAAGGTGCAGAGCTATTTTCAGCTGGAACAGCATTTTGACCTGACGGCATTCCTCATCGGTCTGGCAGTCATTGTGTTCATGGCGGTGTATCCGAAGAAGCTGAATCAGTACTGTCCTGGCTCTCTCATTGCCATCATTCTGGCAACAGCGGCAACTGCCATTTTCGGATTTGATGTGCCGCAGGTCGGGGAAATCCCCAAAAGCCTGTTTCTGGAGGACAGACTGACGTTTTCGGGTATCTCCATGTCCGACATGACGGGACTGATCACACCTGCGATTTCCATTGCGGCACTCGGTCTTATTGAATCCCTCCTGTGCGGTGCGTCGGCAGGACGCATGAAGAATGAAAAGCTCCATGCGGATGTGGAGCTGGTGGCACAGGGCATCGGCAATATGATCATTCCGCTGTTCGGCGGTGTTCCGGCAACGGCGGCGATTGCAAGAACAAGCGTTGCGATCAAATCCGGCGGACAGACCCGACTGGTTTCCATCATTCATGCAGTAGTGCTCCTGCTGTCCATGTTTGTGCTGGGCGGCGTGATGTCCTTGATTCCGCTGTCGGCACTGGCAGGTGTTCTGATCGTGACGGCGTGGCGTATGAACGAGTGGCACGCCATTAAGAATATTTTCCACATGAAGATCAAAACTGCAATGCTGCAGTTCCTGATTACCATGGCAGCAACGGTGATCTTCGATCTGACGATCGCCATTTTGATCGGTGTTATTTTCTCTGTGTTTGCGTTTGTTGTCAAGGTTTCGGATATGCAGGTGACGGTCGCACAGGTCGATCCCGAAAAGCTCGATGAACAGCATACCAATCCGGAAAAGCTGGAACAAACCTGCGTTGTGTACATTTCAGGACCTTTGTATTTTGGTACCTGTGCAAAGCTTGAGGAAAAAATATCGGCACTGGGAGAAAATTACAATGTCATTTTCTCCATGCGTGGCGTAACCATTGCGGATATGTCGGGCATTGAGGCATTGCGTGACTATTGTGAAAGCATCGTCAGGGAGGGCAGAATGTGCTACTTCTCCTGCGTGCAGGAGAATGTCATGCAGATGATGGAACGCTGCGGCTTTAAGGAGCGTTTCAAATACGATATGTACTTCTGGAGTACGGACAAGGTATTTGAGCATATTTCGAAGCTTTAAGAGGATTTGTTTCCCGTTTGGCGGCTTGCTGCCAAACGGGAATATTTTGTCAGCGGCGACTCGCCGCAAGGGACTGCTGCGGCAGTTCTTTTTTTGGGGGGGCAGAGAATTCTGCACGATTCCGTTTCCGTTTGGCGGCTGTGCCGCCAAAGGAAACATCTTGTCAGCGGCGACTCGCCGCTGCAATCCATTCCAAAGCCTCTGTAAGCCATTCCCGGTGCCCTGCAAGCTATTCCAAACCACTTGCAAAGGGCGTAAAGATGTGTTATGATAAACTTGTCAATTGGCAACAACCACTGTGGATCTGCCTCCCGTACGGGCGGCAGATCCACAAGCCCTCGAATTCGCCTGCGGCTGATTGGAGGGGTAATCTGATCACTGACTACACGAAAAGGTGGGACATATGAAAATCAAACTCAGCGTCAGCGAGGAATGCTATACAGAACTCGAACAGCTCCTCAGAGAACGGGGCTTTGAAATCAGCGATGATGCCGAATTCATTTTGCAGGAACGCAGTAAGGGCGTTTCCTTCCTCAATGCAAAGCAGGATGACGAATTGTTCCGCATCCGCACGGAGGATATTGTCTTTGTCGAAAGCTTCGGCAAAAGCATGATCCTGCATACCATGGACGGGGAATACAGCATTACCGAACGCCTGAAGGAGCTGGAGATCATGCTCGATGCCGACAAGTTCATGCGTATCAGCAATTCCGTAATCATCGCAAAAAACAGCGTGCAGAAAATTAAGCCGACACTCAGTGCAAAATTTATTCTCACGCTCAAAAACGGTGCTGTGGTGGATGTCACACGCAGCTATTACTACAAATTCCGTGAAATCTACGGTATCTAAGGAGGTTTTATTATGGCAGCTGCAGGAATTATCATTGCACTTCTGATCGGCTCGGTACTGTTCATCGGGCTTGGCACGCTTATTTATTATCTGATCTACAGACACGTCATCAACAAACGCATCGCAAATGGGGATACTTCCAAAAAAGGCATGATGTCCCCCGCCTGGATGCCCGTCATTCTTGTCGGCTTACAGTTTGTTTTCGGCAATCCCCTGCTGGTTCTGATCCTGATTCCCTTTCTTACACTCAATATAGTAGGCGAAGCGGAAGTGGAGGAACATGAATCTATAGCAATGCGGTGCGTTTCCGCAGAGGAAATGCAGGAAGGTCACCTGAGCGTTTATTCCATTGAGGAAAACGAGGGCTACATAAAGCAGCAGTCCGAAGGCGATGGTATCTGTTTTACCTGCTTCTCTGCACAGGAGATGGGAAATTCCTGGCAGCCGCATTATCTGCTGTACACGGAGCTTTCAGAGGATTTTCCCGAGAATGCGGCCTATGAGATCGAAAGTTCATTCTATGAAAACGGTGTGCCAACAAGGGGCGGTACATGGCGTCGGACAAAGAAGGATTTCCCGACCTGCATCCTCAGCGGTATGCCCGATATTGGGGATATGGACTGCACCTACGAAATCGAGATCACCTGCAACGTTCTTGACGAAAAGGAAGAGGAAACACTTGGCAGTTTTTCAAAAACTTTCGTGCTGTACGCTGCGGAATAGGAATGAGTAAAAACGCCCGACAGATTGTCGGGCGTTTTTGCGGTGAGGGGAAGAATTCTTCCCATTAGCAGCGATGCAAAAAAATTTTTCAAAAAGCTTGCCAAAGCCCGAAGAATCTGGTATAATAATATTAGGTATCGCCTGAAAACAGCGAACCCGACAAATTCTGAACCTTGGAGGTGGCATCATGAGTACGGACCCGTATGGGCGAGCGAATTATAAAACTGACGGCGTCCGTGTGCCGTCAGCATAGAAAGGCGGCATGAATCATGATTCATTTTTTCCAGACGCAGGACAACTGCGTGCGTGAGGTTGCTGCACCCTCGCCGGGATGTTGGATTTCGGTAGTAGATCCGACGGCACAGGAGATTCAGCAGCTCATCGAAACATATGGACTGGACAGCGGTTTCGTTCGTTCCTCCCTCGACGAAGAGGAATCGTCCCGTATCGAACGTGAGGACGACCAGACACTGATCATCGTCGATACCGCAATGTCCGAAATACAGGCAGAGGAGACCATCCTCTTTTTCACCATGCCTCTGGGCATTATCATTACCGAAAACTATGTGTTCACCATCACGCTCAAGGATAACCGTGTGCTGCATGATATGGCAAACGGTACGGTGCGGGGTGTGCAGACACGTATGAAAACACGCTTTGTCATGCAGCTTCTGCTGCGTATCACAGCGTTCTTTCTGATGTATCTGAAACAGATCGACAAAACCTCCCACAACATGGAGCAGCGTCTTAGCGGTGCGATGAAGAATAAGGAGCTTGTGCAGATGCTGGAGCTGGAGAAATCCCTCGTATACTTCTCGACCTCCCTCAAGGCGAATGAAGTAACCATCGAAAAGCTACTGCGAGGCAGAACCATCAAGCTCTATGAGGAGGATCAGGAATTGCTGGAGGATGTCCTCATCGAGGTGCGTCAGGCGATTGAGATGAGCCACATCTATTCGGGCATTTTGTCAAGTATGGTGGAGGCATTTGCTTCCGTCATTTCCAATAATTTGAATATTGTAATGTGGCGATTGACGGTTGCAACCATCATCATGGCGATCCCGACTATGATATTCAGCTTTTACGGCATGAATACGAGCGGTCTGCCGCTGCCCTTTACATGGTTCCCGACGGTACTGTCACTTGCGGTAACGGCGATCGTGGCGTTTCTTATGCTCAAACAGAAAAAATTCTGACGGACAGCCGCAGAATTTACCAGCCGTTTTTTCTTGACAAAAACAGCGGCTTTGTTATACAATGAGAATACGCAGAATACTGTATCCGTATTTCCCCTGCCTGCGGCGGGGGAAAATTAAACAAAAACGGAATTTCCGGTGCGTCTGTACAGATCTGCGTACGGAAAAACAGGAGGTATGGATGATATGAAACGAAATCCGATGAAATGTGTGGCTGCAATGACAGCTTGTGTCCTGTCAATGGGGGCATTCGGGGTGAATGCAGCTTCCGCTGAAGATCAGCTGAAAATCGTGGTGATCGGCGACAGCATTTCCGCCGGCGAAAAGCTTGCAGAGGGTGAGAAATCCTATGTGCAGATGGTGGAGAACAGTTTCGGGGCTGATTTGCAGAATTTTTCGCAAGCGGGAAATACAACGGAAGATGTACTGGATTGTCTGAAGGAGTCGGAGGTGCAGAGTGCACTGGAAAGTGCGGATGTGATCATCGTGTCCGTCGGCATCCATGATATTATGGATCCTTTTATGGCGAAAGCAAATGAATTTATGGACGAGTTTGGATTTGAGAAGTTCGGTGATGTATTCTTTGCGTCGCTGGAGGAACATAATCTGACGGAGGCAGGCCTGCAGAGCTATGCTGCAGAATTGACAGCGGCTGTAAAAACCAATGTGAATTCGGCATATGATAATACAGTTGAGATCGGCAAGCAGCTTTCGGCGTATTCCGATGCACGTATTGTGTTCCAGAATGTGTACAATCCCATTGATACAATCGGGAATCTGGACAAATTATCTGACAAAAGACGGTTTGCCTATAACAGCATCAGCGGAATCGTTACGAATAATCTGAATATTTCCGTTAACGATGCGATCGGTGATGTAGCTCGCAAATATGATTACGAGGTGCTGGATGTACAGGGTGCATTTGCCGGCAATGCCTATCGTTATGTATATCTGGACGAACTGGATGTGAATCCGACGGCTGAAGGTCATCGGGTTATTGCAGATCTTGCAACCGCAATGCTTGGAGAAATAGAGAGAATCAAGGGCGACGTGACAATGGACAGAAGCGTGGATGCCAAGGACGCTGCATCAGTTCTGGTTCATGCAAGTGATGTCGGTGCAGGCGGCAGCGGAACACTTGACGAAGCGGCACAGGCAGTCGGCGATGTGGATGGAAGCGGGGTTCTGGATGCGGCGGATGCTGCAAAGATTCTCGTATATGCTTCCGAACAGAGTGCCGGCGGCAACCCGAGCTGGACTTAAAGGTATTATGATGAATTCGGAAAAGACAAGTCCCGTGATTTATCTGGTCGTGCCCTGCTATAATGAGGAGGAGGCACTGCCCGTTACTGCAGAAAAATTGCAGGAAAAGCTTGCTCAGCTGGTTGAGCAGGGGATGATTTCGCCCGATAGCCGTATTGTCTTTGTAGATGACGGCTCAAAGGACAAAACATGGTGCTGCATTGAGAAACTCCATGCGGAGAATCCTGTGTTTCGAGGAATCCGACTTTCAAGAAACTGCGGTCATCAGCGTGCACTGCTTGCAGGACTGATGACGGTTCGAAATCAGTGCGATGCTGCGATTTCCCTTGACGCCGATCTGCAGGACGACATCCATGCCATTGACGGCATGGTGGAACAGTACCGTGGGGGCTGTGAGATCGTCTATGGCGTCCGTCGTGACAGGGCAACGGATACCAGATTCAAAAGAGGGACAGCACAGGCGTATTATAAAGCAATGCGAGCCATGGGTGTGGAGCTGGTGTATGACCATGCGGATTATCGCCTTATGAGCAGCCGTGTGCTGGCGGAATTGTCGGGTTATGAGGAAGTGAACGTGTTTCTGCGTGGCCTTGTGCCGATGCTGGGATTCCGTACGGGTGAGGTGTATTACGCCCGTGCACCCCGTATGCAGGGCGAATCCAAATACCCCCTGCGTAAAATGCTGGCGTTTGCCTTCGAGGGCGTGACGTCACTGTCCATCAAACCCATCCGAATGATCACGTTTCTTGGAATTGCCATTTTTCTGGTCAGTCTTGTGATGCTGGTTTACGTGCTGATACGGCATTTTCTGGGCTATACCGTGGTAGGCTGGACGTTTCTTGCCGTGTCCGTTTGGGGCATCGGCGGTCTGCAATTGCTGGGCATCGGCATTGTGGGCGAATACATTGGAAAAATTTACCTCGAAACCAAACGCAGACCGAGGTACCATGTCGAAACCTATCTGCAGTAGAATGCACGGAAATTGTCTTTTGGCAAGACAATGCAGCTTGTCGAAAAAGTAGTTTTCAGCGTT
>JAZNUR010000153.1:0-3040 GCA_045592405.1 Oscillospiraceae bacterium
CGACTTTGAACTAAATGATGCATCTTTTTGTAGGAATGCTTGTGGGTATTCTCATAGGACTTGCTGTAGGTTGCCCTTGTGCTTCTCTTGCATGGGCAAAGGCAGAAATCCGCAGATTGAAGAAGGAATCGAGAAACGGAGGCTATTATGACAAGCAGTAGGACAAAGGCAATGCTCCACTACACCGAGCCGAAAGGCAGTATCGTGGAGATGCTCCGCAAGAGCAAAGCTCTGCTTTCGGATAAGCAGTACAAGGAACTTTGCGAAAAAGTGAATGGTGCAGACGGATACCATGAAAAGAAGTCAGTTCTTCGTGCCTATCTCGAACCCATCACCAATAAATAAGAAATAAGGTCGTTTTGCCAACAGCAGATAAATTCTGTTGCTTGCAAAGCGACTTTTGTTGCCTGTATGCTCCTTCTGCTGTTGGTATAAACGGCAGAAAGGAAAAGCATGAACAGTTTCATGTCATGGGTAGGAGGAAAAAAGTCATTGCGTGATGCGGTGCTTGCAAGATTCCCTCCCTACTACGAAAGATATATCGAGGTTTTCGGCGGTGCAGGCTGGATTTTATTCCATAAGCCACCCGGTAACGACTTCGAGGTTTACAACGATTTCAACAGCAATTTGGCAAACCTATACCGCTGTGTAAGAGATAACCCCAACAAACTAAAATACAAGCTGAGATATGTCCTTGATTCTCGTGAGGACTTCGACTGGATTGCAAGCCTGCATAAGCGTGGAATCTTCCCAAGGCTGCGTGATTATGACAGAGCTGCAAAGTTCTATCAGCTTGTAAGATACAGCTATGCAAGCGGTCTTGACAGCTTCGGTAGTCAGCCGCATTCGATATGGTCAGACTTTCCGTTGATAGATATGGCAGCACGTAGACTCCAGAAGGTAGTAATTGAGAATAAGGATTTCGAGAAGCTCATCAGGCAATATGACCGCCCTGTGAGCTTTTTCTATTGTGATCCACCGTATTTTGCAACGGAGAATTATTACAAGGATGTAGGCTTCACGACGAAAGACCATATCAGGCTCAGGGATACACTTCTCGACATTTCGGGAAAGTTTCTTGTATCCTACAATGATTGTCCCGAAATTCGTGAGCTTTGGGATAAGCCCGGAATCTATATTGAGGAAATATCCCGAATCAACAACCTTGCACAGCGTTATGACGGTGGCAGCCAGTATGCTGAATTATTAATTTCAAACTATGATACGAGTGAGAGGTCTAAGATGATAAGACAGCTCTCTTTTTTTGACGAAACAGGAGGATTAATCTATGAATAACAATATTGTATACACCAAGGGATTTGTCAATGACGATGGATGCATCGAAATCCCCGGCGTGTTTCTTGAAGATGGCGCAGAGGTAGAACTCGCCATCAAGGTAAACGCAGGACGCTTTGAAATTGCTATGTTCCCGTCCGAGGAACAGGCAAAGGAAATGAAGGACTGCGGCATCTCAGAAGAAGCTATTATGGAATGCTGTGACAGTCACGATGATTGTGACAGCTGTCCGCTGAATGATTATTGCAAGGAGGAATTTGCAGATGAATAAGGTGTATCGTTTTCTCGGCAGAAATGGAAGAACCACAATCCCGATTCAGATTCGCCGTATGCTGAATATTAGTAGAGGCGATCTGGTGGGATATAGCGTTCAGGGGAACACCGTCGTTATTACCAAAGAAAAGGTATGCAACAACTGCAAAGACCGTGAATCGTTGCAGGAAATGGCTGATCAGATGACACCGCAGGAACGCAAAGAATTGCTGTCCTACCTTATGAAGAAAGCAAGAAGGGAGAAATGTTGATGAAAATTCGTGTTTTTCAGATTGATCACGATAAGGACGAAAAGCATCTCGCCTTTCGTGATTACCAGACCGCCATTGCCAAGAACGGCAGAATTGACGAGTCAATCTATAAGCAGGTATACGGCGGTGATGTACCATGCAAAAACCTTGAAGAAGTTTTCGCCCTCTGCAATGGAGATAACAGACCTGCAGGATATATCGCTGAATCTATGTCCGTGAGCAATGTCGTAGAAATTGAGCAAGGAAACAACCATTGCTGTTTCTATGTGGATTCCATCGGATTTAAGCCTGTGGTCTTCGACATTGACAAGGCAGACCGAAGTGACATGATGCGTATCGTGGTGCTTGAAAATGAAAGAGTACCGTATACAGCCGAAATCCCTCATGATATCCACGCTATGCAAAATGTGGTGGATGGCTGTATTGAAGCTATCTATTTTGAGGAACAGGACGACGCTATCGTTTACTGCAACGACGAGTTTCTTCTCCACGACTATGCTCCCAACAGATTCGTGGGAGATATACTCGTCCATGGAACATTCTTTGTGTGTGGCAACGGACGAAACGATGAGGGCGAATGGATTTCTACCTCCCTCACCGATGAACAGATTGCAAAGTATACAGGGCAGTTCTGGGGATATCTCGTTCCCGTTTCCAAAATGATGGAATCTGAAGAATGTGATGAGTCCGAGGATATCGGGCTTTCGCAGATATAACTATAACAAAATAGAAAGGATGATGCCCAATGAAAATCAGTGCAACAATCAACAGAATGGTGGACAATCCCGATTCGGCAACCAAGGCATTCGCCAGCGTTACCCTCGACGGAATGTTTGCAGTTCATGGACTTCGTGTCATGGAGAGCGAAAAAGGCAGATTTGTGAATATGCCGTCAACCTCGTATAAGGACAAGGATGGCAATACACAGTACAATGATACCTTCCATGCCATCACAAAGTCTGCTCGTGAAGCCATTAATCAGGCTGTGCTGAACGCTTATGACTTCAAGCTTCAGCAGGTGCAGGCAACGGAGATCGAGGTAGAGCCTGCCGAGGATGAAGAATCTGAGGATATGGACGAGGAAGCTGAACCCGAAATGTCTATGTAATCTGCAAAAGAAAAACTGTGTAAGTTAGTGCAAAGGTAGAACTTTCGGAAAAAGTCTGGATTTGCAAAACTTCTTGTGATATGGTATAATTAAAATATACCAAGGAGGGGTT
>JAZNUR010000154.1:0-9576 GCA_045592405.1 Oscillospiraceae bacterium
CGGGCTGGATGAACGCTGAAAAGAACTTTTTCTACAAGCTGAAGTAACACCATTTCCCCAAATGCCCCGCAGCATCTGGGGGATCTGTATTATCTGTTGCTTTCGATGTATGCATCCATGATCCTCGCCGCCATTGCCACAAGCTCGGCACAGGGGCGTTTTTTGTAGTAGGTATTCGTCCGCAGCTCCGGAACGGGGGAATCCGCACCGCCCGGAAGTCCGAGAAGCTCACGGCAGATAATGGAGCCGTTCTCCTTGCGGAATTCCTCAGCAAGTGTCTGGATCCGCTTGTAATGCTCCGTTTTACCCGTCTGATCGCTCGTTTCATGATAGCCGTACAGCAGTCCCGCCACCATGAACATACCGCTGACCGCACCGCACACCTCACGCATTCTTCCCATGCCGCCGCCAAAGGACGATGACAGCAGCAATGCTGTTTTTTCATCCAGCCCCGTCACATCGCAGAATGCCAGCAGCACAGCCTGTGCACAGTTATAGCCCTGTTTGAATAATTCCCTTGCCTTTTCTTCGTGATGCATCATAACCCTCCTTGAAGTATGTATAAGTATTCCCCCGCCTTTGGCGGGGGAATACTCTTTGAAACGTAATTTTCATCTGCTTACTTTCCCAGCAGCCACTCGTACATACCCTCGTACTGACCTGCAGAACTGTTCCATGAGAAATCCTTTGCCATGCCACGGCGTACCATGTCATCCCAGTTGCTGCGATAGTTGAAGTACACAGACTTTGCGTAATTCACAGTATTCAGGAAATCCTCCGCATAAAACGGCCCGAACGTAAAGCCCGTTCCCGTCAGTTCAAATTCATTGTACGGCTCAACCGTATCCTTCAGACCGCCCGTTTCACGAACCAGCGGTACAGAACCGTAACGCAGGGAAATCAGCTGCGTCAGTCCGCACGGCTCAAACAGGGACGGTACCAGCATCATATCCGCACCCGCATACAGCTTGTGTGCCAATGCATCATTGTAGCAGATATTCGCAGAAACCCTGTCGGGATAACGGCCTGCAAAATAGCGGAACGCATTCTCATAATTCGGATCGCCCGTACCGATCAGTACAAACTGTGTGTGCTCATCTATGAAACGATCGAACACATCGCACAGCAGATTCAATCCCTTCTGATCGGTCAGTCTGGAGATCAGTCCGATCACCATCTTGCTCTCATCCTGCGGCAGTCCAAGCTCCGCCTGCAGCTGCAGCTTGTTCTGTTTTTTGCCCTCCAGAACATCCTGTGCACCGTACTTGCAGAAGATCTTTTCATCCGTCTGCGGATCGTACACATCATAATCAATGCCGTTGACAATACCACGCAGCGACTGCGATCTTGCGGAAAGCAGACCTTCAAGCTGTTCACCGAACTGCGGTGTCTTGATCTCCTCGGCGTAGGTATCGCTTACGGTCGTGATATAATCGGCGTACACAAGACCACCCTTGAGCATATTGGCGTCCTTGTGGAATTCCAGCTTGTCCGGCGTGAACATATAATCCGGCAGGCTTGTGTTCTTCTGGAAGGTTTCAATGTCCCAGATGCCCTGAAAACGCAGGTTGTGAATGGTCATGATGGACTTCACGCCCTGATAGAACGGATGCGTCGCAAAGGTGCTGTGCATCAGAACGGGAATCAGACCCGTCTGCCAGTCATGACAGTGGATGATGTCGGGATGGAATCCGATTACGGGCATCATCGCCAGCACCGCCTTACAGAAGAATGTGAAACGCTCAATGTCCCACTTCAGGTCGCTGCCGTAAGGGGTTGCCCCACTGAAATAATACTCGTTGTCTACAAAATAATACTTAATGCGGTCATATTCATACTCCATGATGCCGACGTGCTCCTGCCTGCCCGCATAATCCATGTAGAAATGGTGACGATAGTGGAAGAAATTGCGGAAACGTGCCGGAATACAGGTATAGTAAGGAATGATGACACGCACATCAAAACGTGACTTGTCCAGATTCTTCGGCAGTGCACCGACAACATCGGCAAGACCGCCCGTCTTAATGAACGGTACGCATTCGGAAGCTGCAAATAAAATGTTAGTCAAGAAGAATCCCTCCTAAATTCGTTGTTATCTTTATTATACTCCATTTCCAAAACATCGTCAAGGGATTCCTTCACTTTTCATCTTTTCCTTGTGGAAAAGATACAAAACAGACATATTCCGACAACATACGCCCATTATTTCCGGAAGTGCTTTTTTGCTCGTTTTCGCAGATATTTCGCCAAAAACAGGCAGTCTTGCAATTCTATGCACTCTTTATCTAAAAAAATGCGGAAATCATGGGGCAATCTTGTGTTAAATGCGGAAATTTCGGAATTTTCATTGACGAATTCCTCGTGTTACGTTATAATATATCCATAACAAGCGAAAATCCACAAAAAAGAAAGGTGAATGAAATCATGACATATCATGAACTGGTGAAAAATGTAAAGGATACTCTGGCTGCTGTTGACGCTTCCGCTGTCAGCGAGCATATCGCTGTACAGGTGAACGTAACAGGTGAGGCAGAGGGCATTTTCTATATCGAAGCCGCTGACGGCAAGCTGAACGTGGAACCCTATGATTATGTTGACAGAGATGCTCTGGTGGCAGCTTCCGAGGACATCCTCCTGGCTGTAATGGCTGGCAAGCAGAATGTGGAACAGGCTGTTGCCGATGGTTCCATCTATTTTGAAGGCAACTACGACAAGATGATGATGCTCAGTGCCGTATTTGCACAGCTCCCCGTAAAGAAGACAAGAAAGCCCGCTGCAAAGAAGACTGCAGCCGCTAAAAAGCCTGCTGCAAAGAAGCCCGCTGCAAAGAAAACTACCACAAAGAAGGCTGCTGCAAAGACAGACGCTGCTGAAGCTGTGGCTGCTCCCGCTGTGGAAGAAAAGCCTGCTGCAAAAAAGACTACAAGAACCAAGAAGACCGAAACCGCTGCTGAGGCAAAGCCCGCTGCAAAGAAGACTACAAGAACTAAGAAGACCGAAACCGCTGCTGAGGCAAAGCCCGCTGCAAAGAAGACTACAAGAACCAAGAAGACCGCTGAAAAGAAAGAGGCATAAGCCCCTGCTCAGCTCCTTAGTTATGCAGTCCTGCCGTCATTTGGCGGCAGGACTTTTTTGCGGATTTCTCTGCACAGAAAAAACAGAAAAAGACATAGTCGTAAAACCATGTCTTTTTCGGTAAAAAATAAGAGAAAGAGGTTAGAAATAATTTCTATTTACATTATACCAGAAAGTTTCATTCTTTACAAGCGATTTTTCAGGTAAATTAAAAAATTCACAATTTTTGTTTATTTGCACAAAAAATCACTCTTGAAATTTGTGGAAATGTATGAATCCAAAGAATAGTCACGAAAAAAATGCAGCGAAAGCTTGCAATTGATCTGGAACTGTGCTATAATAAATCCATGTGAGTGCTCAGAGCAACTGCAGCACATTCGGAATATAGGTGTGCGGGCCCTGTGCAATGGATCGCCGTGAACCATGTCAGGCGGGGAACCGAGCAGCATTAAGCGGATTGCTTCATGTGCCGCAGCAAGCCTGCACACCTATGTTCCGAATTTTTTTAGGAGACCACCGGATCATGGGAATCGGGCATTTCGATGATCGGGAAAGTTTGCGGTCATCCGTAATGTTCAGGACTGGAGGAAGCACTATGTATCAGGCTTTATACCGCAAATGGCGGCCGCTGGGCTTTGCGGACGTGCTTTCACAGCCGCAGGTCACGACCACCTTGCAGAATCAGATCAAAAACGGCACGACCGCCCACGCCTACCTGTTCACAGGTTCAAGAGGTACGGGCAAGACTACCTGTGCCAGAATCCTTGCAAAGGCAGTCAATTGTGAGCATCCCCGTCCCGACGGTAATCCCTGTCTGGAATGTGCGATTTGTCGGGATGCAGAAAATGCGGTGCTGTCCGATCTGATCGAGATCGACGCCGCCTCCAATAACAGCGTGGAGGATATCCGTGATCTGCGTGACGCTACGGTGTATACGCCGGAACGCTGCAGATTCAAGGTGTACATCATCGACGAGGTGCATATGCTCTCTCCGAGTGCATTCAACGCACTTCTCAAAATTATGGAAGAACCGCCGGAATATGTCAAATTTATTCTGGCAACCACCGAGATCCACAAGGTTCCCGCAACCATTATTTCCAGATGCCAGCGATACGACTTTCGAAGAATCCGTCAGGAAGATCTGGTCAAGAGTCTGTGCGAAATTGCACAGCACGAGGGCATCGCTCTGGAAAAGGATGCGGCGGAGCTGATGGCTCGCCTGTCCGACGGCGGTATGCGTGACGCAATTTCCCTGCTCGACCGCTGTTCCGCTTACGGTGAAACGATCACTGCACAGATCACCGCTGAGGCAGCCGGTGCTGCCGGAAGGGAATATCTGCTGACAATACTTGGTGCCCTGCACGTGGGTGACACACCCAAAATGCTGCAGACGGTTGCACAGCTCCATGACGCCTCCAAGGATCTGCAAAGACTTTGCGAGGAACTTATTCTGATGCTCCGTGATGTGATGCTGCTCAAGGCAACGGGGGATCTTTCCCTGCTGCACTGCATGGCGGACGAAATCCCCGCACTGCAAAAGCTTGCAGCCGAAAGCGATATGGATACCATCATGACACAGCTGAACATCATGCAGTCCTGCAGAGAACGCATGGCTCGTGCCGTCAATCGCCGTGTGGAACTGGAAATGACGCTCATCCGCATCGGCAGCAAACAGCCGTCAGCTGCAGTGGAACAAACCGCACCCGCAGCAAATGCTGCACAGGTGCAGGCACTTTATGAGCGTATTGCACAGCTGGAAAGCCGTGCGGCACAGAATACAATGACGCCGGAAGAAGCAGAGGTTACCAAACCCCATGCACCGCCCGTTCCCGAACCGGAACCTGAGGTGGATTTCCGAACACTGCGAAGTGAAGACTTCCAGCCGCTTGCACAGTGGCCGGAGATTCTGGAGGAATGCGGCAGGCTCAACCCTGCGGTTCTCGGCACACTCGCCGGCTCCAATGCAGTGGTCAATGCCAATATCATCCTGATCGTAGCGGAAAATCCGTTCTTCCTGACGATGTTCAAGGACAAGCACAATGCCAGAACACTGGGCGATGCCGTTCAGAATATTCTCGGAAAACGCTATGTCATCCGTGCAAAATGCTCGGCGGCGGCTGCAAAGCCCCGACCTGTGCAGGAGATGCTGGAAAAAGCAAAGAACAGCGGCATTTCAACGACCGCTGTCACATAAACGGAATGGTCCGTGCGGACAATTCCGATGAAAATGAACTTTTAAAAAGGAGTAATTATTATGAGAGCAAGAGTACCGAAGAACATGGGCGGAGGTGCCCAGAACATGAATTCCATGATCCGTCAGGCACAGAAGATGCAGGATCAGATCACAGAGCTGCAGGAAGATATCGAGGCTCGTGAGTTCTCCGCAACCGCAGGCGGCGGTGCAGTGGAAGTCGTTGTCAGCGGCAAGAAGATCATCAAGACACTGACCATCAAGCCCGAGGTTGTAGATCCCGAGGATATCGAAATGCTGCAGGATCTGGTAATCAGTGCAGTGAACGAGGCTGTTAATCAGGTGGAACAGACCACAGAGGATGAAATGAGCAAGATCACCGGCGGCGTTTCCCTGCCCGGCTTGTTCTAATAATGGCGGCACATGATGCTTTGCCCCTTGTCATTCTGACAGAACAGTTTGCAAAATTGCCGGGTATCGGGATGAAAACCGCTGCCCGGCTTGCTTATCATGTGATGTCTATGGAGGCGGCAGATGTGGAGGAATTTGCACAGGCTCTGCGTAATGCCAAGAAAACCGTACATTATTGCAGCTGCTGCGAAAATCTCACCGATCAGGAGCTTTGCCCCGTCTGCGAGGACGAAAACCGTGACCAAAGCACCATCTGCGTGGTGGAAACCCCCAAAGATATCGCCGCTTTCGAACGAACGGGCGAGTACAAGGGAACTTACCACGTGCTGCATGGGCTGATTTCTCCCCTGCGTGGCGTTCTTCCGGATGATCTGAAAATCCGTTCCCTTCTGCAGCGTGTGCAGTCGGGCGGTGTTTCGGAGGTCATCATGGCAACCAACCCCACGGTTGAGGGTGACGCTACGGCAGCATATGTTTCACAGCTGCTCAAGCCCCTCGGTGTAACGGTCAGCCGTCTGGCATTCGGTCTGCCCGTGGGCGGTATGCTCGAATTTGCGGATGAAGTGACGCTTTACAAAGCACTCGAAAACCGCAATGAGATCTGATTTTTTGATTGGCGTTTTCTTTGCCTGCGGCAGAGAAAACGCCTTTTGTATTAGCCCCGCCATATGGCGGTTTTCAGACAAAAAAAGTCCGTTTCCTTAATCGGAAACGGACTTCAATATTACAGATCCCAAAAGCTTACGCATTCAGAAGCTTAGCCAGATGTGCCTTCTTTCTTGCTGCGTTGTTCTTATGCAGCAGGTTCTTAGCACAAGCCTGGTCAACACGCTTGATTGCGGTCTTTACTGCTGCTTCCTTGTCAGCAGCGTT
Source organism: Oscillospiraceae bacterium (assembly GCA_045592405.1). Taxonomy (GTDB): domain Bacteria; phylum Bacillota; class Clostridia; order Oscillospirales; family Ruminococcaceae; genus UBA3855. The sequence goes on from JAZNUR010000154.1 coordinate 6,551, forward strand.
TGTTGCACAAGCGATCTCAGCCTTCTTGATCATGGTCTTCAGATTGGACTTTCTTGCCTTGTTAGCAGCAGCCTTTGTCTTGTTAACCTTTACTCTCTTCTTAGCAGACTTGATATTCGGCATTCTTTAAGCACCTCCTCTGTTTGTTCTGGCAGCGTATAAATACGCCATCACGGTATAAAATATGAAAGCAGAGAGACACGAACTGCTTTCGGACGGAACGATCGTCCGTGCATAGTATACCGTCACTATACCTAACATATATTGTACCACCTTTTTCATGAAAATGCAAGTCCTTTTTTCACGATTTTTTCAGAAAGATACGATTCACTTTTCGTCAATATTCACAAGGCACAAAGCCCATGCAGGCAGCATTCCCATTTCCGGTAGGCTTTCGGCTGAAATTCAGCTTTGTACCATAAAAAGAAACCAACAAACAAAGGAGAGAGAGATTTATGAATTACAGGACGGACTTGGCACTGGAAAGTCTTGCACAGACACAGATCAGATCAGGAATTACGGAACACAAGCGGGGCAGGCATTTCCGCATTACGGAAATCCACATTGCCGACGATGAAAGCGGAAAACCGCTTGGCAAGGGCAAGGGACGTTACATTACGCTTGAGGGGCAGTCGCTTTCCCGCTTTTCCGACGACTACGAAAATATGGCGGCAGAGCTTGCTTCGGAGCTTTCACCGCTGCTGCCCCGTGAGGGCTGCATACTCGTGGCAGGTCTTGGCAATCAGGACATTACCCCCGATGCACTCGGCCCTCGCACTATGGCGGGGGTGCTTGCAACACGGCACCTGAAACGGGAGCTTGCACAGGAGGACGAAGAATTCCTCAAAAATCTACGCCCCGTCAGTGCCATTGCAGGCGGTGTTCTGGGGCAGACGGGCATCGAAAGTGCCGAACTTCTGCAAGCAGTCTGCGACAAGATCCGTCCATGTGCCTTGATCGCAGTGGATGCACTTGCCTGCTCCTCACTCGAACGCCTTGGAACGACCGTGCAGATTTCCGACACAGGCATTGCACCGGGAAGCGGCGTTGCCAATCATCGGCTCGCCCTGACAACGGAAAGCTTCGGCATTCCCGTCATCGGGCTTGGCGTGCCGACCGTTATCGGAATGCGGACGATCGCCGAGGATCTCACGGGATTCCGTGCCAAGCAAAACCGCCCCGACATGATGGTAACACCCCGTGATGTGGACAGGCTGATCTCGCAGGCGGCACATCTGCTTGCCTGCGGCATCAATCTTGCCCTCCATCCGCAGATGGATTATGCCGACGTCTGTGCCTTCATGGCGTAAACAATGCCACGGAGAAACTGCACCTGTCCTGTGTTCCGGCCCGCCTTCGGCGGGCTGAAACACATTATGGGGTGGGAACAAAGCATTCGTACTTCGCTTACGGATTCATAAATTGTTTTTTTGTGAAATCTCTCAAAAATATTGATTTTTTATAAATTTTCTGCTATAATAAAAATAAGTATGTATGAATGTAAGATGCAGGAGGCAATTATGAGTAAGATTACACGATTTTTTGAGGATATGAAGCAGAAGAAAGTCGCTTTCATCGGCACGGGCGTCAGCCATACGGAACTGATTTCCCTGTTCCGTGACAAGGGTATCGCCGTAACGGTACTGGATAAGCGATCAGCAGATAAATTTCAGGATACTTACGATACACTCCGTGCAAAGGGCGTGGAATTCCGCCTTGGCGAGAACTACCTCGACGCACTGACTGATTTTGACGTGGTGTTCCGTACACCGGGTATGTACTTCAACAACCCCGCCCTCACAAAAGCAAGGGAAAACGGCGTTGCCATTACCTCCGAAATGGAAACCTTCTTCGATCTGTGTCCGTGCAGGATCTATGCAGTCACAGGCTCCGACGGCAAATCCACCTCAACGACGCTCATTGCGGAAATTCTCACAGCTTCGGGAAAAACCGTGCACAAGGGCGGCAATATCGGCAGAGCACTGCTTCCGATCATTGAGGAGATTTCCGAGGATGATGCGGCTGTAGTGGAGCTTTCCAGCTTCCAGCTCATTTCCATGCGGAAATCCCCCGACACGGCACTCATCACCAATATTACCCCCAATCACCTCGACGTGCACGGCACGATGGAGGAATATACCGAGTGCAAGACGCATCTGATTGCCCACCAGAATGGATTTTCCAGAACCGTGCTGAATCTCGACAACGAGGGCACAAGGGCTCTTGCTCCCATGGTTCGTGGAAAGCTCAATTGGTTTACACGCCGAGAAACCCCTGAGAGAGGTGCATTCCTGCGTGAGGACGGTATGCTCTGCTACATCGAAAAGGGCGAAATTACGCCCGTTGTTCATAAGGATGATATCCGCATTCCCGGTATGCACAATGTTGAGAATTTCCTCGGTGTGATCGCATCCCTCTGGGGAGAGGTGGAAATTGCCGATTTTGTAAAGGTGGCAAAGGAATTCGGCGGTGTGGAACACAGAATTGAGTTTGTTCGTGAAGTGCAGGGCGTCCGCTGGTACAACGACAGCATCGCCACAAGCCCCACGAGAGTTCTGGCAGGACTTCGCAGCTTTGACCAGAAGATCATCGTGCTTGCAGGCGGCTACGACAAGAAGATTCCCTTTGAGCCGATGGCGGAGACCGTCTGCGAACGTGTGAAAACGCTGATCCTCATGGGCGTGACCGCACCGAAGATCGAAGCGGCGGTGACTGCGGCAAAGAATTATGATCCGAACGCACTGAAGATCCTGCACGCTTCCTCCATGGAAGAAGCAGTGGCAATTGCACAGAAAGAGGCGGAAAACGGCGATATTGTAACACTTTCCCCCGCCTGTGCAAGCTTTGATCTCTATCCCAATTTTGAGGCAAGAGGACAGCATTACAAGCGTCTTGTAAAGGAGCTTCACTGATGAAAACGAAGATTATTGCCGATATGCTCACCGCCCTTTGCAGGGTGACGGGCATTTCGGGAAATGAAACCGTTGCCGCACTTACCGCAGCGGAATTTCTGAAATTATACTGCC
>JAZNUR010000155.1:0-13106 GCA_045592405.1 Oscillospiraceae bacterium
GTGGACAGCAAGACGCGCCGTGACGCATTGGTAGCATATGCACTGCCGAAAAATGTGGAAGCTCTGGAGCGCGACCTGAGAAAATACCGTGTAGAATATGACAACTGGTTCCGTGAAAGCACACTGCATGGCGACGGCAGCGTGTGGAAGATCGTAGACGCACTCAAGGCAAAGGGCTACACCTATGAGCAGGAGGGTGCGATCTGGTTCAAGGCATCCGAATTCGGTGCGGATAAGGATTTCGTGCTCGTCCGTGCAAACGGCATTCCGACCTATATCGTGCCGGATATCGCATATCACTGCGATAAGCTCGTGACCCGAAAGTTCGACAAGGCGATCAATGTCCTCGGTGCGGATCATCACGGCTATGTGCCCCGTCTGAAGGCTGCCCTCAAGGCACTGGACGTGGATGTCACAAATCTGGATGTTGTACTGATGCAGATGGTAATTCTGCTGAGAAACGGCGAAGTTGCGAAGCTTTCCAAGAGAAGCGGCAAGGCGATCACCCTCGTTACGCTTCTTGAAGATATTCCGCTGGATGCGGCTCGCTTCTTCTTCAATATGCGTGAGGCAAACTCCCATTTTGAATTCGATCTCGACCTCGCAGTGGAAAAGTCCTCCCAGAATCCTGTTTACTATGTGCAGTATGCACACGCAAGAATTTCCAGCATTCTGCGGAATCTTCGTCAGGAGGGTCTGTATCTGGACGGCAGTGATGCTTCCGAGCTTCCCGCACCGGAAACTGCACAGGAAATCGAGCTGATTCGCCATCTGGCACAGTTCCCCGCTGAAATCGAATCCGCTGCAAAGGCATACGATCCGTCCAGAGTGACAAAGTATGCAACCGAGCTTGCAACGCTGTTCCACAAGTTCTATGATGCGTGCAGCGTAAAAAATGCTGAAACTGAGGCACTTCGTGAAGCCAGAACAGCCATCTGCCGTGCGGTTGGCCAGACGCTTCGCAATGCAATGTCCATCCTCAAAATCGACTGCCCCGAGTCCATGTAATCGGATGGATATCCCAAACGGTTACCAAATGGTTACAAGTTGTGTGAACGATTTGTGATGAATATACAAAAGAGGGGAAAAATATTCGCCGAAATCACAAGAAATCAAGAAAAATTAACATTATGTTCATACTATTGCAATAACTATATGTTACAATCTGTAATATGTAGAGAAATGCAGCAACGAGTGTATGTAAAAATTAATACGGAAGGAAGTTAGACTATGTCCAACAGACTGTTTCAGGGCCTTGTTCACCAGATGCGTGATACCATGGATGCTACCATCGGCGTGGTAGATGAGAATGCAACCATTATTGCGTGCAGTGATTTGACAAAGATCGGAACGACAAATGAATTTGTGTCCCTGGATTTGAGTGACACCCATGACATATTTATCCGTGACGGCTATACATATAAGCCGTTCGGCCCGCATACCAAGCCGGATTATGCGGTATTTGTAGAGGGAACGGATGAGGCAGCATCCAAGTATGCGACCATTCTTTCCATCACACTTTCCAATATCAAGCAGTATTATGATGAGAAGTACGACAGAAACAACTTCATCAAGAATGTTGTTCTGGACAATGTGCTGCCCGGCGATATTGTCATCAAGGCAAGAGAACTGCATTTTAATGCAGAGATCAGCCGTGTGGTATTGCTGATCCGCATCGTATCTTCCAATGATATTTCCGCATATGATGTGATTCAGAATCTGTTCCCCGACAAGAACAAGGATTTTGTATTCAACATCACAGAAAATGACATCGTACTGGTAAAGGAGATCAAGAGCACAGTAGAGTCCAAGGATCTGGAGAATCTGGCTCGTTCGATTTCCGATACGCTCAGCAGTGAGTTCTATACCCGTGTGAACGTAGGTATCGGTACTGCTGTAACCAGCGTCAAGGAGCTGGCACGTTCCTTCAAGGAAGCACAGATGGCACTGGAAGTTGGTAAGGTATTCGACACCGATAAGGTGATCGTAAGCTACGATAATCTGGGCATTGCACGCCTGATCTATCATCTTCCGACCACATTGTGCGATACGTTCCTGCATGAGGTATTCAAGCGTGGGAGCATTGAATCCCTTGACCACGAAACGCTGTTTACGATTCAGAAGTTCTTCGAGAACAATCTGAACGTATCCGAAACTTCCAGAAAGCTGTTCGTACACCGTAATACACTCGTTTACAGATTAGAAAAAATCAAGAAGCTGACAGGTCTTGATCTGAGAGAATTCGATCATGCAATCATTTTCAAGATTGCACTTATGGTGAAAAAATATCTTCAGGCAAATCCTGTAAAGTTCTGATTTAAAGATTGCATTTCTTTGCCTGACACACTTTTACCGGCGTGTCGGGCAAACTCTTTATCCGGTGAATCCGGCGATGAAGAAAAGAAAGGAAGGTGCACTTCTTTCAATGGTTGAGTTAAAGAATGTGTCCGTAACATATGCAAGTACCGGTGTGGATGCACTGAACAATGTCAGCCTGAAGATCAATGACGGCGATTTTGCATTTGTTGTCGGTTCATCCGGTGCCGGCAAAAGCACCATGATCAAACTGATTCTGAAAGAAATTGATGCAACCAGCGGTTCCGTTGTTGTCAACGGTTATAATTTAAACACATTAAAGAAAAGAAAAATTCCGGAATTCCGCCGTACCATCGGTTTTGTATTCCAGGATTTCCGACTGATTCCGTCCATGACGGTGTATGAGAATGTGGCGTTCGTGCTGCGAGTGATCGACGCACCACGCAAGTACATCCGTAAGCGTGTGCCGTATGTGATCAGTCTGGTGGGATTGCAGGCAAAGGCGAATTCCTACCCGAATGAGCTTTCCGGCGGTGAAAAGCAGCGTGTGGCGATCGCAAGAGCCTTGGTCAACGACCCGAAGCTCATTATTGCCGACGAGCCGACGGGAAATATCGACCCCGAGCTTTCCTATGAAATTGTAGAACTCCTCAAAGGCATCAATGAATGCGGAACTACCATTCTGATGGTAACGCATGAACACGATCTTGTACGCCATTTCGGCGGACGCATCATCAATATTACACAGGGCGAGGTCGTGTTTGATGAGGTGATTGGAGGCACAAATGAAGTTTAGTGGCGTGAAATATCTGGTAGAACAGGGCATTGATAATGTCTGGAAGAACCGTATGATGGCATTTGCATCATTTTGTGTACTTCTGGTATCCCTGCTGCTTGTGGGACTGTCCGTTCTTGCCTATTATAATGTCAATTCCATCATTGGTGGTATCGAATCCAAAAATGAGGTCATCGTTTATCTTGATGATGACACCAGCGACGCAGAACTTGAGGAAATCGGCAAGAAGCTTGAGGCGATGGCAAATGTCACAGAGGCATCCTTCTATTCCAAGGAAGAAGCGTTTGAATCCCTCAAGAGCAGCATGGCGGAATATGAGGTGCTGTTTGATTCCTTGGGCGATGACAATCCCCTTGTTGACGCCTATCGGCTGAAAGTCCGTGATATCGGCGAAATTGCAAATACGATTGCACAGATCGAGCAGATGGAGCATATCTATTCCATCCGTGCACCTTACGATTTTGTCAATATCCTGCTGCAGCTGCGAACCATTCTGACATGGGTGATGGGTGCGATCATTTTTGCAATGATCATTGTTTCTATGGTAATTATTTCCAACACGACGAAGGCGAGTGTATTCGCACGACGTGAGGAAATTCAAATTATGAAGTACGTTGGTGCAACCAACGCCTTCATTCGCCTCCCGTTTTTCGTGGAGGGCATGGTAACGGGATTCCTGGCAGGATGCAGTGCTCTGGTCATTACATGGCTGCTGTATGATGCACTGGTGGGCATTCTTCAGGATCAGGTGGCTCTGCTGAGTATCATCGGTATGGGAAGTATCATTCAATTCAGTGAAATTTACATCGAGGTAACACTTGCCTACGTTCTGGGTGGTGCACTGATCGGTGCAGTGGGAAGTGTGATTTGTACAAGACGTCATATCAACGTATAAGGAAGGTGATTTCTGCGAAAGGCGGAGTATGAGACGATTGGGAATGAAAGCAGTTGCCGTATGTCTGGCAATGCTGTGCTGTGTCGGAATGGCTTCACAGTCATTCGTTAAGGTTCAGCACGTAGAAAGTGCTACCATTGCTGAGCTGGAAGCACAGAAGGAAGCAAATAACAAAAAGATCAAGGAATTTGAGCAGCAGCTTGCACAATTTGAAAAGGATCAGAAGAATCAGAAAAGCTATCAGAATGCACTGCAGAAAAAAATCGACACATTGCAGGAAAATATGCTGATTCTGGATACCGAGCTGGAAACTCTCAATGAGAATATCTATAATTTGGATATTGAGATCGCAAATCTGAAAGATGTGATCGCACAGCAGGAGGTTGACATTGCAGAGGGTTTGGAAACATTCAAGCTCCGTCTGCGTGCAATGTACGTCAACGGCAATGACAGCCTTGCGTCCGCACTTGTGGGGGCAACGGATTTCTACGATCTGCTGTCAAAATATGAGCTGATTTCCTGTGTGGCAAGACATGACGACGAGCTGGTAAATAATTTAAAGGATCAGCTGGAATCCTATAATGCCAATCTGGAAACACTGAATACACAGATGGCTGAGCTGGAAACTGCAAAAGCGGAAGCGGAAGCCAAGCGTGACGAAATGAAGGCTGCAATGGATGATCTGCAGGAATCCGTAAGACAGACACAGGCAGAGATCGACCGTCTGGCAGCGGAGGAAGCGAAGCTGAATCAGTCCATTGAGGCGAAAGAGGCTGAAAATAAGAGACTGGATGCTGCCGAGGATGAAATTCGTGAGCAGATTCGCCGTGCTGAAGAGGAACGCAAGCGTAAGGAAGAGGAAGAACGCAAGCGTCAGGAAGAAGAAGCTAAGAAACAGCAGCAACAGCAGCAGAACAATAACAATAATAACAATAATAATAACAACAACAATAACAATAACAACAATAATAACAACAATAATGGCGGATATACGGGAACATCCTTTGGCTGGCCCTGTCCGGGACATTATTACATATCCAGCTATTACGGCTCACGCTGGGGCAGAATGCACAAGGGCTATGACATTGCCCAGAATAAGGGTGCGACCATCGTAGCATCCAGAGCGGGTACAGTCATTGGCGTAACCACCGGATGCAGCCATAACTATCCCAAGAGCGGGAACTGCTGCGGCAATGGTTACGGAAATTACGTCCTCGTATCCCACGGGGATGGATATTCGACGATGTATGCACATATGCAGTCCGTCAGTGTTTCCGTTGGTCAGCGTGTCAGCAAGGGACAGGCACTTGGTAAGGTTGGCTGTACGGGACATTCCACCGGCTTCCATCTGCATTTTGAGATCCGCAAGAACGGTGCAGCTGTGAATCCCGGAAATTACCTGAACTACTAAGGTAAAATGCATAAAGACGGCATTTGCCGTCCTTGGAGAGTGTACTATATTTTAGCTTGAGCTTTCTTCCGCCGAAGGCGGGGGAAAGCTCATAAACACGTTCTTTCATTCCGCCTGCTGCGGCTGGAAGAATGCCAGAATGACGTTATCAACAAGCTGTAAGGACGGTATTTGCCGTCCTTGTTTTGAAAGGAGCGGTATCCGGAGTCTATGAATAAAAAAATCAGTCTTGGTCTGACCATCAGCATTGCAGCGTTGGTGGCGGCAGTCACTTTCATTGTGACATCATTTTTCTCGCTCCGGCACTTTAATGAAAAGGTGCAGGCAGTCAAGGAAAAGGCTGCGAAGTACGAGCGGCTTGAAATGCTGGATACCTATGTCCGCAAGCATTATTATACCGATCTGGATGAGGATTCTCTGATGAATGGGATGCTGAAGGGCTATGTGGCAGGGCTGCAGGATCCCTATTCGCAGTATCTGACGCCGCAGGAGTATGCGACGCTTGTAGAAAAGGAATCGGGTACTGCGGTCGGTATCGGTGTAACAGCTCAGCTGCAGGAGGATGGCTACATCCTGATCACTGAGGTGCAGGAGGGCTCTCCGGCAGAAGAAGCAGGACTCGAAGCAAAAGATATCATTGTTGGTGTAGAAGATCAGGATGTTTCGGAGCTTACATTTGATCAGGCGGTTGACATGATCAAGGGTGAGACGGATACCAGAGTCAGACTCAGAATACGCCGTGGGGACACGGAAAGAAATTATACCATCGTGCGTAAGGCGTTTGATGTCAAGACGGTAAAGGGCAGACTGCTGACAAGGAATATCGGCTATATTTCTATCAGTAATTTCCGTGACAACACAAGTGAACAGTTCCGGGAAACACTGGATGAACTGATGGCAAACGGTGCAACTGCACTGATTTTCGATGTGCGGAACAATGGCGGCGGTTTGCTGCGTTCGCTTGAGGAAATCCTTGATCCGCTGCTCCCCGAGGGCGAAATTGCAATTGCCACCTATCAGGACGGCAGCACGGATACGGTGGTGTATTCCGATGCCAACGAGCTGGATATTCCGATGGTTGTTCTGATCAATGGCAGTTCGGCAAGTGCAGCGGAACTGTTTGCGGCGTCCCTGCGGGATTTCGGAAAGGCGAAGCTTGTGGGTGAAACGACCTTTGGCAAGGGGATTATGCAGATCACGACTTCCATGGAAGACGGCAGCGGACTGACGCTGACGATTGCAACGTACCAGACCACTCGTTCGGATTGCTACCACGGTGTGGGCGTTGTGCCGGATCAGGAAGTGGAATCCGGTGAGGAAACGGTGATCAGCAAAGTGGATCCCCAGACCGATCCGCAACTTGCGGCAGCCATGGAGCTGCTGCGATAGTGAACAAGGGGAATTGCGGTGAGCGTTTTTGACATGAGAAGCTGTATTGCCAGATGGCAATACAGCGATTTTTTCCAATTTTTCGCAATTCACTTGACAATCCGGCGGAAATATACTATAATAATAAGGATACAGAAAACATGGGTTTTCTGAGGAATTGCCGGCAGGGCGTTCCCGAAAAAAACATTAGAAATAGAATAGGAGCAGAATCATGGCTAAAATGCAAATTTCCCGTGAGGGCTACGAAAAACTCCAGCAGGATCTGACATATCTGATCACTGTCAAGCGTCAGGAAGTGGCACAGAAACTGAAAGAAGCACGTTCCTATGGCGACCTCTCCGAAAACGCTGAGTATGACGAGGCAAAAAATGAGCAGGCAATTCTGGAAGGCAAAATCGCAGAACTGCAGGCAATGGTGGACAACGCAGAGGTTGTGGATGATGAAAATATCTCTGTGGATGAGATCGGCGTTGGTTCTGTCATTACACTTCGCAGACTGAGCGACGGCAAGGTAGAAAAGCTGAAGATCGTCGGCACAACAGAAGCAAACTTCAAGGAGCATAAGATTTCAGATGAATCTCCCATTGGCAAGGCTGCGATGAAGAAGAGACTGGGCGATGTGTTCACAGTTGAGGTTCCGGCCGGTGAGCTGAAGTTCGAAGTATTGGAAATTTCCAAGTAAGAATCAGAGTATTAAAGTACAAGGGTGAAATATATGCAGGAAGAACAGAATGTAATGGAAGAGCTGCAGCAGGATACCAATTCTCTGCGGCAGATTCGTGTGGATAAGCTGGAGGAGCTTCAGGCAAAGGGTGAGGATCCGTTTGCACTGACAAGCTTCCCCGTTTCCATTCATAACGCACAGCTGCGTGCAAGCTATGAGGAAAGAGAAAAGGCAGTGATGGAGGCTGCTGACGGCGATGAAGAAAAGATCAAGGCAGGCCTTGATGAAATCGCCGGCGAAACTGTTTTCATTGCCGGCAGAATTATGAGCTGGCGTAATATGGGTAAGGCAAACTTCATTGATGTCCGTGATCATACCGACAGAATGCAGGTTTACGTTCGTATGAACGAAATCGGCAAGGAGGCTTTCGAGGCATTCAAGAAATGGGATATCGGCGATATCATCGGTGTTGAGGGCTTTGTGTTCCGTACACGTATGGGTGAAATTTCCGTACACGCCAAGAAGGTGACGTTGCTTTCAAAATCCCTGCTGCCCCTTCCGGAGAAGTGGCATGGTCTGAAGGATCAGGATATGCGTTATCGTCAGCGTTATCTTGACCTGATCTGCAACCCGCAGGTAAAGGATACATTTGTCAAGCGTAGCCAGATCATGAGAGAGATCCGCAATTATCTTGATGGCATTGGTTACGTTGAGGTGGAAACCCCCGTTCTGCTTCCCATCCAGATTGCAGCTGCCGCAAGACCGTTTGTAACACATCATAACACGCTGGATATGGATATGTTCATGCGTATTGAGACTGAACTGAATCTCAAGAAGCTGATCGTTGGCGGTTTTGATCGTGTGTATGAGGTCGGCAGAATTTTCCGTAATGAGGGTATGGATACTTCCCATAATCCGGAGTTTACGACAGTTGAAATGTATCAGGCTTATACGGATTACATCGGCATGATGGATCTGATTGAGAATATGTACCGTACCATCGCCATGAAGGTTTGCGGCACAGATACCGTTAGCTATCAGGGTGTTGATATCGAGATCGGCAAGCCCTGGAAGCGTATGACCATGATTGAGGCTGTTAAGGAATATGCCGGCGTGGATTACAACGACTGGGCAAGTGACGAAGACGCAAGAGCTTGTGCAAAGGCAAAGGGCGTTGAAGTGGAAGAGGGCGAGAACGCTACCAAGGGTCATGTCCTGATTGCGTTCTTTGATGCGTTTGTCGAGGAAAATCTCATCCAGCCGACCATTATCTATGATTATCCCGTGGAGAATTCACCGCTTGCAAAGCGTAAGCCGTCGAATCCTGCGTTTACGGAGCGTTTTGAGTACTTCGTTTATGCAAGAGAGATGGGTAATGCCTTCTCCGAGCTGAACGATCCGATCGACCAGAAGGAGCGTTTCATCAAGCAGGTGGAAGCAAGACGTGCACTTGGCGATATGACGGGTGAAGTGGATGAGGACTTTGTCACTGCACTGAAATATGGTCTGCCTCCTACGGGTGGTCTGGGCTTCGGTGTGGACAGACTGGTCATGCTGCTGACAGACAGCCCGTCCATTCGTGACGTACTGCTCTTCCCGACGATGAAGCCCATTCCTGCGAATAGCGGTCGTCCGGTGGAGGAGAGCGAAACTGAGGAATAAGATATAACAGAACCACTGCTGTATCTGGATTCCGCTTGGGCACAGCCCAAAGGAATCCGCTCACCGGCGGCGGTTCGCCGCTGGGGACGGACTTTGGGAGAGGTCTGTCCTTTTGTGCAGGAGGAGCCATGAAACGCAAGGATATCATCAGGAGCAACGAAATTTCAGAGCTGTATACTTTTACCATCGGTGATTTTCCGCAGAAGGTACTGATCGAGGGGAAGCATAGGAATCTGCCGATTGTCATCACGCTTCACGGGGGACCGGGAACACCGATTCCGTTTTCTGTGGGATGTCGAGGTCTTTTTCCTGCATTCACGAACAAATTCATCATGGTCTATTGGGATCAGCTCGGCTGCGGCATCAACGATCACCCGATCGGCGAGTGCTTTTCCGTTGCAAGTTTTGTGAATATGACTGCTGACTTGATTCGGGAGGTTAAGCGGCTCTTTCCGGAAAACCGTATCTATCTGTTTTCGACTTCGTGGGGATCAATCCTCAGTGCAAAGGTCATTGAACAGGAACAGGTTGACGGCGTGGCTGCCTGTGGTCAGATCGTGCGGAACGTGTTTTTCAATGATATTGTGTACCATGAACTGGAGCAATCAAAGCTTCCGAAAGAGAAGCTTGCAAAGATCAAGCGTATTCAAATAGATCGGATCACAGAAAAGGACATGATGCTGGTGTCCGGCAGCGTCCGGAAGTATACCTATGGCAACGTCAACCCTAACGGCAAAAAAGCACCGATGGGCAGCATGATCTGGGGACTGCTGACCAGCCCCGACTACAGATTCCGAGATTTCAAGGCGATCATGATGAACGGTTGTCAGGGCAATCTGACACTGTGGAAAGAGATTCTTGCACTTGATCTGACCGATACTCTGCGGAATGTGCAGATCCCCTATCTCATGGTGCAGGGGGATACGGATATTGTGGCGACAACGGAATATGTGCAGGAAATTACAGAAAACAGCGGAAATCCACATCTGCAATGCAGAGTGGTCAAGAACTGCGGACACGAGCCGACAGCGGAAATGATGGATGCGGTGTTTGCTGCATTGGATGAACTGGCAAAGGAGTAGGTACATGAGCGAACAGAACGAAAAGAAACCGAAAGAAAAAAGCGTCATGGACATTGCCCGTGAGATGGAGCTGCTTCGTCAGGAAGAGGAAGAAAAGGCACGGGAGCTTGCCAGACAGGCGGAGGAAGAACGCAGAATCGCCTACGAAAAGCAACTGCGTGAGGAACGCCTTGAATTGATCCGTCTGAAGCAGGGTGTAATTGCTGAGAGTGAAACCATATACGAAGAGCAGCAGGAACAGAAAAAATACACCATCGGACAGAAAATCAGCAATTTCTTTTATCACAACAAATGGTGGATGGGAATTGCGGGATTTATTGTGGTGGTTGTGGGATTTCTGGTATACCAGACAGTCACAATGGTGCGTCCCGATCTGGTCGTGCTGCTGGTGTCCTACGATTCTAATTTCAGTGCACAGTGTACAGCCAATATCAGCACCCTGTTCGAGCAGTACATTGAGGACGAAAACGGCGATGGCAAGGTTTCGGTGGATGTGTACTACATTCCGTCATCGAATGATGTAACCGTACAGAACGCCTTTTCCGGTGACACGCAAAAGCTGTTTGCAGAATTTCAGATGGGTGAGTCACTGCTTGTCATTTCCGACAGCGATGCGGACGAATTCATTGTACCCGATAGTACATTGGAGGATTTGGAACCTTTCTTCGGACAGTATTCACAGACGGAGGCGATGCGTTTTTACCTGTCCGATACGAAGTTTGCGGAAGCAGTAGGATGGGATGAAACACTGGATGACGACATCTACATCGGTATCCGCAAGGTGAAGGATACATTTGATTTCAAAGAAAAGATGCAGAAAAATTACGACATTGCGTTCCCGGCACTGCAAAAATTCATTGAGCAGTTCGGAACCATTGCAGAGGATACACAGTAATTCCGGAAAGCGTTTCTGCCGCCGAAGGCGGTGGAAACGCTTTTATTTTTATTGCTTGATCTGCGGTGAGAATACAAAAAGCCCGTTCCTTTCGGAACGGGCATATGTATTGCAATTAATAATTCTTGATGGTATCCGCATTGAAGAAGCTGTCGCTCTCTGTGTAGTAATCGTTGGTCTCCAGAGATGTGAAGTCCTCATCATCAGAATCGGGAAGTCTTGCACCGCATACACCGCAGAACTGGAACTTCTCGTTAACCTCAGCATCGCACTTCGGGCAGATCTTGAAACCACGCATACTGTTAAGCTCAAAACGCATCTTCTTAATGCGGCGGCGTCTTGTGTCAATATCATCACACAGTGCCTTCATAACTGCACGGTCTTCATCGGGATTTTTATAATACTTTTTGCCGATATCAGCAAAAATCTCAACAATTCTTTCTTCCTCGTACAGAATCTTTCTTTTCAGGTTGTTTACTTCAGAAGCATTCTTAGCTCTTTCGCTGACGCCACGGCTGGCACCGCTCAGACTATCAATGATTCCCATAACATTCATCTCCTATCCGTCAAACAAAACAACAGCTGTTCGCTCGTCGACACAAGTGCCAACGAAGGCAGCTGCAACTTGTATAAACTTAATATCCTATTATAAATTATACAACATTTTAAGAATTTGTCAAGGCTTTTTTGGATAAATCTTTGAAAATTCATAAAATATTTTCAATTAAGTGGGCGGAATATTCCATTTTGACATAAATTTGTCAATAGGAAAATTCCGTTTTACAGGGGCTTACAGTTCCACCGGTGCAAAGCGAATGCGAATTTTCGGCATTTTCTCGATCTTTGCATAGGTATTGAACAGTCCGTCATCAAGGGTGAGATCGTTCTCACCGCTTGCAGGCGGTGCAAAGATCTTCAGCGTCAGATCACACGCACCGGTCAGCGGCTTCTTGTAGAAAGCAGACATCATGTCGATGGTCTTTGCCCTGGGAGACTTGTAGAACCAGTGACCGTTGATCTCCATCATGTAGTTGCCGTCATCCTCGAATGTAATTTCGCAGAATGTCGGATTGCCTTCAAAATGCAGGGGAATCGCCAGTCCCTCGGCGTCCTCGGAATTGCCCCAACGCAGTGTAATCGGCAGCTGCACTTCTTCACCCTGCGTCATTTTCGGCAGAAAACGCTCGCTGTGAATGAGATTTCTGTAGGTGTCCATAACGGGCTGTGCAATGCCGACGTCGGGATGATTGGGGTCTTCGATCTCCAGACCAAGTCTGCCTCTGTCACGGAACTGATAGAATGTAAAGCCCGAGAACCAGTCGGCGTTGTCTTCCTCCAGAATATCGCAGAATTCCTGTACCATAGCCGCCTGATCATATGCTCCGGTCACATCGCCGTCCGCATTGAATTCGGACATGATCATGGGCTTGGATTCGCCGCCGTTGAGGAAACGATAACGCTCATAGCTTGCCTTTGTCATGTCGTAGATGTCACGAACCTTGCTGCGTCTGTGACTGTTGCCGCCGGGTTCTGCCACGTCATACGGCCAGCCCCAGTGGAGTGCCATGTATTTGTCAACCGACCAGATATCCGCTTCGGGAATGGTCTGTGCAAATTCTTCTTCCTTTTCCATCGTTTCCTTGTCGAGGTCCTCAATGCCGCCGATGCAGATAATGGTCTGCACATTGGGAGCGTGTGCTTTGATGACACGGGAAGCACGCACGAAGAAGTCCGCAACCTGCTGGTAGCTGCATCTTCTGTTGAATGAGAACCAGTTGCCCGTTGCCTCGTGATTGATACGCAGCAGCACACGTCCGAAGGGACGAAGATCGTTTGCGATGGCGATCAGATGTTCATCCGAGATGTTCGGATCCATCGTAAGTGTCAGCGTAACGTCCTGTCCGTGTGCACGGATGTCACGCATATAGTTGAAAGGCTCATCCTCTGTATTTCCGCCCAAACCGCCCTTGTAGGTGAAGTAGTCGTCATAGGGATA
>JAZNUR010000156.1:0-6284 GCA_045592405.1 Oscillospiraceae bacterium
CATATTGGTGACAGCATTGCCGTCAACGGCACCTGCCTTACGGTATGCAGCTTTGACGGATCTGCGTTTTCGGCAGATGTGATGCCCGAAACCATGCGGCGTACGAGCCTCGGTAATCTGAGGGCAGGAAGCTGTGTGAATCTGGAACGTGCCATGGCAGCAGGAGGAAGATTCGGCGGCCATATCGTATCGGGACATATCGACGGAACAGGACGCATCAACTCCGTGAGGCAGGAGGATAATGCAGTGTGGGTGACGATTTCAGCGGATGCTGCTGTGCTGCGGTATGTCGTGGAAAAGGGTTCGATCGCCATTGACGGCATATCTCTGACAGTTGCGAGAGTGACGGCATTGGATTTTGCAGTTTCGATCATTCCGCATACCGGTGCGGAAACAACGCTGCTGCGGAAGAAATCAGGTGAAATCGTCAATCTTGAATGTGATATGATTGCAAAATATGTAGAAAAGCTTTGCCAGCCGAAATCTGTTGGAATCACTGAGGAATTCCTTGCAAAGCATGGTTTTATGTAATTGCGGACTTCCGCACAAAGGAGTGGATTTATGAAGTTTCATACAATACCCGAGGCACTCGAAGCCCTGCGGCAGGGCAAACTGATTCTGGTCACGGATGATCCCGATCGTGAAAATGAGGGCGATCTGATCTGTGCAGCCCAGTTTGCCACAACAGAGAATGTCAATTTTATGGCAACCCATGCGAAGGGACTTATCTGTATGCCCATGGACAGTGCCTATACCAAAAAGCTTGGTCTGCGGCAGATGGTGACAAATAACACCGACAATCATTGTACAGCGTTTACGGAATCCATTGATCATGTGGAAACCACAACCGGTATTTCTGCTGAGGAACGAGGATATACCGCAAGAATGTGCGTTGAGCCGAGTGCGAATCCTTCGGATTTTCGAAGACCCGGGCATATGTTTCCTCTGGAAGCAAAGGCGGGAGGTGTCCTCGAACGCAACGGCCATACAGAGGCAACGGTTGATCTGATGCGTCTTGCAGGACTTGAACCCTGTGGCCTTTGCTGTGAGATCATGGCTGGTGACGGAACCATGATGCGTTTGACGCAGCTCAAGGAATTCGCCAAGGAGCATGAGCTTGTTTTTGTTACGATTCAGGATTTACAAAAATACCGCCGTCTGAACGATCCGTTCATGGAATGCGTTTCCCATGCACAGCTTCCGACAAAGTACGGGGATTTTGAGATCTACGGCTATCGGAATCGAATCACCGGCAGAGAGCACGTTGCCCTTGTGATGGGTAATGTTGCGGATGGAGAACCCGTGCTTTGCCGTGTGCATTCCGAATGCCTGACGGGTGATGTGTTCGGTTCCTGCCGATGCGACTGCGGAGAACAGCTCGATGCCGCCATGAAGCGGATCGCAGAAACGGGCAGGGGTATCCTTCTTTATCTGCGGCAGGAGGGCAGGGGAATCGGGCTTCTCAACAAAATCAAGGCGTATGATCTGCAGGAGCATGGACGTGATACCGTGGAAGCAAACGTGGAACTCGGCTTTGCCCCCGATCTGCGTGATTACAGCGAGGGTGCACAGATCCTGAAGGATCTCGGTGCGGTGAAACTGCGTATCATGACCAATAATCCCGAAAAAATCTCCGACCTGTCGGAA
This sequence comes from Oscillospiraceae bacterium, assembly GCA_045592405.1. Classification (GTDB taxonomy): domain Bacteria; phylum Bacillota; class Clostridia; order Oscillospirales; family Ruminococcaceae; genus UBA3855. The sequence goes on from JAZNUR010000156.1 coordinate 1,648, forward strand.
TACGGCATTGAGATCACAGCACGGGAATCTATTGAGATTCCCCCGAAAGCACAGAATCTCTTTTATCTGCGTACCAAGCAGGAAAAGATGGGGCATATGATTGATGTTGCAGGGGAATAAAGATGTTTTTGATTATTGGATTTTTTATCCTTCTGTTCATCATTCTTGCTGTAATTTGTATTTCAGAGCGAAAAGGAACGGAGGAGGAAAAGGATTACCCTCTCTCATTCTGGGGATTCATGAAGATTGGTTTGGATTACTGGACTGATCGTATGGATCAATGGGAAGAACATAAAAAAAAGACTGAAAAACATTCGCAAAGTTCCAAAACTTATGACGAATTATATACAACCAGAAAGGAAGATCATTATGAAAACAATTGAAGGAATCTACTGCGGTCAGGGACTGAAAATCGCCATCGTGGCGTCCCGTTTCAACGAATTCATCACATCCAAGCTCATCGGCGGTGCACAGGATTGTCTGGTACGTCACGGAATTTCGGATGATGACATCACGCTGGCATGGGTGCCGGGTGCATATGAAATTCCGCTGGCGGCAAAGAAGCTTGCAAAGTCCGGCAGTTATGATGCCGTTATCTGCGTGGGTGCGGTAATCCGCGGTTCCACGTCCCATTATGATTATGTATGTGCGGAAGTTTCCAAGGGTATTGCTTCTGTTTCACTGGAAACGGAGGTTCCGGTTCTGTTCGGCGTGCTGACAACGGATACCATTGAGCAGGCGATCGAGCGTGCAGGTACCAAGGCAGGCAACAAGGGCTATGATTGTGCAATGTCCGCACTGGAACTGGTGCATTTGTTCAAGCAGGTGTAATATGTCTCGAAAGATCATGTTCTTCGACGTGGATGGAACGCTCATGGAGGATAACGCAGGGCATTTCGTCCCCGAAAGTACAAAGGAAGCCCTGCAGCTCGCCCGTGCGGCAGGACATCTTCTCTACGTGAATACCGGTCGTCCGCTTTGCAATCTGGATGATGACGTGCGGGTGCTGGGCTTTGACGGATATATCTGCGGATGCGGCACATATATTGAATGCGAGGGTAAGGAGCTGTTCTATCGAACGGTTCCGTCAGAAATTGTCAGAAAAATGGTGGAGCTTGTCCGTAATTGTGATGCTGCACCTCTGTACGAACACCGTGACGCATTTTTCTTTGATCCCTCTACAAGGGAACTTCCGTTCATTACGGATATCCGCAATACCTTCCGTATGCAGGAGAAGAACATTTACCGCAGTACGGCGGATGCAGATTTTGCCTTTGATAAATTTGTCATTGGCTATGATGAAAGGACCGATCTCGAAGCATTCAAAGCGGGGATTGCCCCGTATTTTGCCTATGTGGACAGGGGATGGGACTTTGCAGAGATGCATCCTTTGGAATGCTCCAAGGGACTCGGAATGGATTTTGTACTGCAATATTACAATCTACAAAAAACAGATTCCTACGCCATCGGCGACAGCCTGAATGATCTTGCGATGCTCAAAAGTGCAGGTACAGGCATTGCCATGGGCGATGGAGAAAAGCTGATTCCCCATGCAGATTTTGTGACAGCAAAACTGCGTGAAGATGGTATCTATAAAGCGATGGAGAAGTTTGGATTCTTTCAGAGAGCATGAGAAAGTTTCCAAAGTTTATGGTTTCTGATAACCGTGAAAAACGGAGAGAGGAATAGATATCCTCTCTCTTTTTTATTTATGTTATGATTTTGTGAATTTATTTAGTAAATTTTCATTATTTCCATTGACAAAGTGCGGTAAATCGTTTATAATGTTAGGGTAAACATAAAAGAAATAATGTATCCCGATGAAAAGGATGCAAATTTGGTAAGGAAGGTGGAATTATGAGTTTACGTAAAATGGTAAAGGCGGCGGAAGCACTGATGACGTGTGCAGTGCTGACGACGTCAATGTGTTTGTCCAGTGTCAGTGCGGCAGTTATTGACGAGGAAAACGAGAATAACTACGACAATTTTGCCGAGGCACTCCAGCTGGCACTTTGCTTTTACGATGCGAACAAGTGCGGCGATCAGGTAGGGGAGGACGGTTATTACACTTGGCGTGACGACTGTCATGTGAAGGATGGCGAGATCCCGCTTCAGCCGATGAAGGTGCTTGAAAACGGTGATGACAAGGCATCCGAGGACAGCGGCAAGGGCGACGGCGGCCTCTCGGCACAGGAAGGTCTGTATGAGGGCACCAATATGAGCGAGGAGTTCATTGAGGAGAACCGCAAGTACCTCGACCCCGATGGTGACGGAATGCTTGATCTCACGGGCGGCTGGCACGATGCCGGTGACCATGTCAAATTCGGTTTGCCCGGCTCCTATTCTGCTTCTACGGTCGGCTGGGGCTACTACGAGTTCCGTGATGCCTATGAGGAGATGGGGCTGCAGGAGCACGTTGAGGATGAGCTTCGCTGGATCAATGATTACTATCTGAAAGCTACATTCCTCGATGATGACGGAAAGGTTGTTGGCTATTGCTATCAGGTCGGCGAAGGAAATAATGACCATAACTACTGGTGTGCCCCTGAGCTTCAGGTGGATGGTACGGTAGTAGCGACTGCATCCTGTGCGGTAAAGCGTCCTGCTTACTTTGCAACCACCGAAAAGCCTGCCTCCGACCAGTGTGCAGGTGCAGCAGCGTCTCTCGCAATCAACTATCTTAACTTTAAGGACACCGATCCGGAATACGCTGAGAAGTCCCTCAAATATGCAAAGGCACTTTATGATTTTGCGGTAGAAACTCATACCGAGGAGGATGACCGTGAACAGGGCACTCCCAGAGCGACCAGCCTTGGTTATGACGGTGGCTTCTATCCGTCCAGCTATGACTATGATGAGCTGGCATGGGCTGCTGTATGGCTCTACTACTGTACTGAGAATTACGATTACATCGACGATATCATCGCTGTCGATGAAACTGTTACTACCGACAAGGGCAGTCACCCCTACACCGGTTATATGAAGCGTATCATTTCCGATACAGGCCAGTGCTGGCAGAATATCTGGGTACACTGCTGGGATACTGTCTGGGGCGGCGTATTTGCAAAGCTTGCTCCTGTGACCAATCTTGCACGTGACTGGTACATCTTCCGTTATAACCTTGAATTCTGGTCCGGTTGTTCCTCGACCGTTGATACTTCCGATTGGGGATATGAACCCGTACACAGCCATAAGTTCTTCGGTCTGGATGACACACTCTGGAACACACCTATGACCTGTGATGAAATTCCGGATCTTCCGGACAGCCAGTCCAGCGGTGACTTTATTGCAAAGTCTCCGAATGGCTGGGCAGTGGTATCGGAATACGGTTCTGCACGTTATAATACGGCGGCAGGACTGTGTGCGTGCGTTTATGCCAAGACCACCGGAGATGATGTGTTCCTGCCGTGGGCAAAGCGTCAGATGGAGTACATTCTCGGTGACAACCCGATGGGCTATGCTTATGAAGTGGGCTATGGAAACAACTATGCAAGCCTGCCGCACCATCGTGCTGCACACTGCTCCGCAACACAGTCTCAGGAGAATCCGATCGGTTCGGAGAATATGCTCTATGGTGCACTGGTCGGCGGCCCCGATCTGAAGGATTACCATCACGACGAGACCAAGGATTACATATACAACGAGGTTACGGATGACTATAATGCAGGCTTCTGCGGCGATCTTGCCGGACTGTACCACTTCTACGGTGCAAAGGGCAAGGAGCTGGAGGATAAGAACTACATTATCCCCGACTGGGATATGTCCAAGCCGAAAGAGGAAGGCGTTGTTGAAAGCCATCCTGAGATCTATGTAACTGCAGCAAAGAATCAGGAAACCGAGGCCGGACTTCAGGTAAAGGTTGTTATTCACAACAACACAACAAACCCGCCTCGATTCATGGATGATATTTCGTGCCGTTACTACTTCAATATTCAGGAACTGATTGATATCGGTGAGGATGAAACATTTGTAGAATGTTGTGTGGACTATGATGCAGAGGATGCAATGACAAATGGTAAGAGTCATGCAACAGTTTCCGATCCGATCAAGTATGATGATAATGGCACCTACTACGTCGAGGTAAATTGGAAAGACTGCCTGTTCTATGGCAGCCGAGTATTCCAGTTCCGTCTTATCAATAAAATTAACCCCGAGACCTACACAACCACATGGGATTCCTCGAATGACTATAGCTATGAGGATCTGATTTCCTTTGAGGATGACAATGATGCTGCTGTCCGTACGGATAAGATTACAGTTTACGTGGACGGTGAACTGGTCGGCGGTGTTGAGCCGGATGGTACCGCAGGAGAAACAGTGCCGCCCACTGTACTGTATGGTGATGCAGACTGTAACGGTGAAGTCGATGTTCTCGACGTTATTGTTCTGAACAGAAATCTGCTCGGCAATTTAAAGCTCACCGAAAAGGGGCAGAAAAATGCCGACGTTGATCTGGATGGCAAGCCTTCTACCGCTGATTCCCTGAATATTCTGAAATATCTCGTTCGTCTTCTGGATGAACTTCCGGTGAAGTAAGTGGAAATTTGAAATAATATGGATAAACCGCCTGATTTTTTCAGGCGGTTTAAGACTGTCCCATAACTATAACTTCTCTTGAGTTTTCCCCGCCGAAGGCG
>JAZNUR010000157.1:0-5447 GCA_045592405.1 Oscillospiraceae bacterium
TTGGCTCACAGAACGACATGGCTACGATCCGACTTTCCCCATGTTTTTCCACGGGAAATCCCTTAGCACTCTGCTATAGCAAGTTCACCTGATAATCCAGATGGGCATTATTTTTCATTTGCATTCTGTGCCATCCATGCATCCGCCGGCAGCAGATCAAACTCATGGAACGCATCAATCGCACCTTCGGGCGTGTCGGCTCTTGTACCGATATACAGCTTATACTTCTCAAAAGGAATACACATGATATTGTATTCATCATGGCTCACATTCGGCGTTTTGGAAATATACAGCTCATAGCTCCTGCCGTCCTTTTCCACCGCCGCATAGGAATCCCCCGTCCTGTCCAGCTTGTTGCCGGCAAGCTCATCCACGGTTTTCTGATAGGCGTCATATTTGATCTGGATGGTCGTCGCCCCGGATTTTTCATCCTCCTTCAGCACAAAGGTATATGCCTTGCGGACAGCTCTCACCATAGAGAGGGTATATTTTTCCGTATCATATGTCGGAAGATACGTCACAAAACCGTCCTCCTGCATCTCCTTGCAAAAGTCGGATTCCAGAAAATCCGACACGGTTTCAAAGTACGCCGTGTCATCAATATCCGCATGGAACTCCGGTTCCGATGCTTCCTTTGCACCGCAGCCGCAAAGAAGCATACACAGCGACAGCATCCAAAACCATTTTTTCATAACCATCCCCCTTTTCATAATACCCCTAATTTTGCAAAAGAGTCCGTTTCTGCGAGGAAACGGACTCCAATGTTTTTAAATTAGTTAATGATAGTTCTCTCAGTTTCCTTGTCAAACAGATGAATTCTGTTGGGATCAATTGCAACCTTGATATTATCCTGCGGCTTTGCAGTGGAACGAGGAGAAACTCTTGCAGTGATCGGAATACCCTGGCAATCCAGATACAGGAATGTTTCAGCACCCATCAGCTCGGTGATTTCAACATCACAGTCGATAACACCGGTAGTAGCGTTGGAAATGAATACTTCCTCATCGTGAACGCTCTCAGGACGAACACCCAGAGTAACCTCACGGTCAACATACTTCTCAAGCTCCGGAACAGCCTTTGCCTCAGGAATTACGATCTGATACTTCACGCCTCTGGAGGATCTTGTATCCTCAGAACCGAACTCAACATAGTACTGCTTGTTCTCGTTCTTCTTCAGAACAGCGTCGATGAAGTTCATCTGCGGAGAACCAAGGAAGCCTGCTACGAACTTGTTAACAGGATTCTCATACAGATTCTGCGGTGTGTCGATCTGCTGTATGAAACCATCCTTCATAACTACGATACGGTCACCCATTGTCATAGCCTCTGTCTGGTCATGTGTTACATAGATAAATGTAGTACCCAGCTTCTTGTGCAGCTTGGAGATCTCTGTTCTCATCTGTGCACGGAGCTTAGCGTCCAGGTTGGACAGCGGCTCGTCAAGCAGGAATACCTTCGGAGAACGTACGATAGCACGGCCGAGAGCAACTCTCTGACGCTGACCACCGGACATTGCCTTCGGCTTTCTGTCGAGCAGGTGGGACAGGTGGAGAATTCTTGCAGCCTCTTCTACCTTACGAGCAATCTCATCCTTCGGAACCTTACGGAGCTTCAGACCGAATGCCATGTTCTCAAATACAGTCATATGCGGATACAGAGCATAGTTCTGGAACACCATTGCAATGTCTCTGTCCTTCGGTGCAATATCATTTACCAGACGGTCGCCGATGTACAGCTCACCTTCGGAGATCTCCTCCAGACCTGCGATCATACGCAGTGTTGTGGACTTACCGCAGCCGGAAGGTCCTACCAGAATGATGAACTCCTTGTCTCTGATCTCAAGGTTGATGTCGGATGCAGCTACTACGCCGCCAGGATACTTCTTATAAATTCCTCTGAGTGATAAACTTGCCATTTATTCCAGTCCTCCTGTTTACTAAATTTTTAAGACGCCGCAGCTCATGCTGACGGTCTGTTTGTCTATATACTATCATACCAAATTATGAGGCATTTTTCAAGTCGCTATTTACCTAAACTTATTGCCTTTCATTTATCAAATATGACGAAAAGTTTGTCACAATTCGTTCATATGTCATATCAAAATCTCCCGATTTCAACATCTTTTCAACATCTTTGTGCAAAACCTCTATACAGCGTCCAAACGGCAGATTTTCGGGCAAAAACATCCCTCCGACCGCCACACGATGCAAGTTTTCTACATGATTCCCCAGTGCCGCAAACATCCGCTTGACCTGATGATATTTTCCCTCGTGCAAGCAGATCAGGACATAATTTCCGGCTGTTTCAAGGGGTTTCGCTTCTGCCGGCAGGCACTCCGTACCATCCCCCAGACGGATGCCCTCCGAAAGTCGCTTTACATCCTCAAAGCGGCAGGGCTTCGTGAGTTTTACCAAATAATATTTCGGCACATGGCTCTTCGGAGCGAGCATTCTGTGGGCAAGATCGCCGTCATCGGTGAGCAGCACAAGTCCGGTGCTGTCCACATCCAGTCTGCCCGCAGGAAACAGCCCCTTCACCCGAAGCTCCTTCGGCAGCAGATCCAGCACGGTCTTATGCACCCTGTCCTCCGTTGCACAGATATACCCCTGCGGCTTGTTGAGCAGGACGCAGACGTGCGTCTGTCCGACGAGTTTCTTGCCGTACAGTGTAATTTCCTGCGTATCGGGATCCACCTTGCGGTCGCCGCTGCATTCCGTCACACCATCCACCTGCACCGCACCTTTTTTCAGGATACCCTTGATATCACTGCGTGAGTGCGAGGTGCGGTTGGAAAGCAGCTTATCCAGTCTGACAAGTGCCATACTTCCTCCGTTCTGTCCTGCATCCCCGAAGCATATACTGCAGGGATGGGCACAATTTCAGCGAAACAAAGGAGGTCATTCCATGAATCGCCGCTTCAAATACTTACTGATCCTGCCGCCCCTGCTTCTCTGCATTCTGGCAGTCCGTCTGTGCCACACCGGCACAAATACTGTGCAGGAAATTCCGGCTGCCACCGAAGAAGATCAGCACCGCTGGCTTGCCGCACAGGGCATACAAGCAGAGCGAATCTCCGCACAAACCGTCACGATCCCGCAGGATTTCACAGGAAACTACGCAGACTACGCAGCTCTCCAGAAACAGCTGCAGCTGCCGCTTTCGGCATACGCCGGAAAGCAGGCAACCTGCATCACCTATGAGATCACGGATTCCGTACCGCCGATGTACGCCGAGCTGCTGATTGCCGACGGCATCCTCATCGGAGCACAGTGCTATGTTCCCGAGGACGGCATAACGCTGACCATGCAGGGAACACCATTCACCGCACCGACGGATGCGAATGGGCAGGCATAAATTGGATTTCCCCGCAGAATTGCGGGGAAATCATTGGTGTTATTTAAATGCGTTGATCATTCCGCCAATTACAGGCAGACGCTTTGCCTTACCCTGAATTGCATTGATGAATGCAAACAGGAAGCCGGCTGTCGGAATCAGACCGACAACAGTAGAAAGCAGCCAGCCAATAAAGGGAATCATTGCCAGGATACCACTTGCAACACCTGCCACAGCACCCAGAATCAGCAGTGTCAGGCCCTGATTTGCATAGAACTTTCCAAAACCGGAATCCTTAGCAGCAACCAGCGGCAGCCAGAACAGGATCGGAACGGTACCCAGTGCTGCAACGATCTTGTTGGACTCAATATCATCCGCACTAAACATATCAGTAACGTCCTCAGGGTTTGTAAACTGCTCTTTCAAATTATTCATATCCATATGTATTGCCTCCTTTTAGTATTGCAATTACTTTTTGTTCTCACTGTCGAGTGCCGAAATCGCTGCAACGAAACCTGCCACATCGTGAAAGTCCTGATATACAGACGCAAAACGAATATATGCGATCGGATCGAGATCCCGCAGGCATTCCAGCACGATCGCTCCGATCTTGTCGGAAGTCATCTGGCTGTTCAGACTGCCCGTGTACTTATCCTCCACCTCATCCGCAATGGCATTCACCTGCACGATGGTGACGGGACGTTTCTTAATCGCATGATAAATGCCACTGAGCAGTTTGTTGCGGTCATATGGCTCGATGGAACCATCCCGCTTCACAACCAGCCTGAGCGGAACCTCCACAACTTCATAAGTTGTAAAGCGTCTGCCGCATTGCAGGCATTCCCGTCTGCGGCGAATCTTTTCTTCTTTGGGACGTGAGTCAATCACCTTGAACTCCTCATATCCGCAATACGGACATTTCATGACTGTCACTCCGTTTCATCTGCATCTTTTGCTCCCGCAGTGATGTACATTTTTATTATACAAAACTTTTTCTGTTTTGTCAATGCGGATAATTCACAATATCTCAACATTTTTTTCGTGTTTTTTCACATTGCCTACAATGAAGATGCAATCTGTGCCGCCGACACGGTATGTCCGAACATCATTCTCCGGATTCCGGTTTCTTTTCCACTCTTGAAATCATCCACGACAGCATACGATAATTGCTCACAAGGTCGGAAATTCCTCTGAAATTCGCACGATACAGTTCCAGTATCACAGAGCTTTGCGGACTGTGTGTATACAGCTCCTCCAAAAATCCACGCACCTTGAACTGTCCCGAACCGAGCAGCTGGCAGTCCCCTTTGTCGCCGTGGTCGCTGATATGGACGTGCACCACATGATTACCCAAAGCACGCAGCATTTCCATTGGGGATTCTCCTGCACGCACCGCCTGTTTGGTATCCAGTACAAAATGGACATCCCCGCCCAGACGCAGCGTCATTTCCCGAAGAAATTTAAGCGAACCGCTCTGACAGCGAACCACATTTTCCTGTGCAACGATCACGCCGTATTTCTTTCCCTCCTGTGCAAGGCGGTGAAACCGTTCGCAGTAAAAATCCACCGGAACGGGATTGCTGTTGAAACTGCCATGCAGGATGAAAACCTCTGCTCCAAGCTGCTGCATTGCCTCAAAGGTTCGCTTGAAATAATCGAGCATATCATAAAAGCGGCGTTCATACTGTGAAAACAGCATGATCGGCTCTGCCGGTGCCGTAAAGGGATGCACCGCACGGCAGGTCACGCCGAAACGATTCATAATGTCCGCCATATTCCGGACAAAGGGACGCCGCAGCTCACTGTCGGAATTGATGAACAGCTCCACATGGGAAATGCCATTCACAGCAAGATCATAGAGTGCCTCTTCGAGCACCTCGGGGTAAAGACACGCAGTCGATACGCCTGCCTGCATACGGTTCACTCCTTCCTGTAACGATCGAATTCTCTTATATTATATCATATCATGGGAGTATTTGCAACCAATTCCGCAAAAACCATACAAATCAATTTTAAATTTTTTCTGCTCGTACTTCACCGCTTCTTTTGACTTCGCAGAACCTCCAGCCCGCCTGGGGGGGGGTGGAGGGTCCGGGGGGGGGGGGGGGCGGCGC
>JAZNUR010000158.1:0-4856 GCA_045592405.1 Oscillospiraceae bacterium
TGGTGCAGATTTACGATCGTTTTCTTGAATTCTTCCGTATAGCGCGTGCTTTTCTTTCCTGCCATTTCTTTTTCCTCCTGGCCTTTTCTTTTATTATACATCGTTCTTCTTTTTTTGTCCACTTTTTTAGTATAGCACCACTCTGCGACGTGACAATGCACAGCAAATGGGATATGACAATCTGACTGCATGGCGTGAGCTTGTGAAGCGTCAGATTCCGAACATTGCTAAAGCACAGAAGATTGATATGCAGAACCTGCGTTGGTATGCAGCGTTTCATGATAAGGAAACCAATCCCCATGTGCATATTGTGGTGTACTCTACTGATGAGCGTGAGGGCTTTCTGACAAAGACGGGTATCGAGCAAATCCGAAGCGGCTTTGCAAATGATATCTATCAGGATGAACTTCATCACCTTTACGCAAGGCAAACAGAAGTGCGTGATCTGCTGAAGAAAGAATCCGCAGAGCTGATGCAGCGGCTTTCGGCAAAGGTACAGAGCAATACCTCATTTGAGCCTGAGCTGTGTCAGATGATTCAGCTATGCCGAAAGCAATTGCAGGAATCCAAAGGCAAGAAAGTATATGGCTATCTGAAACCGGAAGTGAAACGAACCGTGGATCGCATCTTCGAGCTGCTCGCATCCGATGAATCTATTCAGAAGATGTATGATCTGTGGCGTGAAATGGAACAGCAGAAGCATGATGTGTATTCCTCTGCGAAGATTACACCGCCATTATTGGTTGAAAATCCGCAGTTCAAGTCGGTGAAGAATATGATCGTCCGTGCGGTACTTGATATGCGGACTGAAGCGATTCTCTCTGAAATAGAAATTCAAATGCAAACGGATGATATGCCTTCGCCGGAGGACTTCAAATGGAATCCCGATGGTGTGGTTGAAACCGAGGTAGAACCATCAGAACTGACTGTCGAAGATGTGATTGATAGACTAACTGTCCTTGCGAATCAAGGTAAAGCGTATGCATCATACAAGCTCGGCAAACTGTATCTCTTTGGTGCAGACGGTGTGGAACGGAATTCAGAACTTGCTGTGCAATGGCTCACCAAATCCGCAGAGGGTGGTAACGAGTATGCACAGCAACTTCTTGACAATATGGAACAGAGAGAAGATGCAACCTTTGCATCGACCATCTTCGGATTGTTCGTAAACTTAAGTCGTATGATTGAGGATGACTATAACAAGAATCAGAAAAAACTGCAGTCCAAGATCGACAGCAAACTTCAACGGATGATCAGAAAGCATAAGCAGGAGCTTGGCATCAGAGATGATCACGGAATGACAATGCAATAACCGATTCGGAAACGAATCGGTACATAGGCTTATTGTCGCAAAAACAGGACAACAAGCTATTTACAAAACCGTCAGAATATGGTATAATAGAAACAATATGAACCACTCTGATGGAGGTGAATGTATGAACCCCGAAAATTATCGTAAACTGAAGCTGTTAAAGCTCTTGGAACTGCTCCGACAAGAAACAGATGAGAACAATCCAATGGTGACAAATGAGATATGTTGTCGGCTGATGGAAATGGATATCGTGTGTGACAGACGCACATTAGCGACAGACATCAAACTGCTCAATGAGCAAGGCTACGAAATACAGTCCTGTCAGGTGTGCAAAGCAAAGGGCTATTACATTGCCGACCGCAGATTCAGCATACCGGAACTGAAAATGCTGATTGACGCTGTTGAGGCATCGCACCTTCTGTCAGAGAAAAAGACACAGGAACTGATTGAAAAGATTGCGACTCTCGGCGGCAGTAAGCAGGCAGAGGTGCTGACAAGCAACATTGTCCGTTTCAATACCGTCAAGCCGACCAATGAGTGTATCTACTATACCATTCAGATACTGGAAGAAGCCATCCGTGAAAAGAAGAAAGTGACAATCCACTATTTTCATCTGAATGAACGTCGTGAAAAGGTGTACCGTTCCGAGAATGGTATCCACACTGTAGAGCCAATTGCCCTTGTTTACAACAACGACAGATACTATCTCACCTGCTACAATCCGAAGGCTGACAGGAATTACAATTACAGACTTGACCGCATCGAAAAGGTAGAGCTCCTGAACGAACCGATCAGCAGCAAGGCAAAGATCCGCAGCCGAAGTGTTGCCAAGTATAATGCACAGGTGTTCAAAATGTATGGCGGTGAAGCCGTCAAGGTGACGCTTGTGTTCGATGCATGGATGATTGATTACATATACGAAAAGTTTGGAATGGATACTAAAATCCGTCCATGCGAGGATGATAGCTTCACTGCGAATGTAGAGGTGCAGCTCAGCCCGACATTCTGGGGATGGCTGTTTCAGTTTACAGGACAGATGAGAATTACTGCACCGGAGTGGGTGTGTGATGAATATACAGAAATGCTGAAAAAAGCGATTGGAGAACAATCATGACTGAAAAAGAACAAAAATCCGCTGCGAAAGCATTCGCTGAATACTGGAAAGATAAAGGCTACGAAAAAGGCGAATCACAGGCGTTCTGGATGTCGCTCCTGCGTGATGTGTATGGCGTGGAACATCCCGAACAGTTCATCAGCTTCGAAGATCAGGTGAAGCTCGATCACACCTCATTCATCGACGGCTACATAGAAGCAACCCATGTTATGATAGAGCAGAAAGGGCTTGGAAAAGACCTTCGTAAAGGTATCAAGCAATCAGACGGTTCTATTCTTTCACCATTTCAGCAAGCAAAGCGTTATGCGGCAGAGCTGCCGTATTCCAAACGTCCTCGCTGGATTATCACCTGCAACTTCTCTGAGTTTCTTGTTTATGACATGGAAAAGCCCAATGGCGAGCCGGAGCAGATCTTCCTCCAAGACCTGCCGAAAGAGTTCTACCGCCTGCAGTTCCTCGTGGATACGGGCAGTGAACATCTCAAAAAGGAAATGGAAATCTCCTTAAAGGCCGGTGACCTCGTCGGAAAGCTCTACGATGCGATTCTCAAGCAGTACAAGAATCCCGATGATCCCGAAACGCTCAAAAGCCTCAACAAGCTCTGTGTTCGTCTTGTATTCTGTCTGTATGCGGAGGATGCCGGTATCTTCGGCAGACACCAGATGTTCCATGATTATCTCAAGCAGTTCCAACCGAAGCAGATTCGTGAAGAAATTATAAAGCTGTTCCGAGTTCTCGATACCAAGCCCGAAGATCGTGATCCTTACATGGACGAAGATCTCGCTGCATTCCCTTACGTCAACGGCGGACTGTTTGCGGATGAGAATATTGAAATCCCCCGATTTACCGAAGAAATCGTACAGCTCCTGTTGAGCAATGCAAGCGAGGATTTCGACTGGTCGGGTATCTCTCCCACCATTTTCGGTGCGGTGTTTGAATCCACCCTCAACCCCGAAACCAGACGCTCCGGCGGTATGCACTACACCTCTATCGAGAACATCCACAAGGTGATTGATCCGCTGTTCCTCGATGGTCTGAAAGCGGAACTCCGGGACATCAAGGCACTGAAAGTAGAGAAAACCCGTCAGCAGAAACTGCGTGATTTCCGCAAAAAGCTGTCAACTCTGGTATTCCTCGATCCTGCGGCAGGCAGTGGAAACTTCCTCACGGACACTTATATTTCGCTTCGCCGACTGGAAAATGACGCACTTTTTGAGGAAACTCACGGACAGATGATGTTAGGGTTCGAGAACGTGATTCAGGTGAGTATCGGGCAATTTTACGGCATTGAAATCAACGATTTTGCGGTAACTGTTGCGAAAACGGCGCTGTGGATTGCGGAGAGCCAGATGATGCAGGAAACGGAATCGCTGATGCAGATTGACCTTGATTTTCTGCCGCTGAAAAGCTATGCTAATATCGTGGAGGGCAATGCTCTGCGTACTGACTGGGAGAGCGTTGTGCCGAAGGACAGGCTGTCTTATATTATGGGTAATCCGCCGTTTGTGGGCCAAGCTATGCGAACAAAAGAGCAAGCAAATGATATGCAAGAAGTATTTGCACCATCAAAAGCTGGTGGCAAGTTAGATTATGTAGCAGGTTGGTTTAAGAAAGCTGCTGATATAATGAAAGGCACCTCTATTCAATCAGGCTTTGTATCCTCTAATTCAATTTGTCAAGGTGAATCCGTGCAATTACTCTGGGAAATGCTTCTGGAAGATGGTGTATTTATAAACTTTGCACATACAACATTTTTATGGACGAGTGAAGCTAAGGAAAAAGCTGCTGTTATGTGTGTTATTGTTGGATTTTCCTATATTGAGAGAGCAAGAAAATTATTATATTCAGGAACACAATATAAGGAAGTAAACCATATCAACGGGTATCTTAAAAACGCTCCAGATGTTTTTATTAAAAATAGAAGTAAAAGCATTAACGCTGGAGCTGCAAAGGTAGTGCAAGGCAGTCCGCCTGCTGATGATGGTAGATTACTCTTATCAGTACAAGAAAGAGTAGATATAATAAAGAAATATCCTGAACTAGAGGCGGTTATTAAACCCTTTATTGGCAGCCGTGAGTTTATCAACGATACATCATATCGAAGATTTTGCTTTTGGTTTGTTAGCGAGTCTCCACATAAATATCAGCATATTCCAGAACTGATGGATAGATTCAACTACATCAGAGAATATCGTCTTAAAAGTCCTGTTGACAGGATTCAGAAAACTGCAAATACGCCGTATTTATTTACACAAAATCGACAACCTCAAACGGAATATCTTATTATTCCAAGAGTTTCCTCTTCTAACCGAAAATATATTCCTATTGGTTTCTTACCGCCGGATGTAATTGCAAGTGATTCGGTGGTGTTGGTGTACAATGCAAGCTTATATGATTTTGGAGTGATTTGTTCTAATGTTCATAATGCGT
>JAZNUR010000159.1:0-43167 GCA_045592405.1 Oscillospiraceae bacterium
CCCTCCCCTCGGGGAGGCGTTGGGGGGGGGGCAATGACAGGATGCAATCTCACCGCCGATGCCTGCCACCAGAACGAGGCAAGCTGCCACTGTCATGATCGGACGGAAACGCTGTTTTCTTGTAATCGTCTGTACGCCTTCTGCGTATGCATCCACGGCAGTTCTTTTTGCTCAGGGAACCGCTCTGCGGCGTGTATTTTTCTGTGCTGCGGAAGATCTCTACAAATACGTCGCTGACGCAGTCTTCGATATCTTTATTTTTTTGAAATGCTTGCTTTGGACATTTTTGCAGTTTGAACCGATTCATATCATACATTCGTTTGATACAATACATTTCGGACATCGAACTGCAAATTTTTTTGCAGGAAAAGATAAGGCATTGCCCTGTTTGCAACGCAAACAGGGCAATGCTATTAAATAGGAGTAAAGTAATGATCATTCTACCATTTCCATTCCTTGAACAGGCGTACCTTTTCTTTGGAACGTTTTTTCTTCGGCAGCTGCATTGCCTGTACGGGGGCATCGGGCTTCGATGCATCCGCTGCCGGAATCTGTTCGCTGGGAGCAGGTTCGGGAGGAAGCGTCGGAGCATTTGTTCTTTCGTTTGCCTTGCGTAGTGCATATTCAAAATAGAATGCAATACCGATGAGTGCCGCACCTGCAAGGAAGAGGTAGATACCCCAGTGCAGGGACTGCCAGAATTCCCAAGTCATCTTGACGGTCATCAGGAACAGCACGGAGAATCCGAGCGTGAACCAGCGAAGCCGCTTGACTGCGAAGCTCCCCAGCAGGATCAGGAAACTGAAGGATGCCAGAACGATACCGTCCATTGCCTTGCCGAAGCTGAAACTTGCAGCCAGCAGGCAGTACATCGTCAGGCAGTACATACAGAATCTTGCGATATGTACCGCATTGCGGAATTTCTTCGGCAGGATCCAAAGCAGCGACAAAAGGAATACGTGCATTGGCAGCAGGTACAACAGAATCTGCGGTGCTTTGAACTCCGCATTGTGCCACATCTCCAGAATTCCGAACGGATCAAGGATGTTGTGGAAGAAGATGGTCAGACAACCAAATGCGGAAGCCAGCAGAATGGGGATGAAACGTATTTTGATACGTCCGATGAACAGGAGCGAGTAGACCGAAAGCAGCAGGCAGCAGAGAACAGGCGGATGCCAGTCGATTGTGGAAGCTACGCTGAATATGGGGAACGAAGCAACAAGCAAGCCCCAGTCCAACTGCAGTTTATTGCCGTCATTGATGAAGAAGCCATCCGGCAGAAGCAGTCTTCCCATGCCTGCGAAGATCAGCAGCATGGTAATGTAGGATGCGATCTGCAGTCCGAGAATCCAGCCGCTTGTCAGTACGGGGAGTGTTCCCAGAACGACCACAATCTCACGCAGAGCCACAAACAGATAGATCATCATCGGCAGAGCGGAAAGGTTATTGTTTCTGCGGAGAGTGCCTGCGGCCATGACCATGAGCGTCAGTGCATACAGGACGAGCCAGCCGATGCCTACGGTTTCACTGCACACCTGAATGAGTGAGGCCAGATAGAGGAACACGGAGAGGTTCAGACAGAAGCTACGCATTCCTGCGGAATGAAACTGTGAACGCAGAATGGTGTATTCTGCAAGGAATACCAGTGCCAGAACTGCAAGCGTCAGAATCCATGCCTGTGCATCTTCGAGAACCAGCAGGAATGTGCCGCAGCAGCTTGTGAGCAGAAACGGCAGTCCAGCCCAGCCGAAGCTTCGTTCCAGCAGGGGACGGTGTGCAATATGTGCATAGATCATACCGAAAAGCATTGCAGCCGTGCAGAGCCATGTCAGCCAGACGGAGCTGTTCGGAAGTGAGATCAGCGGAACTGCAATACAGGTACAAATGGAGAGCATCAGCGGCCACAGCTTGCGGCTCAGGACTGCCTGAATCAGCAGGATGAGTGCCGCTGCGATCAGCAGCAGACGAATGAGCAGGCTGTCATCGCTTGTTGCCCCCGATATGGAAACGCAGTACAGCAAAATGGCATAGAGAATGGGAAGGAATAAATGGGCTGCAAGCTTTTGCTTGGGAGCAAATATGAAATGTACTGCCCCAATGACCAGCGGAATAAAGAGAAGCAGGAAATAATTCGCAGCATTGTCCGCATTCCAGAGCATGAAAAGCAATGTGCACGGCACAGCGGGAACACACAGCAGTATACCTGCGATACCCATTGTGTCTCGGGTTGCGGGCTTCAGATGCGGCAGGGAAGCGATGCTCAGCAGCATGAAAACTGCGGCGGTAATGACGAATAGGGTTTTCACATAAGCACTGGATTCTTCCAGAATACCAAGATTGCACACCGTACTCAGACAGTTAAGAAGACCTATGGCAAAGCCGAATACACCCAGATGCAGGGATTGGGCGATGAAAAGCTCATGCAGGAACAGCAGAGCCATTACCAGACTGCAAATGCAGCCAGCAAGCGGTGCATATTCGGAAACATTGAGCAGGATGAACAGATTGAAACCATGCAGCGGATACAGGAACGGCACCCATGTTTTGGAGAGGGGCGTTGTGCCGGCTGCGTGTCTGCGAAGGTATATTTCTGCAATTACCGCACAGATGACGGAGAGCACTACCTGAAGAATACCAGCGAGGGACGTCAGCATTTCGGTGGAAAGGAAATCCCTGCTTTCAAGCTGCGTGTAAAGAAAGGCATTCAGCGATGTCCATGTTCCGGCGATGCCCGTCAGACCCAGCCAAGCGAGAAACGGACTTTTGTAATTGCTCTGTCCGAGGAAGCTGGTTCCTGAAACGCAGAGGAAAATCAACGCCAGCAGCAGTGTGCCGCCGTCACCGTCGAAGGAGAACCATTCACCCAGCAGGGAGAATGCTCCGATGCCGCCAAGTGCAAGCGGCAGGAAAATACAGCCGAGGATATAGAAGGCGAGACCTGTTTTCGGAAGCTTGAGACCCCGTTCTGCCAGTACATTGAAGGCAAATGCGATAACGCTTGCCGAGAGCAGGGAAATTGCACGAGCAATATCGGGCAGGGAATCCCATGTGTTTGTCAGGAAAATGATACCGCCCATGAACAGGAATACAACGCCTGCAATCAGCAGCAGCGGGATCGGTGAAAACGGTTTTTTCGGAACCGGCGGTTTCGGAGGAGCCTGCGGCGGTACAAACTGCGGTGCGGATTGCTGCACCGGAGGCTTCACCTGTGGGGGAATTGCATGGTTTGCAGGCGTTCCGTTCTGTGAAGGATTTGCCTGCGGAGCAGGCGACGCTCCCGTCGGCTGATATAGATGCCCGTAATCATTTGGAGCATGGGGCGACGCAAAATACTGCGTATTTGTCTGCGGCTGTTTTTTGCTTCTGGAAAACAGGGCAAACATCAACCCAACAAAAGCGGCAATCATACTAACAATCAAAAACATTGTCAATGGCATAAAATCCCTTCTTTCATAAGAAATGCTCTAAGGCTTCGCTTTTAATACAGCGTTTTTGTGCTGTTACATAGTTAGTACGCTAAAGCAAGGAAAACATTACGGGAAATACTGCACAAATTTTGTGTCGAAAAATTATAAGAAAACACAAAACGCCCCACCTTAACGACGGAGCGTTCCGAGAAATTACATTAATCGTGTACAATAACCGGTGTGCCGTTGACAGCGGTATTGAACAGATTCTTGACAAATTGATAGGGAAGATTGATGCATCCGTGTGAACCATTGTACATATAGATGCTGCCGCCGAAAGCTCCACGACTCTTCATATCGTGCAGACCAATACCGGTATAGTCGATCGGCATCCAGTAATCCACCCAAACTTCGTAGCCGTGTGTTGCCATCGTTCCAAGCTTTCTGGGACTGTCGTGTGACCAGATCTGGAAGATACCACGGGGCGTTCTGCGGGAACGATCGGTTTCCGTACCGGTTACGCAGTCGGCTTCCATGTTTATGATACCGTTCTTGTAGTACCAGATGTGCTGTGCGGAAATGTCGATTTCAATGTAAGTTCCACCGATGTCATTGGTATCACGGGTGAATCCATAACCCCAGTCGGTGTATTTCGGCTTAACTGTTACAGATTCGCCCTGTTCGAGCAGTTCCAATATCTGCTCCGTTGTTGCCTCCTGGTCGATCTGCCAGCCATAGATGCTGGTTTTTGTCCACGGAACGGTGATAACGCCGTCGAGCGTGGAACGGAAGGTGCGTGGACGGCCGTAGGTATCGTATTTATCCGCCATCGCTGCAACAAATTCTTCGATGTATGCACGGTTGAAAGCGGTTTTGGCATCCTCTGTGAAGTATACCCATGATGCAATGGTAGCACCGTCAAGTACTTCCTTGCGGTCGGAGAAATCAAAGGTAATGGCACATTTTGCATATTTGTTGCAAAGCTCCAGATGTTCCGTCAGATCCTCTGCCTTGATGTTTGCCAGATAATTGTCGTAGCTGCCGGATTCCACAATATCAATTGAGAAATTACCCGTTCTAAGCTCCTGCCCCACATAAGCAGTCAGCACGCTCTTGTCGAACTTATCGCCGATGGTTTCCGGAACGATCTCATACAGCTGCGTTTCCGGATTCATTTCTATGTAGGCATCCTTTGAGGGATCGCTGCCCCAGCCGTAGCGTTCAAACATGAGCTGCATGACTTTATCGTCATAGTTGATGTCATATTCCACTGTGTAGCTGGATTCTGCAAACAGCTTGCGGATCCAGAGAATGCTGTTTTCGGAGAATGCGTCATCGAGCTTTTCAAGCTCCAGTGAATAGTAAGCGTCATATTCCGAAGCCGGGAATACCACGGTTTCACCCTCGGAGGTGATCAGTTCCAGATCTGCAACCTCTGCCTGCTCCATCAGTGTATCGTGAGCTTCCTGTTTGCTCATACCGCCGACAGCGATTTTGTTGATGTAAGTGTTCGGCAGAAATTTGTTGCTGTATACGATCGCCACGATGATGTAAGCAATCAGCAGTGATCCGCCGAGCGAACCACCCAGAATTGCAGCAATTTTCCTGATGGGAAGGGGCTTTTTCGGTGCGGCAGCAGCCTTTTCCTTAACAGGCTTCGCTGATGGTTTTGCCGTCGGTGCGGGTTTGGCAGGCTTCATTGCGGGGGTGGCTTCACCCTTGACCGGCACCGCCGCCTTGGGAGCACCTGCCTTGCGAAGTGCAGGCAGCGGCTGCTTGACAGCCGACGGTGCGGCAGGTTTCTGAGATGCAGCGGCATTCTGCGGCTTGGCAGCAGTATTCTGCGGCTTTGCGGCAGGCTTCTGTGCCTGCACAGCAGCCTGTGCTGTCTTGGGCTTTGGTGCAGCCTGCGGTTTCTGCGGTGCGACTACGGTTTCCGCAGCGGCATTCTTGACGATTGCACTTTTCGTTCCCTTTTTGCGAAGCGGGGGCAGTGCGTTTTTCTTGGCAGGCTGCGGCTGTGGCGGCGGAGTTCTGTCCACCATGGAAAGTGCCTCACGGATCTGTGCCACCTTTCTGGCACGGGTGGCTTCCGAATCCTCTTCAATCGTGGGCGGATTGTCCTCCACTGAAACGTCCAAAAGCTGTGTGCGGGAAGCGGCAGGCTTCGGCAGATCCGCATTGTTGGAAGCGGATTCCTCACTTGCCTGAGCCAGCGACTCACGAATGCGATCCATCCGTTCCAATTTATCCTTATCCTCAGCTGCAGGAGT
The DNA here is from genome assembly GCA_045592405.1 of Oscillospiraceae bacterium. Taxonomy (GTDB): domain Bacteria; phylum Bacillota; class Clostridia; order Oscillospirales; family Ruminococcaceae; genus UBA3855. Next base: position 5,681 of record JAZNUR010000159.1, read on the forward strand.
CTGTACGTTCTCCTGATTGAGATCCTTCTGATCTGACAAGCTGTTCATTCCTTTCTGTGTATGATAAAGGGATGATATGCATAAAACACATCCCGAACAATTCCCCAATGCGTGCCGGCAGTTTTGACGGCAGCAAATATTATGTATGCAATGGGTGTACAGGTGTATGACAACTATGCCTGAAAAAAGCATACACCTGCCCATCTATTTAAGTATACCATAGAACATATAGTAAAGTAAATGAACAGGAGGTTACATTTCAATAACAAACCTTTTTTCTGATTTTTTGACGAAATACAGGGGATTTTGAAATATGCAATTGACATTTGGTTAAAAATGTGTTATACTGATTACAAATTATGGTAAGGATTTGACACAAAGTAACGGATGTCGGTTTTACCGTTTGTATTTGGAAAGGTGAGTTATGATGATGCAGACAATTTTTACAGCAGCAGATATTCTTCTGCCGGATTTCAGCGTGACGGATGCCGCAAAGTGGAGCGTCATTGCATGCGATCAGTTTACAGGTGATCCTTCCTATTGGGAACAGGCGGCAGCGGAGGTTGGCGACGCACCCTCTACGCTGAATCTGATTCTTCCCGAGGTGTATCTGGAGGAACCCGATGTGGAAGAACGCATTTGTGCCATCCGGTCAAATATGCAGAAATGTCTGGAGAACGGCGTACTGCGTACTTATGAGAATGCAATGGTGTATGTGGAACGCATTCAGGGCAACGGCGTATTAAGAGCCGGTGTGATCGGCAAGATCGTCCTTGTGGCGTATGATTATAATAAAGGAAGCACATCCCCCGTCCGTGCAACGGAGGCTACCGTTCTGGAGCGTATTCCTCCGAGAATGCGTGTACGTGCACAGGCAGAGCTGGAGCTGCCCCATATCATGATCCTGATTGACGATCCGCAGGATACCGCCATCGGCAGCTGCACTGCGGCAAAGGATGCCATGCAGAAGCTCTACAGCACACAGCTGATGAGCGGCGGCGGAAGCATTGACGGCTATCTCATGGGCGAAGCCGAGCAGGCTGCATTCCAGACAGCACTTTCTGCACTTCTTGAGCGTGAGGAAAACCGTGAGCTGCAGTTTGCAATGGGTGACGGCAACCACTCTCTTGCAACGGCAAAGGCTTGCTATGAAGCCATGAAGCAGGAAAACCCCGGTGTGGATTTCTCCGATCATCCGGCAAGATATGCCCTCGTGGAGATCGTGAACCTCCACAGTGACGCACTGCAGTTTGAGGCGATTCACCGCATCATCGAGAATACGGATACCGCAAAGCTGATGGATACTTTGACGGCACAGCTTGCTCTGTCCGAAAACGAATCCGATCAGCCCGTGACCGTTGTACAGAACGGCGTGAGAAAAACGCTGTACATCCACAAGCCTTCTTCCAACCTTGCTGTGGGAAGTCTGCAGAATGTGCTGGATGCTTACCTTGCAGAGAATGCAGGAAAAATCGACTATATCCACGGCGAGGAAACCATTGAGCGTCTGGCGGCAAAGGATGGCAGCATCGGATTCCTTCTGCCGGATCTCCACAAGAGCCTGCTGTTCCCGAGCGTGCGGAAGGACGGCGTTCTCCCCAGAAAGACCTTCTCGATGGGCCATGCCGAGGATAAGAGATACTACATGGAATGCCGCAGAATCCGGTAAAAGATATTTTTTGAAAACATTGCAGCTAAAGAGAGAGCATCTTATTTTGATGATCCCAAAAAAAATTTAGAAAATTTTGCATTTTTTCAAAAAAAGTCTTGATTTCCGGTTAGAAACGTGATATAATAGTAGTATCATCATAGTAAAGTCAAAAGACCGGAGCAATCCGGTCTTTCGTTTTGCTTGTATCATATCTGCAAGGAGAGGAGAAATGCAATGAAACTGAAGAAATTCGGCAGCACTGAGCAGCGGATCTACGAGCTGGCAGCTCCGATTGTGACGGAGCTTGGCTATCTGGTATGGGACATCCGCTATGAAAAAGAAGGTGCGTCGTGGTATCTGCGTATTTTCATTGACAGCGAAACCGAGACCATCAGCATCAACGACTGCGAGAAGGTGACAGGTCCCATCAGCGATATGCTGGATGAAAAGGATCCGATCGCTCAGAGCTATATTCTGGAGATCAGCTCCGCAGGACTTGAGAGGGAACTGATTCGTGAGAGTCATTTTGATGCCTGCGTGGGCTGCGTTGTCCGTGCAAGGCTCATCCGTCCGATCGACGGCTGCCGTGAGATGGTGGGAACACTGACGGACTGGAATAAGGAACAGGTGATTCTGGAAACAGAAAACGGTGCAGCGGAGATTCCGTTCAATGCACTGGCATTTGTAAAGCTGTATTTTGAATTTGAATAAAAACATGGAGGCGTAACAAGCAATGAACAACGAATTTTTTGAAGCACTGGCGGATCTGGGAACAGAAAACAGTGTGGATGCCGAGATCATGATCGAGAAGGTAAAGAGTGCGATGCAGAAGGCTGCACAGCGTATTTACCCCGACTGCAAGGAGAATATCCGTGTGGACATTGATCCGGCAAACCGTATTTTCAATGTGGTGCTGCTGCAGGAGGTTGTGGATGAAGAACCTGCCAATGCAACACAGATTCACATTGATGTGGCAAGAACCATTGATCCCGATACCTATGTAGGTGCGATTCTGGAGCATCCGCTGGATATTTCCAAATTCGGCAGAGCGTCCGCACAGTCCGCAAAGCAGTCCATCAAGGGTGATCTGCGTGACATCAACCGTGACCGTCTGCTGGAGAAGTTCCAGGGTAAGGAGAATGACATTCTGTCCGCTACCGTTACACAGGTGGAACCCGGCAGAGGCTCCGCAACACTGATGTACGACAAGACGGAGCTGTACCTGCTGCGTCAGGAGCAGATTCCCGGAGAGGTTCTGCGTGAGGGCATGATCATCAGAGTGTATGTGACGGGCATTGCCAATAAGAGCAAGAAACCCGTGATCAAGGTTTCCCGTGTGCACAGAGATCTGGTAAAGCGTCTGTTTGAACTGGAGGTTCCGGAGATCTATGACGGCACCGTGGAAGTCAAGGCGATTTCCCGTGAGGCAGGTTCCCGTTCCAAGATCGCAGTGGTTTCCCACGATCCGAACGTGGATGCCATCGGTTCCTGTATCGGCCCGAAGCGTTCCAGAATTTCTGCCATCGTGCGTGAGCTTGGCGGCGAGAAGATCGACATCATCCCCTACAGCGAGGATCCGGCAGAGTTCATTGCCCATGCCCTTTCTCCCGCAAAGGTGCTGAAGGTAACGATTCTGGATGAGGAAGAACGCACCTGCGTTGCTATTGTTCCCAACGATCAGCTCTCCCTCGCCATCGGCAACCGTGGTCAGAATGCAAAGCTGGCTGCAAAGCTGACGGGCTTCAAGATCGACATCAAGTCCGATCAGGATGCAGCGGCAGCGGAGATGGAAGCACCGGCTGAAGAAACAGCCGAAGAAATGGCTTCCGAAGAAAGTGCAGAATAATTCCGGTTCGGAGGTGTCCGTATGGCAAAGAAAATTCCGATGCGTATGTGCGTCGGCTGCGGAGAAATGAAACCGAAAAAGGAATTGATACGGGTGGTAAAATCCCCCGAGGGTGAGATCGCACTGGACTTTACAGGAAAAAAAGCCGGCAGGGGGGCTTATATCTGCCGCAGTCAGGACTGCCTGCTGCAGGCACAGAAAAGCCACAGACTGGAAAAGAGCTTTTCCTGCAAGGTTGCACCGGAAGTATACGAGGTGATGATGAATGCATTATCCGAAGCTGACGGGGCTAATTAGTATCTGCCGCAAGGCAGGGAAAATGGCAATGGGGTTTGATCCCATGCTGGAGGCTCTGGCAGGCGGAAAGGCAAGCGGCGTGATCACGGCGGAGGATATTTCCCCGAAAACATATAAAGAAGTCTGCTTTCATTGCCGGAAGAATGCGATTCCGGTCTGCCCCGTACCGCTGACACAGGCGGAGATCGGTGCAGCGACAGGACGGCGTTCGGCGGTGATCGCAATTCTCGACAGAGGATTTTTTGACAGGATACAAACACTGTGTGCGGAAGTACAGCAGCAGTGACCGATAGATCCGCAGCATTCGGATGCAGCGGATCGTGCGAGATAGGAGGTTTTTGCCTATGGCAAAGAAAATCAAATTGAGCGATGCAGCGAAGGATCTGCAAATACCCGTACAGGAGCTTGCAGGATTTTTTGAAAATCATGGTGACGGCAAAAAGAAAAGCGGTTCATCCATCACAGAACAGGAAATGAACCTTGCACTGGAATTTTACAGCCAGAAGCATCGTGTGGAAAGCTTCGATGCATATTTTGCAACCAAGAGTCAGCCGAAGCCCGAAGTGAAGGCTGAAAAGGAAACCAAGAAGCCGGCGAAGAAGGCTGAAAAGGCTGAAAAGACTGAGAAGACTGAGAAGGTTGAAAAGACCGAAAAGACTGAGAAGGCTGCAAAGCCAGAAGCACCTGCAAAGCAGGAAAAGCCCGCAGAGAGTGCAAAGCCGAAAAAGGCAGAGGCTCCCGCAGCGAAGCCCGTGAAGAAGGAAATGCCTGCAGAAAAGCCGGCAGTTGAGAAACCGGCAGAAAAACCTGCAGCTGAGAAGCCTGCTGCAAAGCCTGCCGCAGCACCGGAAAAGCCTGCACCCAAGCAGCCTGAACGCCGCAAGGAAGAGAAAAAACGCAAGCAGCCGCAGGTTCACGGTGAAAAGACACGTCTTGGCGGTGTGATGAGCAGCGAGCGTATGGAGAGCACCGAAAAGCGTCGCACGGTGGATACCAGAGGCAGCTATGTGGATCTGGATAAGTACAACGAGCGTTATGAGCAGATTGCACCGGCAGATCGTCATAAGGATTATTCCACAAAGAAGCAGAAGATCAACCAGAAGTCCGCACAGCGTGGCAAGCAGCGTTCCGGTAAGAAGGAAACCGAGGCACAGCGTCTGAACCGTCTGGAGCTGGAGCGTGCAAGAAAGCAGCAGCTGAAGGTTCGCATTCCCGACAACATCACTGTCAGTGAGCTGGCAGCACGTCTGAAGGTAACAGTTTCCAAGGTAATCGGCAAGCTCATGGGACTGGGCGTAATGGCAAGCATCAACGAAGAAATCGACTTCGATACGGCAGCTCTGGTTGCAGAGGAGCTGGGTGCAAAGGTAGAAAAGGAAGTTATCGTTACCATTGAGGAACGACTGATCGAGGAGGATACTGACGACGAGTCCAAGCTCCTGCCCCGTTCCCCCGTTGTTGTGGTTATGGGACACGTTGACCACGGTAAGACTTCCATTCTCGACAGAATCCGTAATGCAAAGGTTACCGCATCCGAAGCAGGCGGTATCACACAGCATATCGGTGCGTATCAGGTAAATTACGAGGGTAAGACCATTACATTCCTCGATACCCCCGGACATGAGGCATTCACCTCCATGCGTGCAAGAGGTGCCAATATTACCGATATTGCAATTCTTGTTGTTGCTGCCGATGACGGTATCATGCCGCAGACGGTTGAGTCCATCAACCATGCAAAGGCTGCAGGCGTATCCGTGATCGTTGCCATCAATAAGATGGATAAGGAAACTGCAAACCCCGATCGTGTACGTCAGGAACTGACAGAATACGGTCTTGTATGTGAAGAATGGGGCGGCGAAACCATCTGTGTTGAGGTTTCCGCAAAGACAGGTGCGGGCATCGACGACCTGCTTGAGAACGTTCTGCTCGTTGCGGAAATCAAGGAGCTGACTGCCAATCCCGACCGTATGGCACAGGGTACTGTTATTGAAGCAAGACTGGATAAGGGCAGAGGCCCGATCGCCACAATGCTGGTACAGAAGGGTACACTGAATACGGGTGACATCATCATTGCAGGTACGACCGTGGGTAAGGTTCGTGTTATGACCAATTATAAGGGTGCCATCGTAAAGACGGCAGGTCCGTCCGTTCCGGTTGAGATCACCGGTATGGATGAGGTTCCGAGTGCAGGCGACATCTTCAATGCCGTTGAGGATGAGCGTCTGGCAAGAACACTCGTTGAGCAGAGAAAGCACGAAGCGAAGGAAGCACAGTTCCAGAGCACCACAAAGCTGACGCTTGACAACCTATTCAGCCAGATGGCAGAGGGTGAAGTCAAGGAGCTGCCGATCATCGTCAAGGCTGACGTGCAGGGCAGTGCGGAAGCAGTAAAGGCATCTTTGGAGAAGCTTTCCAACGACGAGGTGCGTGTCAGAGTCATTCACAGTGCCGTTGGTGCTGTGAAGGAAAGTGACGTAATGCTGGCGAATGCCTCCAATGCCATTATCGTTGGATTCAATGTGCGTCCCGATAACGGTGCAGCGGAAAGTGCTGCACGTGACGGCGTGGATGTTCGTCTGTACCGTATCATCTATGATGCGATCGAGGAAATTTCCACTGCAATGAAGGGTATGCTTGCACCGAAGTTCCGTGAGGTAATTCTCGGTAAGGCAGAGGTTCGTGAAGTATTCAAGATTTCCAGCGTCGGCACGGTTGCCGGCAGCTATATTCTGGATGGCAAGCTGACCAGACAGTGCCAGATCAGAATCGTTCGTGATGGTATCATCATTGCAGATGATCATATTGCAGGTCTGCAGCGTTTCAAGGATTCCGTCAAGGAAGTGGCAAGCGGTTATGAATGCGGTATCAGCCTTGAGAAGTTCAATGACCTGAAGGTCGGCGACATCTTTGAGGCGTATATCATGGAAGAATATCGTCCCGAATAATTCCTGAACCAAGGAATGATAATAATAGATGAAAGGATGGAAACGTATGGAATACAGCAGAATGAGCACAAAGGATATGCTCCAGTATTGTGACGAAGCACTGGCATGGGATGAGCTTGGTCCCGTGGATGTTTTCTTCTTCGAGTCCGTCAAGAGAATCCTGCTCGGACAGTGCAGTGCTGTGGAAAGAGCAGAAAGCGACGAACCGGATGAACTGGCGAATGTCAGCCATCCCATCACAGCAGAAGAACTTCTCTCCTATGAGGAAAAATCCAGTCAGGTAAATTTTGGCGAATGCCTTGAAGCGGATGGATTCTTTGAGTCCGGTGCGGAATATGAGATCACGGACGGAAAGGCAGGCAATTAATGCCCAGTTACAAGAACAACCGGATGTCGGAGGACATCCATAGAGAGCTGCCGGACATCATCCGTCAGCTGAAGGATCCCCGTATCAGTTCCATGCTGACGGTTGTCCGTGTGGATCTGGCAGGGGATGGCTCCCACTGCAAGGTGTATATCTCCAGCCTGCTTGGTGAGGAGGATACCCGTCAGTCCGTCAAAGGACTTCGCAGTGCTGCGGGTTTTGTCAGACGGGAGCTGTTTTCCCGATTGAAAATGCGTAAGAGTCCCGAGATCGAATTCATTGCGGATAATTCCATTGCAAAGGGTGCGGAGATCACCAGAAAGCTGCAGAGCCTTGCACAGGAGGATGATACGGAGGGCGAAGATGGAGAGGATTGATTTTCAGCAGGCAGCAGAGTTTCTGAAAAGCTGTGAGGATGTCCACATTCTGATCCATCAGAGCCCCGACGGGGACTGCATCGGTTCCGGATATTCCCTGCAGGCGGTGCTCCGTCTGATGGGGAAGCGGGCGAAAGTGCTTTGTTCCGATGAAATACCGGCACGCTATGATTATCTTATGCCGGACGCACAGGAGGATTTTGAACCGAAGTGTGTGATTTCCGTGGATGTGGCAGATCCCAAGCTCCTTGGCAGGTACAGAGAAATGTACGCAGACAAGGTGGATCTTTGTATTGACCATCATGTTTCCAATCTGCTGTATGCAGAGCGGACGCTGCTGTTTGCCGATGCCGCTGCAGCTTGCGAGATACTTTACGCACTGTATCGTTTCATGAATGTGCAGTTTACGGAACAGATTGCCATGTGCCTGTATACGGGCATGGCAACCGATACGGGATGCTTTAAATTTGATAATACCACACCCGAAACCCATATTTATACAGCGGAGCTGATGCGGGAATTTCCCGACATCCGCTACGGTCTGATCAACCGCAGTATGTTCGATGTCAAGTCACCCGCACGTCTGCGTGCGGAAATGCTCATGCTGCAGGCGATGGAGTATTTCCTTGATGGAAAATGTGCCATGATCTGCGTTACGCAGGAGCTGCGTGAACAGACGGGGATGGACGATAATGACAGCGAAGGTCTGACCAATCTTCCCACACAGCCCGAGGGCGTGGAAGTGGGAATTACCCTGCGAGAGCGTGAACCGAACGTATATAAGGTTTCCCTGCGTTCTGCAAAGGATGTCAACGTTGCCGTGATCTGTCAGGAACTGGGCGGCGGCGGTCACGTCAAGGCAGCGGGATGCCTGCTCAAGGGGACGCTCGCCGAGGTCAAGGCAACGATCCTTGCCGCTGTGGAGAAAGGACTGGCGAGAGCGTGAACGGAATTATCTGTATCGACAAACCGCAGGGCTTCACGTCCTTTGATGTGATCGGGAAGCTGCGTGGCATTCTGAAAATGCGGCGGCTCGGACACAGCGGTACGCTTGATCCCATGGCAACGGGTGTGCTGCCCGTCTTTGTGGGCTTTGCCACGAAGGCGTGCGGCATTCTGCCCGACGACAGAAAAGCCTATGTTGCGGATTTCCGTCTGGGGCAGGTGAGTGATACGCAGGACAGTACGGGAGAGATTCTGGAGGAACATGATGCTTCGGGAATTACCGAGGCTATGATCCTTGCGGTAATTCCGCAGTTTATTGGCGATATTTCACAGATACCGCCCATGTATTCGGCAGTTTCCGTGGACGGCAAACGGCTGTATGAGCTTGCCCGTGAGGGCAAAACCGTCGAACGCAAGGCACGTCAGGTGCAGGTGCATGGCATTGAACTGACCGCATTCGATGCGGAGAAGGGCGAAGGTACGCTTACGATCCGCTGCGGTACAGGTGTGTATGTCCGCACCATCCTGCACGATCTGGGACAGGTTCTCGGATGCGGTGCAGTTATGACGGGGCTGCGTCGTACCATGTCCAATGGACTGCCCATTGAAAAATGCTGTACATTTGAAGAAATTATGCAGCTTGCAGAGGAAAACCGCCTTTCGGAGGCAATTATCCCCATTGCGGAGGTGTTTGAGAGCCTGCCGAAGCTTCAGCTCAGCGAAACACAGACGATGCATTATCGCAATGGCGTAAAACTGGGGCTTTCCCAGCTCAAACGTCAGATAACCGATGCGGATCGCTATGCTGTGTATGGACAGCCCGACGGATTTCTCGGAACTGCAGTCATAGACAGGACGCAGGACTGCCTGCGTGTGGAGCGGAATCTGTGCTCCCCGAAAGAACAATAACGAGGTGATACAGTGGGAATTTCACTGAAGCCTTCCGCCGTTGCACTCGGTCTGTTTGACGGCGTGCATCTCGGCCACCGCCGTGTACTGGAGCTTGTTTTGGCACAGAGGGAAAACGGCATGAAACCGTCCGTTTTCACATTTGCAACGGAATCGGTCGGTGTAAAGCATGATGCTGCACTTGATTATCTCTACCCCACAACACAGAAATGCCGCATTCTGCAGGACTGCGGCATGGAATGGATCTCCCACCACCCCTTTGCAGAGGTCTGCGATATGGAGGGGGAGGAATTTGTGCGAAACATCCTCGTGGATCGCTTTTCAGCGGCGTATGTCTGCTGCGGACGGGATTTCCGTTTCGGCAGGAAAGCTGCATGGAATGTGCAGGATCTGCGGAAATTCGGAGAAAATTACGGATTCGCTGTGCAGACAGTCGATGATGTGTGCGTGGACGGAAAAACCGTTTCGTCCAGCCGCATCCGTGAACTTTTGCACAATGGGGAGGTATCCCGTGCACAGGTACTGCTCGGTGCTCCCTATACCATTGAGCTTGCAGTCGTTCACGGTGCACAGCTTGGGCGAACCATTGGATTTCCGACGATGAATCAGGTGTTTGCACAGGGACAGCTTGTCCCGAAATTCGGTGTGTATGCGTCACGCACGCTTCTGGATGGTACAGTGTATCCGTCCATTACGAATGTCGGCAGAAAGCCCACGGTGCAGTATGACGGCAGACCGCTTGCGGAAACCTATGTCATTGGGGCAAAGGGCGATTTTTACGGAAAAACCATTCCCGTGTCCCTTTTGCAGTTCATCCGTTCCGAACAGAAATTTGATTCTCTGGAGGCTCTGACGGCACAGATGCAGCGGGATCTGGAAATTGCACGGACATACGGAGTGCAGTCGGAATAAATTTCGCTTTGCTGTCACGCAGTTGACACAAAGCTTTGTTATAGTTACAATACGAAAACGTTTTAGGAAACTTCCGGATCTTTGTTTTCGGAAAATTCTATCAAAATCAGTATATTACAAAGGAGGCTATTTCGCATGATTGAAGTCAGAAATCTGACGAAGCATTATGGCGACAAGAAAGCCGTGAACGACATCAGTTTTACGGTTGAGGATGGCCAGATTCTGGGATTTCTCGGCCCGAACGGTGCGGGAAAATCCACAACGATGAATATGCTTACGGGCTATATTTCCTCCACATCCGGACAGGCACTGATCAACGGGGTGGATATTCTGGAGGATCCCATCAAGGCGAAGTCTTACATCGGCTATCTGCCGGAGATTCCGCCGCTCTATCTGGATATGACCGTGAAGGCATATCTGAATTTTGTATATGATCTGAAGAAGTGCAAGCTGCCCAGAAGATCCCATTTGAAGGATGTGTGCACGCTCTGCAAGATCAAGGACGTAGAAAACCGTCTGATCAAGAACCTTTCCAAGGGTTACAAGCAGCGTGTGGGTCTGGCACAGGCACTCATCGGCAATCCGCCGGTGCTGATTCTGGACGAACCGACCGTAGGTCTTGACCCGAAGCAGATCATTGACATCCGTACGCTCATCAAGCGTCTGGGCAAGAACCACACTGTCATTCTGTCCTCCCATATTCTGTCCGAAATTCAGGCAGTCTGTGACCGTGTGATCATCATCAACAAGGGCGTTGTGGCAGCGGATGATACCGCAACCAACCTTTCCAACAAGGTAACCACGGATCATCGTGTGATCGTTCGTATCGACGGTCCGAAGGCAGAGGTGCTGCAGGCAATCCGTGCCATTGACAATCTCAAGTATGTCCGTGCGGATATGGAGCGTGAGGAAGGCATTTTCGAGTATGAACTGGAAGCCGAGCCGGGCGTTGATGTTCGTCGTGAGATCAACCGTGTGGCAAGGGAGAATGACTGGAATATCCTCATGCTGCGTACAATGGAAATGACGCTTGAGGATATCTTCCTCAAGATCACCATGGGTGAAAACATCTTGAATCAGGATAAGGAGGCAAAGGCATAATGGGTGCAATTTACAGACGTGAAATAGGTGCATTTTTTACATCCGGCATCGCCTATGTATTCCTTGCGGTATTCTATGTATTTGCCGGCTATTTCTTCTCCATCAACACTCTGGCAATGGGTTCGACCAATATGTCGGGTATGTTTGCAAATCTCTTTCTGGTAATCATTTTCCTCATTCCGATCCTGACCATGCGTCTGTTCAGTGAGGAAAAGAAGCAGAAAACTGAACAGGGACTGCTCACAGCCCCCGTTTCGCTGACGTCCATCGTGCTCGGCAAGTATTTTGCTGCATTGACGCTCTACACCATCGGCATCAGCATCGTGTTCGTGTACGGACTGATCCTGAGTTTGTTCGGTTCCGTGGCATGGCTGACGCTGCTGTCCAATTTTCTGGCATTGCTGCTGCTGGGCGGTGCATTCTGTGCAGTCGGCGTGTTCATTTCTTCCCTGACGGAAAATCAGGTGGTTGCAGCTGTCGGTGGTTTTGTCTGTCTGATGCTGCTGTATATGATTGATGTCATTGCATCTTCTGTTGGCGTGACATGGCTGCAGAATTTCCTGTATGATATGTCTTTCTATTCCCGTTATTATGAATTCACCTGCGGTATTTTCAACCTCTCCAGCGTGCTGTTCTATGTCAGCTGTGCGGTACTGTTCAATTTCTTTACAGTAAGAGTGTTTGAAAAGAGACGCTGGAGCTAAGGAGGCAGTAAGATGGCTGATATTGAAAAGGAAAACATTCAGGAAGCCGCTGCTCCCGAGGCAGTGGAGAGTGCGGCTCCTGCAAAGGAAACAAAATCCCGCAAGATGAACGTTGCGGCGATTAAGAAATTCAAGTACGGCGGACTTGCGACTGCAATTACCGCTGTTGTGGTTGCCATTGTTGTGGTATTGAACCTGCTGGTAAGTATGCTTGTGGAGAAGTATCCCATCAAGCTTGACCTGACGGAGAGTGCGATGTATGAGATCTCAGAGGATACCATCGGATATGTTCAAGGTCTTGATCAGGAAGTCAACTTCACCGTTCTGATGGACGAGAGCAACTTCCAGACCAGTGGTACGTATCTGAAGATGGTGCATGAGATCCTGCTGAAGTACACACAGTATTCCGACAAGATCAACCTGACCTATGTTGATCCCACCAAGAATCCCGATGTTGTCAATGCCTATCAGGCAAGTTACAGCGGTACACTGGTAGCGGGTGATGTTGTCATTGCCAATGCGTCGGACACCACCAAAATGCGTGTGGTAAACGTGGACAATATGTTCACTTATGATCAGGAAAAGTACTACTATTATGCAAACTACGGCTACTACAGCCTTGAGGACTGCATCACGGCATTCACGGGCGAGCAGGATCTGACCTCCGCACTGATGTATGTTACCGATGCAGATCCCGTGAACGTTGGCGTACTGGCACTGGCAAATGGCCAGCCGCTGTTCAATGCTAACAACAATGCCTATTCTGTGGCTATGTTTGAACAGACACTGAAAAAGAATGGCTATGACATTACAGAAATTGATCTGTACGGCGATGCGATTGATCCTGAAACGTATGATATGCTCGTACTGCCGGCACCTGTGAATGATCTGACGGAGGATGTCATTGAGAAGCTTTCCCAGTTCCTTCACAACGACGGTAAATATGACCGTAATCTGATCTATTTTGCAGACATTTCCCAGTCCAACACCCCCAATCTGGATAATTTCCTTGCATCATGGGGACTTCAGGTGGAAAAGACTGTTGCCATTGAAAGCGATGAGAAGGCTGCACAGGTAGTCGGCATTGCTATGAACGGACAGAAGGTTCAGGCAGGTGTACCCGTGGCAACCATTGCCAATACGGACTACAGTGCTAATATGGCAAATACCAGTCTGCCGATTCCGGCACCGTTCTGCCGTCCGATCACCCTGCTTTGGGAGAGCAAGACAAGCGGCATTACTTCCGCCCTGCTCAACACCTCATCCACAGTGTATCTGCGTGAATTGGGTGCCGAAGAGGCGGATGACACCACTCCCGACGGTGCACAGACCATTGTGGCTGTATCGCAGAGAAGGGACAGAGATGATGATAACAACGTCATGGAAAGCAATATCATGGTAATCGGTTCCATGATGCTGACCGACATTTATATCATGCAGGATACTGCGTACAACAATGCAGAATATCTGACAAGTGCGATCAATACCATGACCGGCAAGGGCGGCGGCATGATCATTTCCCAGAAGGATCTGTCCAAGTCCACCATTGCCATTGAACAGGGACAGCTCAATGCAGTGAATGTGGTGTTGTACACGATCCCGTTCATCATCGTGGTGATTGGTATTGTAGTATTTATAAGGAGAAAGAATCGATGAGCAATGAAGAAAAGCAGAGCTTGCAGGAACAGGATGACGATCTGCAGGCAGGAATGGACACATTCTTTGCCGAGCCGTCACCGGAACAGAAAAAGCAGAAAAAGACCGGTGGTATGTCCAAAACCACAAAAGGTCTGATCGCAGGCGTGGCTGTGCTTGTACTTCTGGGCGGCGGTCTGACCGCAGCCCTGCTGCTCCGCAAGCAGGATACGCCTCCTGCCGGCATCGGTGATTCCGAAAATGTGGAGGCTACGGATGCGGAGGATCTGATTCCGCTGAACACATCCCTTTCAAAGGATGTAACGCAGGTTGACATCAAGGGTGCGGATACTTTTACGCTGCATCGTATTTCCGAAGCGACGGAAACCGAGAGTGCCGTTTATGGCATCAAGGGGCTGGAGGATATTCCGCTGAGCAGTAATCTGCTGTCCACGCTTGCCAACAATGCCAGTGACCTGTACGGATATCAGCTGGTGGAGGAGAATGCGGCGGATCTTGAAAAATACGGGCTTGCAAAGCCCGATGCACAGATCACCATGCATTATGCGGACGGTGCGGAGTTTACCATGTCGATCGGCATGGAATCACCGCTGGATAATATCTACACCTACGCACTGGTGGATGATGATGTTTATCTTGTAAAATCCTCTCTGATGACGAATTACAGAAAGGATAAGACGTTCTTTGTTTCTACGACCGTGCTGGAAGAACCTGCGGAGGATGAATACCCGATCGTTAAGTCATTGCGGATTCAGCGTGAGGATCTGGACTACGACATTTATCTGGAGTACGATGATGACGCAGATGAGGACACTACCGGCGGTGCAGCAGCAACCCATGTGATGGTGGAACCTGTAAAGGCATACCTGACGCCCGATAAGTCTGTTGATGTAACAAACGGTATGTTCGGTTTGTATGCGGCACAGATCGCTGCGATTCATCCGACGGATGCAGAGCTTGAGGATGCGGGCATTACGGAGCCGTTCTGTACAGTGACAATGAAATGCGACAATCGCAAGACCTATTCTCTGTATTTCGGCGACACCTATACAAACGAATCCACAAATTCCGAATGCTATTACGCCTATCTTGACGGTGTGGATGTGCTGTATGGAATTTCTGTGGACAATGCCGTATGGGCAACCATGCAGCCGGGCGATATTACCTCTGCAAACATTCTCACCAACTATGTTTGGGATATTGCCACACTTGATGTATCTGCAAATGGCAAAACGATCAGCTTCAAGGGTGAGGGTGATAAGGATGACTACGAGGTAACCAAGGATGGCAAGGCGTGCAACAGCGAACGTTTCCGACTGTTCTATCGTTTCATGCTGTATATTTACGGCGACGAGCTGTATCTGGATGGTGAGATTCCCGAAGGTAAACCCGAGGCGTATATTCACCTGACGACGCAGGACGGCAACGACAACATGAAGGTGGATTTCTACAAGCTGGATAATATGAATCTGCTGGTGGTTATCAACGGACAGCCCACCTACAAGACAAGAGCTTCCTGTCTGGATGCAATTGCACATAATATCGACATTTTCGACACAACCGAAGAATTTAGCACAACATGGCGGTAAACGAACGCCATGAGAAAGGAGCCGTTATGGAATCCAAATTCATGACTTATAAGGGATATCCCCTGGTACGCAAGGGAGATGAAATCTACTTTGGCTATATGAGCGATGCCTATGTTGTCTGGATGCAGATTGACAAGAAGCAGGCAGAGGGTGACGTAGACGTATCGCAGAAGATCCGTCTTTATCAGATGTCCACGGATGAAAAGCTCAGTCCGATTGACGCAATCGTAAAGACCTCCGAGCGTGACACACTGTATGATGCACTGGATGTTGCAGTGGCATGGCTGGAGCGTGCAAACACCAAATAATAAGCAAAGGGCGATGCATAGGCATCGCCCTTTCGTTCGGAAATTTGATAAATACACACTGCTTTCTTAGAGACAGGCATCCTGTCATTACCCCCACCCCAACCCCTCCCCGAGGGGAGGGGCTATCGTTTGGGGACTTCGTCCCCGAACCCCTCTGTGGGGGCTTTCGCCCCCACTCCAAATTTTGAGGTTTTTCGATAGGCAAGGGCGATGCATAGGCATCGCCCGTTTTAGTTGCATATGCACAAATCCCCAACACCGCTTTAGGTGTTGGGGATTTCCTTATTTTTCAGTTTTTCGTCCACGCTTCGGCATACCGATGAACAGGATATCCGATTGATAGAGCTTCAGTGCCAGCAGCGTCATGGCAGTTAGGAATACCGCCTGATAGGCAAGACCGCCCCAGAACAGCGGCAGATCATGGAATCGCAGACAGGAGGTTGCCGCAAAGGTATGCGAAAACGGAATGATGTACATCACGATTTTGGCAAATCCCTCCATATGCCGGATGTCTGACAGCATCGACAGAATATAGGGGAACATCGTGCACACCAGTATCGGCAGGCTTGCCATCTGCGAGCCCTTTGCATCCTGCACCAATGCACCCAGAATGATGGAAGCCATCAGAGCGATGCCGATGGTCAGTGCCAGCTGCACGAATACCAAAGCCCAACCCCACATGGGAATCTGCAGTCCCAGTGCAATCGTAGCCTGATTCATCCGTGCCATGTCGGTGACAGCTTCTCCGAGATTCACGCTTTCGCCCGTACCGCTCACTGTCATCACCATCGTCACCAGAAATCCTACGCCGTAGGTTACCGCATAGATCACTGCCACAATCAGTGCAGCAAGCATCTTTGCACCGATGATATGTCCTCTCGGTACGGGGGAGGCGAGTAGGGTTTCCAGTGTTTTATCGGTTTTTTCTGCACCGACAGCCGTAATGATGGTCTGCGAAGTCAGTACGATGAGCATGAACAGCACCAGCGGCATGAGCTTATCAAACAGTGACAGGGAGCTGACCAGCAGTGTGCTGTTTACCTGTGCTTCCTTGCCGTTTGCGACGGTGTAGGAGGTGCTTGTGACAGGTGCAGCAAGGAATTCCATGTTGCTGCCCAGAGATTCCTCCATGAGCAGTTCCTGAACCTTTTCGGTAACTGCGTCCGCACTTATGTTTTCCGTCATCATTGCACTCATGGAGGTTGTGGATTTCAGTGCGGAAACACTGTAAATTTCGCCCGCCTGCATCTGTTCCAGAACGGATGCGGAAAAGCCTTCCGTGATAATGGCAGCCTCGTCCCATTTCATGGAATCCATAAGCTTTGCAAGATCTTCGCTGCCTTCGGCGGTTTTCACGGTGTAGCCATCCTCCTCCAGCTCCGAAAGGAGCTTTTTCGTGAAATCCGTGTTGTCCATATCCACGATATGCAGTTCACCGCTGAATTCCAGTGTTTCGGAAACCGTATTCGTCATGATCACACCCAGCAGAACAATGAGCACGAGCGTCCCCAGAAGTCCGAGCAGCATCTGTTTGTTCAGAAGCTCCGATAATTCTTTTCGCAGCAAATGCATCATACGCCCGTCACCGCCCTTTCAAAAACTTCTTCCAGCGTTGCCGCTTCATATTTCGCAAGCAGTTCCTGCGGTGTGCCCTCCGCAAGGAATACACCGTCCTTCATAATGCAGCAGCGGTCGGCAGTGGTCGAAATTTCCTGCATATGGTGGGAAGAAAGCAGGAATGCCGTACCGTATTCCTTCGCACAGCGACGGATGGTCTTGCGGATGTCCAGTGAATTGAGCACATCCAGACCGCTGGTGGGTTCGTCGAGAATTGCGAGTCTTGGCTTTGGCATGACAGTTCTTGCCAGCACCAGCTTTCGTGTCATGCCTCGGCTGTAGGTGTTGATCTTGCGATTGAGTGCATCACCCAGTCCGCAGATCTCCTCACCAAGTGCCACGCAAGCCTTTTGTTCGGATTCTTCCGTGAAATAGAGTCCCGCAATGAACTGCAGGTACTTTCGCCCCGTCATGCTGCGGTACGCACCTGCCTCGTCGGGCAGGTAGCTGATATTTGCACGTACAAGCTCCGGTTCCTTGGTGATGCTGTGTCCTGCGATGAAAGCGTCACCGCTGTCGGGATGCAGGAGCGTTGCCAGCATACGGAGAATGGTGGTTTTGCCTGCACCATTCATGCCCATCAGACCGAAGATCTCACCTTCCTTGATCTGAAAGGAAACGTCATTCACGGCTTGTTTTTTGCCGTAGGCTTTGGAAATATGCTGCACATCAAGTGCCGGATTCATAGGAATTCCTCCTTTATGTGATGATTATAGATAGCGTGATAATTTTTCACCCCAGATACCAATGCGTTTATAGGAAATGCACTTGCAGAGAAAATCGGAAAGTTTGCCGAATTTCCGGTACAGGAGATTGAATGCAAGAAAGGCAGCCCGCTGATCCCTGTGTTCGGGTATCCGTCGGATGATATTCTTCAGGCTGTAGATCTGCTTATAAATGCGGATGTACCCGTCATACAATTCCTCCGCCGTCATATTGGCAGGACGGAACACAACGTTTGCCGTATTGTAAAGCGAAAGATCATCCGTCACAATTCGCCCCTCCGCCTTCATACGCTCATACAGTGCCGTGCCGGGATAGGGGGTAAGGATGTGGGAGGTGACGGTTTCGATCTTGTTTTTGACAATCCAATCGAGTGTGGCGTCAAAGGTTTTCGGTGTATCGCCGTCAAGACCGAATACAAGGCTTGCGTTGATCATAATACCTCGGTCATGAATTGCCCTTATCGCCTTTTCATAGCTGTCCGTTTTGTTCTGTACCTTGTGGACATCGCTGATGGAGTCGGGATTGATGCTTTCGAATCCGATGAACAGCCCCTGACAGCCGCTTTCCTTCATCAGGTCGAGCAGTTCAGGATCGTAGGCGGCATTGATGGAACCCGCCGCATTCCACTTGAGCTTCATCGGTGTGATGGCTTTGAGGAATGCCCTCGTCCACTGTGGATTTCCCGCAAAATTATCATCAATGAACATGATGTGTCTGGATTTGACAGCTTTGATATCCGCAATGACATCCTCAATTTCACGGTTGAGGTATTTCTGGTCGCTTCCGCTGTTGTAGCAGAAATCACACCGAAACGGGCAGCCACGGCTTGTATGTACCACGTTGCAGTAGAGATATTCCTCGGGCTTGACCATATCATAAGCAGGTGAAACGATATCCGCACCGCACAGGGGCTTTCGGCATCGGTATATTTTTTGCAGACAGCCATTCTGATGATCTCTGAGAATGTCGGGCCATGTGCCCTCCGCAGCCCCGATGCACAGTACATCAAAGCTGTCCTGTGGAATGAATGCGGTTGCCGTCGTGATATGGATTCCGCCCGCAACCACGGGAATGCCCTGCATCCGGAAACGCTTGGCGATCTCCACCGCCCTCGGCAAAGTGTCAACGGTTACGGAAATTCCCACAATGTCGGGCTTGTCGTCGTAGCAGATCTTCCGGATGTTCTCGTTTTCAAGCGAAACCTTGTGTTCCCGCCGAATCATGTTTGCAATGGTCAGAAGTCCCAGAGGCGGTGCCATGTGCAGTTTAATGTCTGTGTCCATCGGTCTTTTGATCATTTTCGGCTGAATAAGCTTGATATACATACTGTTACACCTCCGCAGTCATTGTGTTTCTGTAGTTACAGTATAGCATATCAAATATTATTTGTCAAGAGTTTTTTATTGAAAAACAATAAATATTTCTTTTTTATCAAAAAAGAAGGCTTTCGGGCTTGCTTTTTTTTAGAAAGTATGTTAGAATAAACATAATACATTACTTGGAGCATACGGAATGCAGAAAGGAGCAAGCCATGTCCTTACACGAATCGGGCGAGGATTACCTCGAAACCATATATTTACTGTGCCGCAAGAATGCCCATGTCCGCTCTGTGGATATTGCCAATGAGCTGGGCTACACCAAAGCCAGCATCAGCCGTGCCATGCGGATTCTCCGTGAGGAGGGACTGATTTCCGTTGCACAGGACGGTGCCATCAGACTGACCAAGGCAGGGGAGAAGAAAGCGGTGGAGGTTTACGAACGCCACACGCTCATCACGGATTTTTTCGAGCAGTTCCTCGGTGTCAACGAGGTAACAGCGGAAAAGGACGCCTGCAAGATCGAGCACGTAATCAGTGAAGAAACCTACCTGCGTCTGCGTTCCTACATGACAAAGCAGGGGTACGAGCCCAAGAAGCCGAAAGCATGAGCCATCGTCTGCCGATCCCCACGGAATGGGGTGCACTGTATGCCGCAGTGGTTGCCGAATCGCAAAAACAGGGACAGCATGAAGCGGCACATCGGCTGCTGCAGGAATGCCTGCCGCAATATGCACGGGAATACGGCATTTCTGTGTCGGAAGCACCGCCCATGCTGACATTCGGAGAAATGGGAAAGCCTGTTTTTCGGGACTATCCTCAGATTTGCTTTAATTTAAGCCATTGCACGGGACTGGCTGTTTGTTTGTTTTCGGAAACCGAATGCGGTGTGGACTGTGAGAGCATCCGCAAATACAAGCCCCGCACAGCACAGCGTGTCTGTACGCCGCAGGAGAACGCCGCACTGGAAGCGGCGGAGGATCCTGACATTCTGTTTACACGCCTGTGGACGCTGAAGGAATCCTATGTCAAAGCCATCGGCATCGGGATCTCCTACCCGCTGCGTGAAGTAGGCTTTGTCATTGATGGGGAAAATATTGCGTCAAACCGCAGTGATGCGTCATTTATGCAGCTCCTGCTGCCCGAACATATCGTCAGCGTCTGCGTTCTGAAGAGGATGGATACGCAGACGGTTGTGAAGTTGAATATTAATTGATACCTCGCCGCATGGTGAGGTATCAAACTTTAAGTTTTCCCCCGCCGCAGGCGGGGGAATTTTCATCAATACTCCGAACTTGTCCGGAACGGTGCAAGCGGCAGTCCGTTTCTGGCAAAAACGGTGACTTTCGTGAAATTTCGCCAGCCGTACCTTGCTGCTGCAGGATGGGGAACATTCTGACTTTGTACAAAGATCGTATCCTCGTTGATCTGTGCCTGTGCCGCATACCAGATGCCATCCGTGCCGCAGATCTCAAATCCGCCCTCGCCCCGTGCTTCCAGCCCGCATTCCGCATGGTCGAAAAACAGCCGTAATCCGTCATTCTCCGATAGTGCACAGCGAAGCATCGGTGCACAGGTATCCTTCGTCTGCAAGCCATATACATGGCAGAGTGCCTGCAAATACAGTCTGTGGGCAGGCGTATGTTTATCCTTCGGGTGGATCTCATTCCATTCGCCGCACTCAAGGATCACTGCAAGCCCCGTGTTCCGGATATTGCGATACACTTGTTCCTGAGCCTCACGGATACCGCACCAGTTCGTCAGATCGGGGTTGTCGTCCACGCCGTAGTTCGGCAGCTGTACCAGCAAAAACGGCAGCTGCTCGTCACGAAAATCCTTTCGCCACTGCCGAATCAGCGAGGTCAGCAGCGTGTAGTAGCCGTCGGTACGGTGGTCATCCGATTCGCCCTGATAGTACAGCACGCCACGCATTGTGTATGGAATGATGCGGCTTACCATCGTGTCGTACAGCCCGTGCGGCCGCAGAGGATTTTTCGGAGCGTGCGGGCCGGGATAGCGGTTTTCGCCGCAGATTTTCAGTACCTCCGACCAGCTGATTTCAGGATTTTCCGTATAGCATTCAGCCACACGTTCATTCCAGCGAACGTGATAGTCCATATATTCGTCATAGGCACGGTCGGCTTCCGCATCGGTCAGTCCGGCCGTACCCTTTTCATAATCCTCCAGATACAGTCTGCCGACTGCAGTTTCCGAGAGCATTTCACGGCTCATCCATGCACTTGCGGAGGTTCCGCCATAATTGCAGTTTACAAGCCCCACCGTCACGCCAAGCTTCTGCGAAAGCTCACAGGCGAAGAAGTACCCCACTGCCGACCAGTAGGGACAGGTATCCGCTGACGGCAGATTCCAGCAGGATTGGCTTTCCTCTTGGAAAAACTGATCATCAAAGAACCCACGCTTGCACACATGGTACAGGCGGACATTGACAGTTTTGCAAAGCTCCACGGCATTTTCCGCACCGTCTGCGTCTTTGAGATTGAGCTCCATGTTCGATTGCCCGCCGCAGAGCCAGACCTCGCCCACCATAATATCGGACAGCGTGAGCGTGTCCGTTCCGTCCGAAACGGATAGCGTGTACGGTCCGCCCGCAGGGAGGGGCGGCAGCAGAATCTCCCATCTGCCGTTCACCGCAGGGATGCTTGTGAGGGAAATATCCCCCAGCTGCAGCGTTACGGCAGTGCCGTCCGTACAGCTTCCCCAGATGCAGACGGGCTTTTCACGCTGGAGTACTGCATGGTCAGTGAAAATAGGTGCGAATGTCAGCATTCGTCATCATCCTTTCCGGCTTCCTGCTGCATCATCTGTTCCAGATCATGGGAGATCATGGCAAGCGATACGGCGAGGTTCTCATTATGTACAATGACATTTTCCGGCGTTTCCAGATGTGCTGTGGAAAAATTCCAGATCGCTCGGATATCGCCTTCCAGCATGGCATTGCAGACGCCCTGTGCCTGATCGGGCTTTGTGGTGATGATGCCGATGTGCACATGGATCAGCTTGCAGATGTGGGGCAGATCCTGAATGTTGTAAATACGGATGCCTGAAATTTCCGTACCGATCTTGTTCGGATCGTTGTCAAACGCCGCAGCGATCCGCATACCGCAGGCTTCAAATCCGCTGAAGGAAAGCAGAGAACCGCCAAGCTGTCCGACACCGACGAGGATTGCTTCCTTCGTGCTGCGATAGCCGAGGAAATCCTCCAGATCCGCCATCAGCTTTACGATATTGTAGCCTGTTTTCGGTCTGCCTCCGCTTTTGCTGGCAGCGGACAGATCCTTTCGCACCTGCACCTCGTTGAGACCGAGAGCAGTCGCAACGGATGTTGCGGAAATGGTTTTTGTTCCTGCCGCTGCCTGCGTTTTCAGATAGTTCAGGTAGATCGGCAGACGGCGAAGCGTGGGTTTGGACACCTCACGGCTTGCAGGTTCGTTCTGTTTCGTATTCATAAAAACCCCCTGTTCAGGTGAAAATACATGGGACTATCCCGATATTTCTTCCTTTTTAATTATACTACAGTGTTTTCACTTTGTCAATGCAAATCACAAAAGTGGCATTCCCGCCAGAACAGCATTACAGCTCATAAACACGCAGCTCACAATTCCCCATAAAAAAATGCATGAATCTGTCCACTGTCATATCATGGAAATAGCTGTCGATCACCCGACAGATGCCGCCGTGACAAACAAGCAGCACATTTTCGTCGGGATACAGCCGTTTGACGTCGTCGATCACGTTATATGTACGCTGTACCACCTGAAAGACGGACTCACCGCCATCGGGCATTCTGCAGCCGAATTCGGCTTTGGTTTCGGAAAAACCTTTCGTAAAGCGGCTTTTGCCTTCAAAGCTGCCGTAGTCCCATTCCGTCAGCCGTTCGTCCGTCTGCACGGAAAGTCCCAGTGTTTCCGCCACAATGCCTGCGGTCATCTGTGCACGTCTGAGGGGGGATGCGATAATGCGGTGAATATCGCCGTATTCCAGAGCCTTCTGTGCCATTGCTCTTGCCTGTGCAATGCCCTCCTCGGTCAGCAGAATATCCGTTACACCGCTGATGCGGTCAAGAGCGTTCCATTCCGTCTGTCCGTGTCTGGTTACATATAGTTTCATAGCTTGCCTCCGTATGTATACGCTGCGAATGCAGCGTGAGTGTTATTGCAGAAAGAAATAGTAAATGATGCCATACACCACCGATGCTGCACTGCCGTACAGGATCACAGGTCCTGCAATGGTGAAAATTTTCGCTCCGACGCCGAGGACAAAGCCCTCCGATTTGGATTCGATGGCACTGGAGGAAATGGCGTTTGCAAATCCCGTGATCGGCACGAGTGTTCCCGCACCTGCGTGCTTTGCAAGCTGTTCGTAGATACCGAAGCCCGTCAGCAGTGCACTGAGGGATACCAGTGTAATGGAAGTCCATGCGGCCGCTGCATCCTTTTCAAGTCCCAGTGCACCATAGCCCTCCAGCAGGAGCTGGCCGATCACACAGATCAGACCGCCAATCAGAAATGCCATGGGGATGTTGATATAGCTTTTGGAGGGCGGCGACGCCTGCTTTTGCATTTTTTGATATTCTTCGGGTGTTACTTTCATACCCTTCACCTGCCTTTCGTGAAAAGTATGCCCATTTTCTGCAAATTTACTTGCAGAAAATTATTTTTTGTGCTATGATTATAGTATAGCATAATTCTGCGGTTTCTGCAATGCTTTTTTGCACCGCAGATGAGATTCAAGCTTATTTCAAGCTCTTCCTGTTACACTGAAAGCAGGGATGCTGTATCCCACTGCATGAGGAGGGAACTGATATGAAAATACTGATTGTTGAAGATGAAGTGGCTCTTGCCGAGGCATTGAGTGAAATTCTGAAACGAAACAAATATACGGTTGATGCCGTACATGACGGGGAGGATGGTCTGGAATATGCCCTGACCGGCATCTATGACTGCATCATACTGGACATCATGCTGCCGAAAATGAACGGACTTGATGTGCTGCGGATTCTTCGCAGCAAGCATATTTCTACGCCCGTTCTGCTGCTTACGGCAAAATCCGATATTGAGGACAAGATCAACGGACTTGACAGCGGTGCGGATGATTTTCTCACAAAGCCCTTCGTTACGGGCGAACTGCTTGCCCGTGTCCGTGCATTGATGCGTAGAAAGGGCGAGGTGATCACCGATCAGTTCACATTCGGTGACATTGCCCTGAATAAAAGCACCTTCAGTCTGAGCCGCAACGGACAGTTTGTCAAGCTCAGTCTGAAGGAATATCAGATCATGGAAATGATGATGGCAAACCCCAGACAGCTCATTCCGAAGGAACGCTTCATTGAGAAGATCTGGGGCTACGAGAGCGATGTGGAATACAATAACGTGGAGGTTTACATATCCTTTTTGCGTAAAAAGCTCACGGTTCTGGAATCCACGGTGATGATCCGTACTGCAAGAGGTATCGGGTATTTTCTGGAAGGCGGCGGTTGAGATGAAGTTGTTTGCCAAACTGAAATTTGATATGATTCTGCTGATGCAGCTGAAATTTGTTGCGGTAGCAATGATCATTCTGATCGCCGTATTTCTGGTCATGCTCAGTTCCATCAATATGATGATGCGTACTGTCAGCCAGTCCCAGTCCCACCGACTGCTGGTGCAGATTGCGGAAAGCGACCGTTACAATACATTGGATCCACCGGACGACTTTAGGGGAGAACCGCCCGTTCTTCCGCTTTCGGCAGGCAGCTCAAGCAAGGGCGGAATTCTGATGCTTGCGGAGAACAACTGGTGGGAAGGCGGCAACTGGTGGGAAGGCGGCGGCAGCTGGTGGGAAGGCGGCTGGAATGAAACCACCGCTCCCGCAACAACGACAGCGGAACAACCCGCAGCACCCCGTCCGCCGTGGCCCGGTTGGGAAGGCTGGCAGCCCCCGAATCCGCCTCCGCCCGAAACACATCCGCAGGAAACACGTCCGCAGCCGACACATCCGCAGGAAACACGCCCGCAGCCGACGCATCCGCAGGAGACCCGTCCACAGCCGACACCTCCTGTTCCGGAAACAACAACGGGATCGCAAACGAATCCCCAGATCACTACGACCGCACCTTCACAGGTGCCCTCCGTGGTCGAAACACCGAAACGGACGCAGGCTCCCGCAACGACTCCGCCCACGGAAACCACAAAGACGGAATTCTCGACGGAAACGACTGCGACGACAACAACTACAACGACAACGACTCCCATGCCCCCGCCAAAGCCCGACAAATGGAATCTGACCATTTCGATCGACCATTTTGCACTGTTTGTGGGGACGAACGGTGAATACCTCGGACTGCGTAATACGGAGGATTATACGGACGAGCAGGCAGAGGAAATCATGCAGGGTATTATCAAAACGGGGGAGCGTCAGGGAATGTACGGCTGGCTGCAGTATTATACCACGCCAAAGGAATACGGTACCTTGATTCTGGTGACGGACAAGACCTCCGATCAGGGACTTCTGAACAATCTGTTCCGGATTACCGTACTGGTTGGCTGTCTGATGCTGATCGTGCTGTTTGTGGTGCTCTGTTTTCTTTCCAAGTGGATCACCACTCCCGTGCAGACGGCATTTGCAAGACAGAAACAGTTTGTATCGGATGCCGGACATGAGCTGAAAACGCCGCTGACGATTCTTTCCGCCAATGCGGATATTCTGCAGGATGAGATTGGTGAAAACAAGTGGCTTGGCTATATGCAGGAGCAGACCGGACGCATGAATCAGCTTGTGGGTGATCTTTTGCGGCTTGCACGCATGGACAATGCTGTGCAGGAATACGAGCTTGTGCCGTTCAATCTGAGTATGGCTGTCAATGCCACGGCACTTCCGTTTGAGAGTCAGGCGTTTGAGCTGAGCAAAAATCTGGAGCTGGACATCCAGCCCGGTGTGGAATACTGCGGAAGTGAGCAGCACATCCGTCAGCTGATTGCGATTTTCATAGATAATGCAATGAAGTATTCCGATGAAAACGGCATCATCAAGGTTACGCTTCTCAAGCGTGGAGATAAATGCGTGCTGGAATTCTATAATACGGGCTGTGAAATTTCCCCCTCTGAAACCGAAAAGATGTTTGAACGCTTCTATCGTGGCGACAAGGCGAGAAACAACAAGGGCAAGAGCGGCTATGGCCTGGGACTTGCCATTGCCAAAAGTATTATGGAAATGCATAAAATCAGAATACACGTCACTTGTGAGCAGGGAAGATGGATCCGCTTCCTGCTGACGATGTAAAGGAGAATGAGTATGAACACAGTTTACGAAACGATTTTGTCACGCCGCAGCGTTAAATCCTACACAGCACAGCAGGTTCCGCAGGAGCTGCTGGAAAAGGTCATTGAAGCAGGACGTTATGCCCCCACGGGTATGAACGCCATGGCACCGATCTTCATTGCCGTGCAGAATCCCGAGGTGATCGCAAAGCTGTCGAAGATGAATGCCGCCGTACTTGGCATGAGCAGCGATCCGTTCTATGGTGCTCCCACGGTCATTCTTGTGCTTGCCAATCGTGAGCGTGGCACATGGCTGCAGGATGGCTCTCTTGCGATGGAGAATCTCCAGCTTGCCGCACACGCACTGGGACTGGGAAGCTGCTGGATCCACCGCTGCTATGAGATGTTCGAGAGCGACGAGGGCAAGGCTTTGCTCAAAGAATGGGGCGTAGAGGGCGACTATGCAGGCGTTGCCTGCTGCATTCTCGGTTATGCCGCAGGGGAACCCAAGCCCCGCACGGAACGTCGGGAAAATCAGGTGTTCTATGTGAAGTAAGGACGGATAGATAAGCTTTCAGCCTGTAGAAAAAGTTCTTTTTCTTAGGGATAGGCATCCTGTGATTGCCCCCACCCCAACCCCTCCCCGAGGGGAGGGGCTATGTTTCGGGGACTTCGTCCCCGAGCCCCTCTGTGGGGCTTTCGCCCCACTCCCCATTTTGAGGTTTTTCGACAGACTGAAGCTTTAGTTTCGCTCCCGATGCACCACATCTGCATCGGGAGCAGTTCATTTACGCATAATCCGTAAAAAGCCTTGCAAACCCATACAGAATATGCTATAATAACAGTAACCGCTGCGGCGGAAACTGAAATTTGATGGGAAGTACTATGAAACACTATGATTATCTGATCGTCGGTGCAGGGCTGTTTGGTGCGGTTTTTGCATACGAAGCTGCAAGGCGTGGAAAAACCTGCCTTGTTATTGACAAGCGTCCGCATATTGCCGGCAACATCTATACAAACATACGTACCGACAAGGGACTGGAGGGCATCAGCCAACACGTCTACGGTGCCCATATTTTTCATACACACAGCAAGGAAATCTGGGAGTATGTGAACCGGTTCTGCGAGTTTAACAATTATATCAATTCTCCCGTTGCCATCTACCACAATCCCGAAACGGATGAGGACGAATTGTACAACCTGCCGTTCAATATGAACACGTTCTATCAGTTGTTCGGTACGAAAACCCCTGCCGAGGCAAGGGCTGCCATCCAAAGGGAGATTGACGAGTGCGGCATTACGGGTGAGCCGAAAAATCTTGAGGAGCAGGGAATGCGTCTGAGTAAAACCGTATTCACAAAGCTCGTCAAGGAATATACCGAAAAACAGTGGCAGCGTGACTGCAAGGATCTGCCTGCAAGCACGATTCAAAGACTGCCGTTCCGATTCCGTTACGACAACAACTACT
The DNA here is from genome assembly GCA_045592405.1 of Oscillospiraceae bacterium. Taxonomy (GTDB): domain Bacteria; phylum Bacillota; class Clostridia; order Oscillospirales; family Ruminococcaceae; genus UBA3855. The sequence goes on from JAZNUR010000159.1 coordinate 33,668, forward strand.
TCAATGACCGCTATCAGGGAATTCCCATCGGCGGCTACACGCAGATTGTCGAAAAAATGCTGACCGATGAGAAAATCGACGTGCTGCTGGCAACGGATTATTTCGACTTCGTTCAAAAGACGGACTTGACTTTTGGAAAAACCGTGTACACGGGGCAGATTGATGCATTTTTCGGCTTCAGACTGGGAAGACTGAACTGGCGTACCGTGTATTTTGAGGATGAGGTGCACAACACCGACAATTATCAGGGAAATGCCGTGGTGAATTACACCTCCCATGACCGTCCGTGGACGAGAATTATTGAGCATAAATTTTTTGAAATTGAAAGTTTTGCGGATTTGCCGAAAACGCTGATTTCCAAAGAATATTCGACAGAGTGGAAGGAAGGCATGGAGCCGTACTATCCGGTGAATGATGCGAAGAATACGGCACTGTATGCACAGTACAAGGCACTTGCGGATGAACAGGAGAATGTGATTTTCGGCGGCAGACTGGGCTTGTACAAGTACTACGATATGGACGACTGTATTATGGCGGCACTGGATGCGGTAAGGGCTGAATTTGGGAAATAGTGCTGTAATGGTGTAACTGATCAATAATAGATGCAAAAGGCGGTGGAGGTGGTGCAACCACCTCCCAATATCCCCCCTCCCCCGTTGGGGGAGGGCTGGGGTGGGGGCAATCATAATTTGTATATTCCGATTAAGCACAATTATCTGAATTTCATTGCCCGAGCAACAACGACGGAGAGGAAGATTGTCATGCATGGAAAAATCATTGTGATCGAGGGCCTTGACGGCTGCGGAAAATCCACCCAGCTGGAGCGGCTGAAGGAACGTTTTACGGAATGCCGTTTTATTACATTTCCGAATTACGAGTCGCCCAGCGGTGAACTGATAACGCAGTATCTGCACGGCGAATTCCACGAAGAGGATGTGCAGCGGAGTGCTTATTCCGCAAGCTCGTTCTATGCGGTTGACCGCTATGCGAGCTTCAAGAAGGACTGGGAAGCGGATTATCTTTCCGGAAAGACGATCGTTTCGGCGAGATACACGACGTCCAACGCATTCTACCAGATGACAAAGCTTGAACGTTCACAGTGGGCGGAATACTGCAGATGGCTGTATGATTTTGAGTATGTAAAACTGGGAATTCCAAGACCGGATGCGGTTATTTTTCTGGATGTTCCCGTAGAGGTATCCCAGCGGCTTCTGACAGAGCGTTATGATGGAAATGAGGGGAAGAAGGATATTCATGAAGCGGACGTGAACTATCTGAAGAAATGTCGTGATGCGGCGATGTACACTTATGAACAGCGTGGAGAAGAATGCTGGCACATGATCGGATGCTGTGAAAATGGCGAAATGCGTTCGATTGAAGATGTTTTTTCGGAGCTTTCTGAAATCATTTTGAATTTGTTGAAGGAATGAAGTGGATGCCCGCATAAAAGCTGTGCAATTTGCTCATAATATTACTGCAAGCCTCACGCAAACTGTGTGAAGCTACAAAAAGAGGATCAAATACTTGACATCACAGATACATTATGATATACTTATATAGTACTTGACACGTGATGCTAAGTATTGATATCGCGGGATGGAGCAGCTCGGTAGCTCGTCGGGCTCATAACCCGAAGGTCGTCGGTTCAAATCCGGCTCCCGCAACCACACCGAAAAGCACTATGCAATTGTTTTGGAGAAGGGCCAGAAAACTCCGTAACTTTTGCATAGTGCTTTTCTTATGCCTATTTTACTACATTTTTTGAGGTTTGTCAAGAGGTGGGATCGGACTTTTTGTTCGATCTCATTTTTTATTTGAGGAGAATTTAGGGAGAGATGTGTCGGCTGGATTGTATTGTGCAAAAGGGGAAATACATCAATTTGACATCAATTGAAAAAAACGATTGTAAAAGCAGTGGTAGAAAGAATTTTATAACCTGTCTGATGAGGATTTGACCGTTGCAATCAATAATGGATAATCTTGCTTTTTCAGAATGTCCGTGATATAATAAAGACGATAATTATTTGCAGCTGAAGGGTGGACTGAAAATGTTGAAAGGTGCATTTAAAGAGATATTTGACACGCACATTCAGGAAGTGCTTTTGGAATTTGCCAAAGTTTTTAATGACCAAACAACGCCTGATGTTTTCGTGAAAAATGTAACCAATCAGTTCTTTATGGAAATGATAAAAATGGAACATGATGATTTTATGATGTCGTCAGCAAAATCGTTCAGGCAATATTACCAGGATCAAGGTTGGCAAGAAGATGGTAGGAAACGAACTGAGCGGGTGTTTACAAAAGTGAAAAAAATGCGTAAAGCAGAGGTAAAGTGGCTGGAGGACTATTTTGGTTATTTTCCACAGGAACTGCTGATACCGGATAAGAAAAACAGCGATAAAAGTTTTGAAGGATACCGAATTGCATCAGATCAGTTTGAGGAAATTCAAAATATGATGGACATCCCCATTTTTGAGAAGTTCCATAACGGTCAGATAGAGAAACCTAAAAATTATGATGTGTTTAAGAGGTTATATCAGCAGTATGATGCGCTGATTGATAAATACTATCAGCAAATGGATTCGGACGAACAAGTGATAGAAAATACAATCAAGTATTTTGTGATCCAATGGAAGCAGCCGCTGGAGTTTGTTTATAGTGTGGCGGATCTTATAAATGCACGACTGTTACCGGAATCCTATATCAATATGCTATGGTTATATTGTATTCCATACAACGATAGAGAAAATGATTTTCATGCGGACAATAGGTTTTTAATGACGAGAAATGATTACGTGTATATGATAAGTCGATCGAACGAGCTGGAAGTTCGCTATCTTGAGGAACAATATGTGCGGCAACTTTATGCACTGCAATGGTTAAAGGATGAGATTGGCAGGGTGGTTTTTGACCATATGAGAGAAATTACAATATCCGAAAAAGCGGATTTCATCAGAAACAATTATTGGCTTTGGGATAATAGAGAGGAGAAAGATTGGACGAATGAAAAAATACGAATTGCCCTTGAAATTTTTAGGGCAATTTGTGGCTGATTGGTCAATGTGCACAAGTTTTGATTGGTCGATTTGTGCGTAAAAATCGGAATTCCCGTTTTTTCGTCCTTAAAAAATTACTTTAAAATATGATACAATATACTTGTCGGAAGGAATTCACTTCCGGCAGGTATTTTTTTATCTTGTGATGAGAATTGGATGAAAGAAAGGAGGAGGCAGAGATGTTTACACCCAATATTTATACCCCTGCAGAAGCAAGAAAAATACTTCGCATCGGCAGAAACCGCATCTACGAACTGCTTTGTCAGGAAAAACTGAAGTCCATCAAGAATGGCCGACGGTTTCTGATACCGCAGGAATGTCTGATGGAGTACATCGCATCGAACACCACCGCAACCGATAGTGAGGAGGTGGATGACTGATGGACGAGAAAGGTATCCCTATGGGAAATCATCGTAAACACAGCAGACGAAGCAACGGCGAAGGCTCGATCGTTAAACGGAAGGATAGTCGATATCAGGCATCCATCATGGTGAATGGTAAACGGTCATACTTTTACTCAAAAAAGAGATCGGATTGTGTGAACTGGTTGACGGAGATGCGCATGAAAATCAAGCAGAGGCAACCCATCACGGAAGATGTTACTGTCTTTGAGTGGGGGAAGCACTACATTGAAATTTATGCACAGGGTTTTGTACGTCCCAGTACATTAGCGAACTACAACGGTTACCTGACGAATCACATTCAGCCTCATGCGATCGCAAGGGTAAGGCTTTCAAAACTGACTGCAGACCAGGTGCAGGTGTTTGCGAACGAATTGATTCGGTCTGACACCGAAGTGCCAGTCAAGTCGCATACACAGCGCAACATCATGCAGTTCTTCAAGAGTATGCTGGAATGTGCCGTGAATAATGGTTTGATGGTGCGTAACGTAGCTGCTAACGTGAAACTCAAAAAATCCGACAAGAAAAAGCGACCAATCTTGACTACTGAAGATGTGCAGCGGTTAATTCAGGCAGCGGATGGACATCGGTGGCAGATCGGGATTAAAATTCTGACCGAAGGACTCAGAATTTCTGAGTTGCTCGGTTTGCGGCATTCCAATATTATCGAAGCGGAGGGGCTGAAATGCATGAATATTACTCGCGCACTGAAGCGGCAATACAACTTTGATACGGGACTAGAGAAACCTCGAACAGAGCTTGCGTTATCCGAACCGAAGACGGATTCGTCTGTCAGAGTCCTGCCGATTCTTCCTTCCATCATAGATGATCTTGACAAGCATATGAAGGAGCAGGTAGATCGGAAGAAGCTGTGCTGCGGATTATATTCAGAAGATCCATTTATCATTGCAACAGATTTGGGTGAAGCTGTAGATCCGGGAAATTTTCGAAAGTTTTTCATCGAAGCTGCTGAGAAGGCAGGGATTCCATCAGCAAGACCGCACGACTTGCGGCATTTCGCCGCCAGTCAAATGATGCGACAGGGAGCGTCACCAGTTGGCGCGGCAAAAATTTTAGGTGATTTGCCGCAGACCATGCTCAATGTGTACTGTGATGAGAATTTGGCTGGAAAGCTCGATGCATTGCTGACACTTGATGATGTGACATTAAAGAAACTGACACAAGGAGCATGATGAAGTCAATCACCGGGGGCGACCGCCCCCGGAAATATAATCAAAATACAAAGGAGGATTTTTATGTGGCCAGAAAATGAAAAGAATTGTTGGTATGGTAATCAAATACAGTCATCTGTATATCCATCGAATTATGGGGGTGATGAGCTTCGATGGAATGATCCACCACAATATCAGAACGGATATCCGATGCAGACATTCACAGATCAGCCAGCACAAAATTGTTTGGCACCACCTTTGACTGGAAGCTGTAGGGAGAAAACAATAGTTGATGTTGATTGTTTTGAACCAACCACAGTTACGGAGGATAAGGGGACAAAGTATGAAACAAAAGGTTCTCAGTCTTTTCCTCCCAAAATAGAAGACAATCTTGAAAACTGCGAGACATATGTTATTTACCGTAAGGATGCGGCGCTGCGATTGGAGCAAGAAAATCAGCCGCACCACATTACCCGACAAGCACTGAAGGAAAGTAATTTGCGTTACGAAATTCTGGGCTCCTTCTATATACAGTCTGCAGTCAGATACGGCGGTGTAATTCAAGTGAAAGGCGAGTACAAAAAGAACGAACAGGAGAGAGTGCCCTTTATTGTACTGCTTTCCTATGAGAACTATCTGGATGGAAACAATATCAGTGCATTCAGAACTGCGGGTGTCCTGTGCTTCAATGCTGATATTACTGAAAAAAAACTGAATCGGTACTTGCAGGAGCTGATTCGACTCAAGCTTCGAGAGGAGCAGGCACCTCCAGCAATGTGCGGTTTTGATCAGTGGAAGGGCAGGCATGTCTTTGCCTCTGCAGAGTTCTGTGAGCGTGAGCAGCTTCCGGCAATCATAGATAAACATTTCGATTCGGATACCTCGCAGACATTTGAAGATTGCGGCAATCTGTTTCTTGAAACTGCAAGAAACAGTTCAAATTTGAAGCTGTTTTTGACCTTGAATCTGATCAGATTGATGGGGCTGATGATGACAGTGTTGTCCCGTGCCGGAATACGCACCCCCAAGGCAATATTTGTGAAAGGGGATGCAGAGAAAATTGCGAAGTTCTTTCAGGTCTATGATAGAGGTTTTTCCTTGCAAAGGCCTTTTAGAATCAATGTCCCGTCGAAGGAGTTTGAAGCTTACCTGAAGGATATTCGGGATATAGTGCTGATGCTGTGGGCTGATGAAGCCGATTCAAAGTACAGGAAAGATCTTGGCGAGCAGAATGTGAGGAGGATCGAAGAAATGCTGACTGATAACCAGAATAACAGAAATCTGGACTACCCGTATCTTTTCGTCATCTTTTCGGAACGTCTTGGTCAGGAAATGAACAGTGAGAATGCATTCCTTCTGGATGTTTCAGACTTTACAATGCAAGGTTCATCGGATGCAGTGATTAAATCTATGTATGATTTTGACCGTAAAATCGTAAACCGGATCTGTGCGGAAATGTCTGACTGTCAGAACCAATTGAGTACACTTTACCATCAATGGTATGGGAAAGTCAGTCTTGGCAGCGTGCAGTCAGAGAGTGGAAGAAAATTCCTGGCGATTCTGCTCACATTAATGAATCTGGTAACAGAATGGTTCGCCGCATCCTTTGAAACGATCATTTCAATGTCAGATATGGAAGAATACCTGACAGATCTGGTACAACGATCAGAAAGCACCAGTAGTGGCGGTGATTGCAGTAAGGAATTTTCAATTGTTTGCAACCGAATGATCATGAATGATGAACTGGGGTTGTTCTTGCATTCGCCTTTAAGCAAGGGCGTGAGCAGTTCTACCAGTATACCACCAGTTTTTATGGATGACTCATACTTGTATTTTACAGAAGAGGCTTTTACGGCTGTATCAAGCCGTATGCAGCTGCCGCTGAATTCGTGTGCGGTGCGTAAATCATTATATGAAGCGGGGAAACTGAAACCAGCCGATGAACTGCAGGTACAGGTTACACTGTATGACCGGCATTACAATGGAAGACAATATGTAACGGCGGTAAAACGTTCTATATTGACAGAAGATTCATTATGCAAATTACAGGGTGGCATATTTGATTTTGCACCTTGCGAGGATGATGGAACGAGGATTCCTGTTGGTACTGACGAGCGGGGGAGGATGGTATACTTGAGTCCGAATCATCCGGATCTTGGAAACAAACACATCTTGATTATCGGTGATTCCGGTACAGGTAAATCGACAGCCGGTAATCTGATTGTTGCCTCCAAGTACAAGCAGGGAGAAAATATCATCTTTGTAGACTTCAGCAACAGCAACTCGGAAGTCAAGATGCTGTCCCATGGATTTGACAGGTCGTTTTATGATGCACACGTTCGACGAATCGAACTTGAGTCTATAAAAAATAAAGATGATCTTCTATTGATTTTGTGGGAAATGCAGGAAAGCCATATCATTCCTGTATTTTACACAACAAAGTATGGCGATCAGACAGAAACGTTTTTGGAGCTTCTGTATGACCAGATCGTTGCGGATGAGACTCTGTCTGCCACCTTGGTGATTGATGAAATTCATGAGCTGAATTATGGTAAGGGGAGTGCCCTTTGCCACATCATGGAGAAGGGCAGGGGTAATGGTATTTCACTGATTTCCATTTTGCAGGCACCGCATGAGCTGAAACCCAAGCAGCTGAGTATCTTGAACCAGGCAAGCGTGAAATTGATCTTTGGTCTGAATGACGGGGATGATGCGAGAGCTTGTGCTGAGAAGATTGGCGTAAAGCCGTATTACAGATTTATGGAGGTGTTCGGGGAGATGCCCAAACGCAATTGTCTGGTTGTTGGTGCTCTTGAAGATTCTGATGGTGAGCTTCGTCCGAAGCGTTTCAGCAAAGTCCAAATAACGAATCTCAGCAAAAAAATCTGATGTCTGCATGGATTCTGAAAATATTTGTTCTGAAATGATCCCAAATGGCCGTTGAAACTGTATTTCTGATTGCTGCTTTTTTGAAATCCATGCACGGTTCCTATTTTTTATTGTAGCACGAATGGATGAATCTGTCAAATCCTATTTGTAGAGCAATCCGTCCCGCATCAGGGCGGATTGCTCATTTTGCTTAAAGGAATTCCTTCAACTCACCAATTTCCTCAACCTTCAAAGCTTCAGTAACATGTGCATAGGTGTCAAGTGTAAATCCTACATTCGCATGTCCCAATATACTCGAAAGTGTTTTGACACTCATACCGCTTTCAAGACTTCTCGTCGCAAATGTATGCCGCAGTCCGTGTACATTGATCACACGGATGCCGTTCTGTGTCAGAATTTTCTTGAAATCACGCTGGAAATCCCGGGCTTCTATGAGCGTTCCTGTAGTGGATGTAAATACAAATCCGATGTCAGGGAGGTGTTTGGATTTGAGATAAGCTTTTTGATTCTCCCGATGCTGATTGAGTCTTTCGGCAATTTCCGGAAGCAGGGGGATGATGCGGACGGAATGTGCCGTCTTCGGTTCATTGATCTGGAGGATTGTCCTGGATGCAGCGTTTTCATCCGGTTTTTTAACCCGATTCAATGTTTGCGTGATCCGGATGTAGCTGTTTCCGTTCAGATCAATATGCACATTCTTCCATGGGAGACCCAGAAGCTCCCCCTGACGAGCTCCGGTGTATAGCGCTGTCAGAATCAGCATTTCCAGCCGATGTCCCTCGATCGCTTCCTGGAGCTGCTTTTGTTCCTCGACTGTGAAGTACCGCATTTCGACTTTCTTTTTCTTGGGCAGCACTACAAAATCAGCTGGATTCTTTGGAATCATATCAAGATATACCGCTTGGTTCAAAGCTTTATGCAGCATATTGTGGAGGTTCTTGATCGTTTTCGGACTGAGTCCTCCGGAGCCATCAAGCTTGCCTTTCTTGGATTTTGTATTATAAAACTGTTGCAGGATAAGCGTTGTAATTGAACAGAGCGGGTATCCGCCAATGGAATCCTTGATATGCCTTTCTACATAAGTTTCGTAATTAACATAGGTCGTCATCCTGACTTCATTCATACAGTAGGTTTCAAGCCATGTCCGAAGCCAGTCGTACAAAGTGACTTTGCACGGCTCAATATAAGTGTTGGTACGGAGCTGATTAAGTAGTTCGGTTACTTTATCTGAAACTTCTTTGCGTGTTTTTCCATACACATATTTTCGCTTGTAGTTTCCGTCCACGCTTGGCAGGGACACCAAGCCACGCCAGCGTCCCTGCTTGTCTTTATATATACTTCCTTCGTGATTGCCCCGTCTGGGCATAGGATCACCTCATTTCTGTTTGTCTGTTAGTATCAAGATAATTGGCTTTTTATAGTTCCGCCATCTCCAACTCCTCCTCTAACACCGACGGCTCCCACAGCATCATCTCAATCTCATCATACGAAAACCCCAGATCAATCAGCCGCCGTACCTCCTCCGGTGTCACCCCGAAATACCCACACATCTCCAGCAGAATCGCATAATCATCCGTTCTTTCGGGATATTCATCCTCCCAACCGAAGATACTCCCGGAATATCTGCCGAAGCTGTAAGCCGGTGCAAGCGTGAACGCATCACGCTTGAAACTGCCACTTGGGGTAATTCTCAAAATCTCCCCATCCTCCACCGCAATCACTTCATAAGTCAGATGGTTCAGCGACACCGCCTTCAATGCCTTGTGCATGATTCCAGCAGTCGAGGTATACACATAAAGCCCGAAATCCGGAAAGTAAATGAGATACAGCGGACTCGAACCCTTGACAAAATACAGGTTGTTCCGCTCATCCAGAATCGTGAATGTAAAGCTTCCTCGAACATCCTCTGCCATACTCCGAAGACTCTCAAAATTCAGCTTCCCCTCACGCTCAATCAGCTGCACAGCAACATAGCTGTCGGT
>JAZNUR010000160.1:0-16700 GCA_045592405.1 Oscillospiraceae bacterium
ATTTACCCTCCTTTATAGTAATAAGGGAATCCCACGCCGTACGGCGTGGGATTCCCTTATTACTATAAAGGAGGGTAAATTATGTCTGAATCTGAAAAGAATGAAATTATCCTGTCGCTTCGCAGTCAGCTGACGGGCGATCTCACAAAGGATCTTGTGTTTCTCGAAACACAGGCTGCACAGTATGTCGGCAAGGAGGGTGGCGACGATGTTGCAGCTGCGATCGCAGAACTTGCAGTCAGCCTGATGCCCCAGCAGCATCTGGATTTCATGAAGAAAACCATCTATATCGGCGAACGCCGTCTGGATATGGTTTACAGAGAGGCTCAGCAGCTGATGAACAGCCGTCAATACAGCAAGGCTTTGGTACTGACAGGTCAGCTTTATGACAAGATCCGTGAAGTATTTACAGAAACCGAGAATACCAGATTTTTCAGTTTCCGCAATCTGCTGGAATCCAATCTCTACTATATGATGTACCATCCGACCAAGCGTCTGGAAAAAACGCCGTTTGACTTTGTCAGATTCCTGACTGCACACGCATACAATCTGATCGAAGTACGCCGTATAGATGAGGCAATCACGGTACTTGAGGAAGCGATCCGCTTCAATCCCGTCAGTCCCGATCCTCGTTTTGAGCTGGCAGAGGCTTATAAGCTGCTGAAAGACCATGCAAAGCTGCTTGCGGTCATCCGAGACACACTCCCCGTTTGTGCAAGTCCCTACGCACTGTCACGCTGCTATGCAAACATGGGCTACTACTGCGTAGAAAAGAAGGAGTACGACAAGGCAATCTGTTTCTATTTCGAAAGCATCGTTTATGCCGATCATCCCGCAATTCGTGCAGAACTGCAGTATGTTGCGAAACTCAAGGGTGAAAAGATTACGCCTCCGACACGCAAGGACGTACTGCAGGCATTTGCAGATTTCGAGCTTCCCAACGGGCCGGATCCAAACGTACTTACGGTTGCATCCGCACTGGCAGATCAGGCATTGGAAAAGGAAGATTGGAAGGCAGCTTCCTTCTATCTGCGTGTGTTCCGTGATCTGACACAGGATGAAGAAGCAGGAAAGCTTCTGGAAAAGTGCGAAGAAGAAATCAAGAAAATGGAAGGTGCGGAATAATTCCGACCAACAATAAAAACCTGAGAAGAAGCGTTTCTTCTCAGGTTTTTTGCATTCACATCAATGCTTCAGCAGCAGTCTGTTGTCGCAATATTCGCAGGTCAGCGTCGTTCCCGTACCCGTGAAACTCTTTGGCAGGTAGGCTTCGGCGTGAGTGATGCACTTGGAATTCGTGCAATCTACCTTCGGATGCACCTCACCTACAAGCAGCTCCGTGCGTGCCGTACTCTGGAGCATTGTCAGAATCAGTGCCATACGTACGTACATACCGTACTTTGCCTGCTTGAAGTACATTGCCCTTGGATCATCATCCACAGCTACGGCAATTTCATCCACTCGTGGCAGCGGATGCATTACGATCATATCGGGCTTGGCAAGCTGCATTTTCTTTGTCGTAAGAATATAGGTATCCTTCTGTGCCAGATATTCCTCCTCGGAGGCAAATCTCTCCTTCTGGATGCGTGTCATATACAGCACGTCCAGCTTCGGGATCGCATCCTCAAGGCTCTCCACTTCCTCGAATGTACCGCCGTTTGCACGGATAAAGTCCTTGATGTAGGACGGCATACGCAGTTCCTTTGTGGAGATCATAATGAAATGGTTGTCCGGATAACAGCTCATTGCCTTGCACAGGGAATGCACGGTTCTGCCGTTGTACAGATCCCCGCAAAGTCCGATGGTCAGCCCCGAAAGCGTTTTCTTCTCCACCTTCAGCGTCAAAAGATCGGTCAGTGTTTGCGTCGGATGCAGATGTCCGCCGTCACCTGCGTTGATCACGGGGCAATCCGCTGTCAGTGCGGCAGCCTTGGCTGAGCCAACAGTAGGATGGCGAATGACGAGCACATCAGCATAGCCGCTGACGATTTTTGTCGTGTCTTTGAGGTTTTCCCCCTTGGCAACGGATGAAGTCGCAGGATTGTCAAATCCGATCACCGTGCCGCCCAGACGAAGCATTGCCGTCTGGAAGGACATCTGCGTTCTGGTGGAGGGTTCATAGAAAAGTGTTCCCATGAGCTTGCCCCTGCAGCTGTTGGCATAGAGGGCTGGATTCTGCAGGATCTTTTCACCCAGATCCAGAAGTCCGTTCCACCATGAAACAGGATGGTCGTTGAGGTCGATCAGATGCGGAAAATCAGAAAACATTCAGCATTCCTCCTTTTATACTATTCATAGCAATCGTTTGACAGAGAATTGTATTACAGCACAGCCGTGCCGTTGATAATCAATTCGAATTTCAGTCCCAGAAACTGTGCCGCTTTCTTGCACAGCAGCATACGCTGCAGGAAAATTTCAAAATACTCCGCCACAGTGGAAATCGCCGAATCTATCGTCAGTTCCAGAACCACCGAGGTTTTGCTTTCATTCAGATGCACCTCGGAGCGTTCCACGGCATAGTTCACACGATCGTGGATATCAAAGGTCAGCAGGTCACTGTTCCGCACACGGCTGCGACGCACATCGCTCTTGTCGGCGATGATGAGTGCAGCGGAAATGGGGTTAAGCGGCTGCCCCGTGCTTTCGTCATGGTTGCCAATGGCGGAAATGATCTGGCTGATCTCCGACGCCGGCATATTCATATTATCCAGCAGACGGAAAGCCATGACCGCACCGCTTTGGGCATGGTCAATGCGGTTGATGACGTTGCCGATATCGTGCATCATGCCTGCGATCTTCGCAAGCTCCACGGTTCGCTCATCAAATCCCAGACCCGTCAGAATTGCACCGGCGGTATGTGCTACCCGTTCCACATGGGCAAAGGAATGCTCCGTATAGCCCAGAGCCTTCAGCTCATTGTCGGCACGACGGATATATTCCATAATATCGGCATTTTCCTTGATGTATTTGTAGGTAACATTGCTTGCCATATCAGGTTTCCCCCTTCTCACTGTCGTTTGGATTCACCATATGGGCGAACACGTGTCACGCCCATATGATATCAATTCTCAAAATACACACCATACCACACAAGGAACATGAACACCGTCCAGATCTTGCGGCTGTTGTCGGCTTTGCCGGATCTGTGGGCGTCGAGCAGGGAAAGCAGCTTTTCCGTATGGAAAAATGCCTTTGCTGCGTCGCTTTCAAAGCGTTCCTTGACAATACTATAATACTTTTCCTCTTTCAGCCACACACGAATCGGCACGGGGAATCCAAGCTTTTTCTTGGCGGCAGTCTTTGCAGTCTCCTGCGGCGTATCCTGTTTTGCCGCAAGACGCATGGCATATTTTGTGACATAGGGCGTATGCTCGTCGGTGATCTCTTTTCTTGTCACACGGTATTTGGTCGGAATCCGCTGTGCAACCGCCATGACCTGTTTGTCAAGGAACGGCACACGAAGTTCCAGAGAATGTGCCATGCTCATTTTATCGGCTTTCAGGAGAATATCCCCTGCCATCCACATATGCAGATCCAGATACTGCATCTTTGTTACATCATCCTGCTCCGTCACTCGTTTGTAATACTGTGCCGTCAAGGTCTGCGGTGCAGGTGCGTCCGTTTCGATTTTCAGAAGTGCCTTGCGTTCCGCAGGCGTGAACATATACGCATTGCCGATGAAGCGTTCCTCCAGATCCTTTCCCTTACGGACAAGGAAATTCAATCCACGCTTCGCAGGAAGGATCCCCGCAGCCTTACCGACAGCACGCTTTAGCCCTCTGGGCAGTCTGTCATAGGTGGTGGCATTCGGCTCACTGTAAACATTGTATCCGCCGAAAATTTCGTCCGCACCCTCACCCGAAAGCACTACCTTCAGCTGCTGTGCCGCAAGTCCGCAGACAAAATACAATGCAACCGCAGAGGGATCTGCAAGCGGTTCATCCATATGATACTGAATGTGGCTGAGGGACGCCCAGTATTCTTCCGGCGTGATCACCTTGCTGAAATTCTGCTTGCCGATCGCCTGGGAAAATTCCTTCGCCCAGCCGATCTCATTATATCGCTCATCGTCCCCGAATCCCACGGTAAAGGTCTTGTCCACGTCCGCAACAGCGGCAGCGTAGCTTGAATCCACGCCGCTGGATAAAAACGAACCGACTTCCACGTCAGCGATCTTGTGTGCCTCCACGGAATCCCGAAACACACCCGAAATCTGCTGCACCCACTCATCCAGTGTGGGCTTGCCGTCCGCCTTGAACTGTACATCCCAGTAACGGTGAATGTCCATCTTTCCATCCTTCCAGATGAAATAATGGGCGGGCTGCAGACGAAATACATTCTTGAAAAAAGTTTCCTCCATTGCCGAATACTGAAATGTCAGATATTCCTCAAGGGCAGCGGTGTTAAGCTCCTTTTGGAAATTCGGGTGCTTGAGAAACGCCTTGATTTCCGAACCGAACAGAAACGTATCGCCCATGTTTGCATAATACAGCGGCTTGATGCCGAAGAAATCCCTTGCACCGAACAGCGTCTTTTTCCGTTTGTCCCAGATGACAAAGGCAAACATTCCACGCAGCTTATCCAAAAGCTTCGTCCCATAGGCAGCATAGCCATAGATCAGCACCTCGGAATCGGTTTCCGTGCGGAAACGATAGCCCAGCTTTTGCAGCTGTGTGCGGATCTCACGGTAATTGTAAATCTCGCCGTTGAATACCAGTACAAGATTGCCGTCCTCACTGTACAGCGGCTGGTTGCCCTGCTCGGTGATGTCAATGATACTCAGGCGGCGGTGTCCGAGGGCAATATCCCCGTCCACATACATTCCCGACGCATCCGGCCCCCTGTGACGGATCGTATCCATCATAGCTTCAATGACCTGATCGGAATTTTCAACTTGGCCTGTAAATCCTACAAATCCACACATAAAATTGCCTCCGTTTCCGAATATGCCGTACTGCCGTTTCTCTCTTTTGGGCAGAGCATAAACTTCTTTTCTTATTATACTACAGAACTTTGGAATTTGCAACAAAAATTACAGATTTTCTAAAAAACCTCGGGAAAAGCCTTGCAAAAAGAATCGGTTTCGGTTATAATGAGTATAGGCTCAATTTTGAGAGAAATGATACCGCCTTTGGGCGTTGATAAAGGATGGAGGCAGCAACATGGCACAGAAAAAGAGAAAGCACGGCAAGGTGGAAGCACGCAAATTCAAGCCGCTGATCCGTTTCAAGCTTGGCGTACTTTTACTGTTGATCGCAATTGCATTCGGCGGATGCTTTACCCTGTATCTGATTTCCGCAACCTCCCAGCCCGATTACTGGGAAAAGGAAATCATGGCAAATTCACAGCAGGAGGAAGAAGAATCCGAGGAGGAAGGGATTCCCGTCGAAACCCAAACCGGCGAACCTTCTGCAGCAGTGAATCCCGTTCCCGAATCCGAACGTGCGGATGATGTACATATGCAGCTCTGCGTATGGATCGGCGATGTAACGGAACTGACAACATATTATCAAACGGCATCCGAGATGGTTTTTCCGGATGCCGTTTCCGGTATGTCCGAATCGGAAATGCGAAACATCGCCAAAAAAACTGCGGATAAGAAGCCCATGGCGATCTACCTGTGGCTGAATACGCCCGCTGAAATGACCGATACATCGGATTTTATGGAAGTGCTGCAGGAAAAGAATCCTGACACTCCCATATACATTCTCTCCGCACTGCCCGCAAAGGAAGAAATGGAACAAAAACAGGCAGTGAACGAATGGAACAGGCAGCTTTTCTCCCTTGCGGACAGAAAAGGGCTGCATTATGTGGACGTGAGCACCGCACTGAAGGGGAATGATGGTTTCCTTGCATCGCAATTCCAGGAAAACGACGTGCTGTGTCAGGCGGTCGGCGAATGCATCCTGACGCATATTGCACACTGATACGAATCCTCAGAACTATCATTTCTCTTGAGCTTACCCCCGCCTTCGGCGGGGGTAAGCTCATAAATACGTTCCTGCAGCCCTCCGGCGGCGTACTGTAGGAACTCCCAAAATTCCTTTTTCGACAAGCTTCCCCTGTTAACGGCAGAGGAAGCAGCATACATAAAGCAAAAAGATCATAATGGAATGCAATTTCCCCTGAATTTTGGGCATTTATCTGAAACTCTGCTGCATTTATTGCATTCAGCACGGGTTTGTGGTATAATAGAATGGATAATCGTGTCAATCGTCGCAGCAGCATACCCGCAGGAGGGATCTATGAATACAGAACAGACACTCTGGTACACAAAGGCAGCACAGGACTTCGACCATGCCCTGCCCATCGGCAACGGCAGGATCGGCGGCATGGTGTTCGGCGGTGCAGCCGCAGAAACCATCAAGCTTAATGAGGATTCCATTTATTCAGGCGGCAGACGTGAGCGAATCAACCCCCGTGCCTACGAGGGATTCACTGAGATCCGCCGGCTGCTTCTGGAGGAAAAAATCACCGAGGCTGAGAAGCTCGCATTCCGGAAAATGCAGGGTGTACCGAAAGATTCCCGCCATTATATGCCGCTTGGCGAACTGAACATACAATTCGATTTCACGGGTAAACCCCGTGAGTACATCCGCACGCTTGATCTGAACCGTGCTGTGGCAGGCGTTTCCTTCCACGATGACGCAGGCGTGCATTTCAAACGAGAAATTTATGTTTCCCATCCGGCACAGATGCTCGTGATGCACCTGACTGCCGATACCTGCGGCAAGCTGCATTTCTGTGCAGCCATCGACGGACGGGATGATTACTACGATGACAACCGCCCTGTGGAGAACAACACCATCCTCTACACCGGCGGAACGGGAAGCCGCAGCGGCATTTTCTTTGCCGCAGGCATGACCGTCCTGACAACGGGCGGCACGGTGGAAACCATCGGTCATTCGCTGGAGGTACACGATGCCGATGAAGCATTGCTGCTTTTGACGACGGAAACCAATTTTTACCACGGGGATGCCTATCTTGCAAAGGCACTTGAACGTCTGCACGCTGTTACGGATAATGCGGGAACGGTGGCGGAGCTTGCACAGCAGCTCCTTGCGGCACATATTGCAGATTACACGGCACTCTACGACCGTGTGAAATTCACACTGTCGGACAACAGCGGCGGTGAAGCCGAAAAACTCCCCACGGACGAAAGAATTTTACGTCTGCGTGGCAGTGATGTGGATAACAAAGAGTGCAGCGGTCATATCCATGACAATAAGCTCATGGTGCTGTACTACAATTACAGCCGCTATCTGATGATCTCTGCAAGCCGTGCAGGCACACAGCCCATGAATCTGCAGGGCATCTGGAATCAGGATATGCGGCCGGCATGGGGCTGTCGGTTCACCATCAATATCAACACCGAGATGAATTACTGGGGTGCGGAAAGCGGCAATCTTTCCGAATGCCACCTGCCCCTGTTCGATCTGATCGAACGTATGCGGCCGCATGGCAGAAAAACAGCACAGGAAATGTACCATGCCAAGGGATTCTGCTGCCACCACAACACGGATATCTGGGGTGATTGTGCACCACAGGATCTTTGGATGCCGGCAACGATCTGGCCGATGGGTGCGGCATGGCTCTGCCTGCATATTTTTGAGCACTACCATTTCACACAGGATGAGGCGTTTCTGAAAGCACATTTTGACGCACTTTGTGAGGCGGCGGAATTCTTTACGGATTACCTCTTTGAAAACAAACACGGTCAGCTTGTTACAGGGCCATCCGTTTCCCCCGAAAACACCTACCTGACACAGGGCGGCACGAAGGGCAGCCTTTGCATCGGGCCTTCCATGGATACGCAGCTGATCACAGTGCTGTTCCAAAACGTAATTGACGCATCCCGTATTCTCGGGAAGCGGCAGGAGCTTGCACAAACCCTTGCAGGAATGCTGCCGAAGCTCCCCCCTGTCAGCATCGGCAAATATGGACAGATCATGGAATGGGCAGAGGATTATGATGAAGTGGAAATCGGTCACCGCCATATTTCTCAACTCTTTGCACTGCATCCCGCCGACCTGATCACACCGCAGAAAACACCGAAACTCGCAGCAGCGGCAAGAGCAACCATGATCCGACGGCTGATTCACGGCGGCGGTCATACTGGCTGGAGCCGTGCGTGGATCATGAATATGTGGGCAAGACTGCTGGACGGTCAGATGGTGTATGAGAATCTGCACAAGCTGCTGGCACATTCAACCAACCCCAATCTGCTGGATTCCCACCCGCCGTTCCAGATTGACGGTAATTTCGGCGGCGGTGCCGGCATTGCAGAAGCTCTGCTGCAGAGTCACAGCGGTGAATTGCAGCTTCTCCCCGCACTTCCGGAGGAATGGGCGGACGGCTGCATCCGTGGTCTTCGTGCAAGGGGCGGCTTTGAGGTGGATATGACATGGCAGAACGGTAAGCTGACATCAGCTCAGATCCGCTCTTTCGCCAATACCGTCTGCCGCCTGCGGACAAACGGCGTTGTCAGCGTGCTGCGTGCGGATCATACCCCTGTCAATGCAAAATTAAAAGACGGAACGGTACAGTTTGACACCGAATGCGGAGCAGTGTACTTCGTCAAAGCATAGGAGCGAGAATATGAACAAGAAAAAATGGCTGCTGATCGCAGCGATCGTGGTGGTTATCGTTGCCGTCGGCGTAACGACTGTGTGGCAGATGATCTCACGTTCCCGAAGAAATCCTTCCGGCTCCAGCGTAACGCTGGAATCCTCGGATGATGCCACGGAAAATACCACGGAGGAAACAGAGCCAACGGAAATGACGGGGCCAAGCTTTCCGGTCGTGGAACTGGATGTCCCCCCGATCGAAATACAGAACACCAATATTCTGCTGGAAGCGGAGGATGCGGTTTTCACAGGGCTTCTGATCGTGGAAAATATCCGCACGGGATTCAGCGGCGACGGCTATCTTGCGGGCTTTGAGGCGAATCCCGGTGATATGGTGCAGGCATCCTGCACGATTGAAGCGGCACAGCATTATGACATTACCATCAGCGTCTGTGCCGACACGGTGGTGACGAATGCACTGCTGGTCAACGGTGAGAGGATCGGCGACTTTACAATTGAAGAAAGCGGTCATTTCGTGCGTGTCACTTTCTCGGGCGTATATCTCCCGAAGGGCGAGATCACACTGTCCATTGATGAGATTGACGGACATTTTGCACTGGACTATTTTGAGATTTCCGATTTCAAGGAAATGTATCAGATGGAATACCGTGAATCCTATGATCTTTCCAATAAAAACGCCTCCGAAAACACGCAAAAGCTCATGGATTACATGAGTATGCACTACGGCGTTAAAATGCTGACAGGACAGTATGCGGCAGGCGACACGAACACAGAGGCGGATCTGATCTTCAGCCTGACGGGAAAAAAACCCGCCATTCGTTTCGGCGATCTGGAGGGATATACCCAAAACAGTACTGCAACAAAGAGCAACGCCATCGCTGCAAGCGAAAGCTGGGCGGAGCGTGGCGGCATTGTGGGACTGATGTGGCACTGGGATGCCCCCACGGGCGTAAGCTCCGTGTATGCCAAGGATACGGATTTCTCCCTGATGGACGCATTGACGGATAAGGATCTTGCCCTGCTCGATCAGGATGAAATTGACGAGCTTTACGACAACGAGGAAATCACGGAAGAATGCTACACCATTCTGCGTGATATTGACAGCGTTTCGCAAGAATTGAAAATCCTTGCAGAAAAGGACATTCCCGTTCTCTGGCGTCCGCTGCACGAAGCAAGCGGCGACTGGTTCTGGTGGGGCAGCGACGGCCCGAATGCCTATCGCTGGCTCTGGAAGCTCCTGTACACGAGAATGACGGAATATCACGAGCTGAACAATCTCATCTGGATCTGGAACGGTCAAAGTGAGGATTATCTGGTGGATGCGGATATGTATGACATTGCCTCTCTGGATATTTACCTGCCGGAGGAAACCGCTTACAGCAGCCGTTATGAACAGTTCGTTCTGCTGTCGAGAATGACGGGCGGCGAAAAAATGCTTGCCCTGAGCGAAACAAGCAGTGTGCCGAATATGAATGATATGTTCCGTGACAACTGCATCTGGAGCTTTTTCGGACTGTGGTACGGTCAATATCTGATTGGCGAGGACGGACAGTTTTCCGAAAAATACACCTCTGCGGATGACATGGTGGCGTTTTATAATTCCGAAGCAGTGCTGACGCTGGGTGATACGGCAGCGTATTTCCTTGATGGTGAAGAACCGGAGGAGATTGAAAAACCGACGGCAATCCCAACTGAAGAAGTCACGGAGGAAACGGAAGCTCCAACGGAAACGGAATCCTGATAGAAACAAAAATCCCCCTGCTGTGCAGGGGGATTCTAATTTTTTCAATTACTTCTGCCCGTAATATGCATTTGCACCATGCTTACGCAGATAGTGCTTGTCAAGCAGATTCTGGCTCATATTCGCAACGGAAGGGTTGATGGTGAGCGTCAGCCAAGCCATTGCCGAAAGCTCCTCCAGTACAACGGCATTGTGTACTGCCTCGTGACCATCCTTGCCCCAGACAAAGGGTGCGTGGTTTGCAACCAATGCTGCGGGAATATCCGCATAATCGGGGCAGCATTCTACGATAACCTTGCCCGTTTCCAGCTCATACTCTCCTGCGATTTCCTCGGGCGTCATGCTTCTGGTACAGGGGATTTCTCCGTAGAAATAGTCGCCGTGCGTCGTGCCAAGCGGCGGAATACCCCGTCCTGCCTGTGCAAACGCCGTTGCATATCTGCTGTGAGTATGAACAATGCCGCCGATTCCTTCGAACTTGCGGTACAGCTCCAGATGCGTCGGAGCATCACTGGAGGGGCGGAGCTTGCCGTCCACCACATTGCCGTTGAGATCGAGAACCACAATGTCATCCGCTGTCATCACATCATATTCCACACCGCTGGGCTTGATGGCAACAAGGCCGGTTTCACGGTCAAATTCGCTGACATTGCCCCATGTGAAAGTAACAAGTCCATACTTCGGAAGCAGAAGATTGGCTCTCAGGACACGTTCTTTCAGTTCCTTTATCTCCATATTACATCACCAAGCATAAGCTCCTTTTCCAGAGCATAAATATCGGTCGCTGCATTGATGGAAACAAACTCAATGCCCATGATTCTTGCGAAATCACGCAGTACATCCGCATTGATCTCGTAGGACAGTGTCGTGTGGTGTGCACCGCCTGCAAGGATCCAGCATTCCATACCGGTGAGGAAATCCGGAGCGGGCTTCCACATTACTCTTGCAACAGGAAGATTCGGCATACTCTGGAAGGGCTTTACGCACTCTACTTCCTGTGCGATCAGACGCATTCTGCCGCCCATGTCGATCAGAGAAACTGCAATTGCCTTGCCTGCAAGACCTTCGAATACCAGACGTGCCGGCGGTTCCTTGCCACCGATGCCGAGGTGATGCACCTCAATTCTCGGCTTGGTTGCTGCCACGGTCGGGCAAACCTCCAGCATATGGGAACCAAGAATCAGCTCATGCTGATAATCATAGGTGTAGTCCTCCATGAAAGAGGTTGCACCATCGGGATACTTTGCCTTGATAATGGCTGTCATGCCGGCTGTCTTCCAGTCACCCTCGCCGCCGTAGCCGTAGCCCTTGGACATGAGGTGCTGTGTTGCAAGTCCGGGAAGCTGACGCATACCGTGCAGATCCTGGAAGGTGTTGGAGAATGCCATTGCACCCTCTCTGACAAGAATACGCTCCATTGCGATTTCTTCACGAGCCTGGTAACGAATTTCCTCGGTATCCTTCTCGTCAAAGTCGTAAACCGCTGCATATTCTTCCATCAGAGCGTCGATCTCTTCCTCTGTTACCTGATTCATTTCTTCTACCAGATCGCCCACTGCCCATGTATTTACCTGCCAGCCGAGCTTGATCTGTGTTTCAACCTTATCGCCCTCTGTTACCGCTACTTCACGCATATTATCGCCAAAACGAACGATCTTCAGGCTGCGGCTGAATGCAACGCCGACTGCTGCTCTCTGCCAGTCAGCAATCTTTGCCTGTACCTTTTCATCCATCCAGTGTCCTGCCACAACTCTGCGGGGTGTACGCATACGAGCACCAATGAAGCCGTGCTCACGGTCACCGTGTGCGGACTGATGCAGGTTCATATAGTCCATGTCGATCTCTTCGTTCGGGATATAGTCCTTAAACTGGGTGTGGAGATGCAGCCAGGGCTTCTGCAGTTTTGCAAAGCCGTTGATCCACATCTTGGACGGAGAGAATGTATGACAGAATGTGATGATACCTGCACACTCATCATCATAGTTTGCCTCCTTGATGATGGCTTCGATCTCAGCAGGTGTCTTTGCTGTCATCTTGTATTCAACGGGGAACGGGAGCTTGAGGCCTGCAACGATTACCTTGGAATCCTCCTCAACCTGCCGCAGGGTCTCCTCGCCATAAAGGGACTGGGAACCTGTAATAAACCAGAATTTCATATGAAATAACCTCCTTAATCTGTATTGGCAGTTACAGCCGCCTGTTCAACGGCAAGTCCTGCTCTGTATGCCTTCATGTATTCTGCAAAACCTTCTGCATCTTCGCCGTAAGGATCCATGCTGGTACCGCTCATGCCTGCAAAAACGCAGCGGTTGAGATAATCTGCAAGGCTTTCGCCCTTATCCTCTCTTGCCTGATATGCAGCAAGCAGGGCAATACCCCATGCACCGCCTTCGCTTGCGGAATCCATGAGCGTTACGGGAACGCCCAGTGCGGATGCCAGAAAACGCTGGCCGGTTACGGGGGACTTGAACAGACCGCCATGTGCATAAATTTTCTGCAGTGTGATCTTTTCCTCATTCATCAGAATGTCCATTCCGATTTTAAGCGTTGCCATGCACGAATAAATCAGGCTTCGCATGAGATTGGCGATTGAGAATTCCGAATTGGGAGTACGCATCATAAGCGGTCTGCCCTCTGTAAATTCGGTCACGTGCTCGCCCGAATAATAGTTGTAGCTTAGAATGCCGTCACAATCCGGCTTTCCGGACAATGCTGCGGCATAGAGCTTGTCATAAAGCTCCGCCTTTTTGACATCGGCACCGAACATCTTCAGTGTTTCGCCGAACATTGCGATCCACGCATCCAGATCCGTTGTGCAGTTGTTGCAGTGCACCATCGCTACGGGATGACCGCAGGGCGTGGTAACAATGTCGATCTGCTTATAAACCGCCGAAAGGTCACGCTCCAGTACTGCCATTGCAAAAATGGACGTGCCGGCGGAAATATTACCCGTGCGGGGAGCGATGCTGTTTGTGGCAACCATACCTGTCTGTGCGTCACCCTCGGGCGGACAGAACGGAACGCCTGCCTTGAACGTACCGGTGGGGTCAAGCAGTCTTGCACCGACTTCTGTCAATGTGCCCGCACATTCGCCTACAGGAACGATGGCCGGAAGCACATCGGCAAGATTCTGCGTGAATGGCGTATTCTTTGTCAGATTTGCAAATTTCGCAAGCATTGTCTGATTATAATTTCCGGTTTCCGGATCGACCGGGAACATACCCGAACCGTCACCGATACCGATCACCTTTTCCCCTGTCAGAATCCAGTGCACATAGCCGGCAAGCGTTGTCAGGAAATGCACACGGGATACATGGGGTTCATCGTTGAGAATTGCCTGATACAGATGGGCAATGCTCCAACGCTGGGGAATATTGAAGCCAAATTCCTTTGTCACTGCATCCGCAGCCTGCTCCGTCATGGTGTTACGCCATGTACGGAAGGGCACCAGAATCTGGTTGTCCTCATCAAATGCAAGATAACCGTGCATCATAGCGGAAACGCCGATGCAGGCAGTTGTTTCAAGTGCAACACCGTACTTTGCTTTGACATCCGCAATCAATGCTGAAAAGCAGCCCTGCATTCCCTTGCATACTTCCTCAAGAGAATATGTCCAGATTCCGTTTTCGAGGCTGTTTGTCCAGTCGTAAGTACCGGCTGCCAGCGGCTTGGAATCGCTGCCGATCAGCACTGCCTTGATTCTTGTGGAACCAAACTCCATACCGATGGCGGTTTTGCCTGTTCTGATCTGTGTGATCTGTGTCATTCTATCCATAGTTCTACCCCTTCTTTGGTGCAGCTGCAGTTTCATCAGCAGTTGCAGCGGACTTGGACTTTCTGGACATTACAATACTCTGGATCACGAGGAACAGGCAGAGCATAGCTGCGATGGTGATACCCGTCCACCATGCCTGATCCAGACCAACGGAAGATACGATATTCTGAATCAGTGCGAGGGACATTACGCCGAACAATGTGCCGATGATGTTGCCAACACCGCCTGTCAGCATGGTGCCGCCGATGATGGAAGATGCGATTGCATTCATTTCCGCACCGGATGCGTGGGAAGCAGAACCGGAGCCAACGTGCATGAAGTATACAAAGCCGCCGATACCTGCCAGCAGTCCGCAAAGCAGATAGGAAATAAATGTGGTCTTCTTGACATTGACACCCAGCATGAGAGCACTCTGTCTGTTGCCGCCGACTGCATAGAAATTACGGCCGGTCTTTGTCCACTTGAGTACAAAGAACAGTACTGCAACGATGAGCAGTGCTACGATTACGCCAATTTCAATGTAGGCGTTGACATAATTTCCTGCCTTATTGTAGGAACCCAAGAAGGGAATGATGATACGGGTTTCCTTCAGTGCAACGAATTCCTCATTTGCAACGTTGAAGGGATTGGTATTGACAATCGTCGTCATACCACGGGCAAAGAACATACCTGCCAGTGTGACGATGAAGGGCTGGATCTCCAGATAGGAAATCAGATAACCCTGAACCAGACCGAATGCAAGGCCGATACCGATGGAGATCAGGATCGCACCAATGACATTACCGTCATGGTGATCCAGGAACACCGCACAGCACATACAAACCAGTGCCGTTACGCCGCCAACGGAAATATCAATACCGCCGGTGATCATGACAAGACTCATGCCGCAGGAAAGAATGATCAGTGCCGCATTTGCATTCAGCATATTGAAAAATGTCTGGGGTTTCAGAAAGCCTTCGCCAAGAAACAGAATCGCACCCAGATACATGATGAAGAATACCACAATGGTGATGGATGTCAGCAAATTGGTATCCGTCATGCTGCCGATTCTATTGCGTAATTTGTTTGAAAACGACATAGTTACTCCTCCATTTCATTATTGTAAGATGCAGTCGGACTAAACCTGCGTCTTTGCCGGTTTGCCGCCCGTGATCTTCTTCCACAGGGAAGACATTTTTTCTCTTACAACAGGTGCACTCATGACTACGAGTACAATTACAACAATAGCCTTGTATGCGGAAAGTGCGTCGGACTGCACTTCCATTTTGTAAAGAGTAGTCGTGAGGAACTGGATAACATAAGCACCGAGAATGGAAGCTGTCATGTTGAACTTACCGCCGCTGAGTGCGTTTCCGCCCAGTGCAACTGCAAGGATGGCATCCATTTCAATGTCCTTCGCAATAACGGAGTAGTTGATGGATGACAGACGGCTTACCTTGATGAATCCTGCCACTGCCACGCACAGACCGAGAATCACATAGGTGATGAACTTGATCATCTGGGGATTCAGACCGTTCAGACGGGAGGATTTTTCATTGATGCCGACGGACTGTACATAGAGTCCGAGATTGGTGAATTTCAGTGCCAATGCAATGACCGCCATGCAGATCAGTGCGATAAAGAACGGCGTGGGGATCGGAATACCGGGAATGAAGCCGCCGAAGTATGTAAAGGTCTTGTCGGAAACGATCGGCAGTTCGTTGTTGTTGATCCATGCTGCGATGGAACGACCTGCTGTGAAGAGGATCAGAGTCGCTACCATGGGCTGGATCTTGAAATACGCTACCAGCGTGCCGTTGAATGCACCGAACAGCATTGCAACCACGCAGCTTACGAGAAATGCTACGATAATGGGAGCCTGCAGCACTTCGGGACGGGAATCCGTTCCGCAGAGTACACGCAGCACCACGCTGCCGCTGATGGCGATGGCTGCACCCACACTGATATCCTGTCCGCCGGAAGCAGCAGTTACCAGCGTCATGCCGATTGCCAGAATGGCAAGCTCGGAGCCGTAGTCAATGATGGTCATCAGATTTCCGGACAGAACCGGAAATCCGTCACTGGAATATCCCAGTGTGATCTTAAAGAATGAAGGGTCAACGATCAGATTGAAGATCGCAAGCAGCAAAAGTGCAGCGATCGGGATGAAAATCTGATGTCTGAACAGGTTCTTGAAGAAACCGCCAATCCCCTTTTCCTTGATATATCTTTCACTCATGCTTCCTCACCTCCGGCGATCGTCGCCATAATCATATTCTGTGTCAGTTCATCGCCCGAAAGCTCTCCTACGACCTTTCTGTCTCTCATGACAACCAGACGTGAGCAGGTACGGAGCATTTCATCCGTTTCGGAAGAAATAAAGGTGACGCTCATGCCCTCAGAAGCGAGCTTGAGCACAAGCTTCTGGATGTCAATCTTCGTACCGACGTCGATACCTCTTGTCGGCTCGTCAAGGATCAGATAATCCGGATGTGTCAGAAGCCATCTTGCAAGTATAACCTTCTGCTGGTTACCTCCCGAAAGTGATTTGATCGGCGTATCAGCTGATGCAGTCTTGATACCAAGCAGCTTAATATACTCATCCGCAAACTTGCCT
>JAZNUR010000161.1:0-3758 GCA_045592405.1 Oscillospiraceae bacterium
CCTTCGGGAAGTGCAATGATTTCAACAGGAAGATATCCCAGACGGTGAAGCTTTCTGATTTTCTCCGAGCTGTATATCCCCTTTCCCAGTGAAGCGTCGAGTACTCTTTCATATTCCGCAACGACCTCATCTTCGGGAAGAGCAAAGAAATTGTCGTTGAAATAGTCGATAAGCCATGTCTTGCAGAACATCTGAAGTCCGAACATGACTACCGTATCCCAGCGTTTTACTCTGCTCATTCGTGGTGTGTAGTAGGACATGGACTTTGTCATTTTCGGATTGATCATATCGCTGTGGACTGTTTTATAGAAGTCGCACAGAAGCATGGGGTTAATAATTTTCATGGTTTTCAGCTCCTTTTCCGCATGGTATGATATTTATGAGTTCATGCTCAAAATTGCAGATACTGTCCGTTGTGAAGATCTTCTGAATAAGACCGCTTGTAATGAGTTCACCGCTGAGGATTGCTTTTTCACAGTGGGAGATGTAAAGATAAATATGCTCCGCACCAAGCTCCTTCAGTTTTTTTGCCGAGAAGAGAAATGTGCCGCCTTTTGAGCATATATCGTCAACGATGAGTACGCTTTTACCCCTGATTTCCTCAATATTGCCCGACACATCAAGTCCGAGGATTTTTCCTGTTTTCCAGTCACGCTTCTTGATACCAAAAGCATATGGGAGCGTTACCATTCCCGAATATCTTTTGGAAGCACCCTCATCGGGATAAAACATAAACGGCTCAGCACCTTCATTCTGCGTAATTTCGCCGATTACTCTGCGGACGTTTTCTTTCGGTGTCTGAACAACAAGCCTGTCAATCAGAGCTTCACTTACAGTTGAGTGAGGGTCAAGAACTGTTACCGATTCAAAATTCAAAGAATTTATCACTTGTGCAAAATATTTCAGCGTAAAAACGTCCTCGTCAGATTTCACCCTATCCTGTCGTGCGTTGGGAATATAGGGCATGAACAGTTTGATCCTACCCATTCCGTGAGCATTCAGGTGCTTTGTGAGGTACATGAGTGTTACAAGCTCTCGGTCATCTTCATAGTACCAGTCAATTTCGGCATATCCGCAGTCTTTTTCAGGTGCATACTTTACTAAAAGCGTACCGTCGGGAAAGCTTCCCGGCACGATTTCTCTGCCGTTGATTTTAAGCATTATAGATCACTCTCCAATCACATTGATCTGGCACATTTTCATTGCCGCAAGAGCCGCATTGTGCGTTTCGGGCGTTACGCCCGCACAGCATGAAGCGTCAACGGTGATTTCAGCTTCGGGGAAGAAAGCTTTCAGTATAAGAGCGTTTGAGATAACGCAGATGTCGGTACAAAGCCCCACAAGCTCGATTTCCTCAAAGCTTCTTTCATTCCATTTTGTCCAGCCAAAGCTTGGCTTGTCAATGATATCACAGCCCTCCGTGCAGGGCTTTTCGGAAATTTCCCAGCCCTGCGTGCCCTTAATGCAGTGCACAACGGGAAGCTTTTTCCCTTCGAGAGTATCAAGATAATTTTCGCCGTGAGTATCTCTTGTGAATATAATTTCATCGCCTGCGGCTTTGTACGCATCCATTTTCGCCTTTACATTCTCTACAATACCAACAGCTTCGGCAGTACCGAGTGAGCCGTCGATGAAGTCATTCTGCATATCAATTACGATCAAAGTCTTTTTCATGGTGTTATCCTCCTTGTTTTCTTCTGAAAAGTTTTGCGGGACGGTGTCCTGCACCTGTCAGATATTCGTCGGTTTCTTCAATATAGGGTGATGCCTTTCTGCGGAAATTCGCAGACAAAAGGGGCATATTCAGTATCGCCTCCTGCACTCTCTGCAGGGCAGAAAGTGTGAATTTCTCGGGGAGAAAATCGAAGATAATATCGAAATTCTCAATCATGCTTCTGAGACGATAAAGTGCACAGGCAATCATTTCGGCATGGTCAAATGCAAGACCTCCGCTGTCGATGATTTCGAAGTCTGGGTAGCCGAATTTTACGGATTTCATTCTGAGCTTTGCCGTTATGAGACTTTCCCCAGAGCGAAGCACAAGCACTGTATCCTCACCGTTTACAGTAAATTCCACATCAAACCACTTTGCGTCCGCTGCATCATCGCCGCCGTGAGCATTGAGATTTTCCTCGCTTATCACCGAAACAAAGGTACTTGAGATGATCCATCCTCTCGGGTCACGGCCGGGACTGCTGAATACAGCATCGGGCATGAGTGCATCAGGGGTGATTCCTGTTTCCTCTGTGATTTCTCTCATGGCACATTCCTCAAGGGTTTCCCCCCTTCTGACAAAGCCTCCGGGAAGTGCCCAGCAGTCTTTATAGGGATGAACGCCTCTTTGTATCAGAAGGAGAGAAAGCTTCTGAACGGAATCTCGTTTGTAGTTTTCGTTTTCGTCCGAACGGATCGAAAACGCCGCAATATCAACGGTAACGGACGGTCTGTCGTAGTCCTCGATGTTATAATTTTCGAGGAAGATCTTTTCTTCTGATCGGTTCAGCATAAGCCCTCCTTTTGTTATTATCAAGGTGTTAATATCACCTTGATAATATTATATACCATTTATTAGGATTTGTCAATAGGTTTTTGAAAAAATTTTTGCAAGGCAACTGCACCTTCGCCTAAAACAGAAAGCCGTCTGTGATTTTACACGGACGGCTTTGTAATGATATTCAGTTTGATGAAATGGGATTAATCATACTATCATTCTGTAAAAATCTCAATATAACTTTTGGTTTTCTTCGGGTCAACCTCCCGCACGCCGAAAAAGGAACCCTTATACCAGAGAACAAATCTATTATCATTATTCACGATACAGCACACAGGCAACAGGCAAGCATTGCCCTTGGTATAAATCGCTTTGGATGCGTAGGATATTCCATAATAGTCCAATGCTTCCAATATCTTTGACCAGGATACTTTCTCTTTTCCCATCAATCCGACTACATCCGAAAGCGGCACAGCTGCAAGCATGGAAACACAGTGCTGTCCGCACAGCCCATCTTGACTTGGGATTGGCGTAATGTCATCAATTTTTCGGACGGGATTCTTTTTGGAATAGGGGCTGTCATGGTTGATTCTTGATAAGGCAGCTATTGGCTCCATTTTGATTTCATATTCTTTTCCCAATGCAAGAACAGATAAACACGCCTTTGATACAGGAATAAAATATCTACCACTTCCTTTCGGAATGAGTTTACACTCAAAAGAACATTCCTCGATGGCTATGCGGCACGGAATGTTTCCCTTTAAGCCTGTTTCCTCCCATACATCAAAGGGTATCTCAATAAAATTCCGCTTACCCTCGGTGTGAATGATAGCAGTAAAACTATATACCATTATGATACCGCCTTTCAGATTCTCTGTTATTTGAAATCTTCTTTTCTGGTCTGTCCGCCTATATTATACTACATTCCATCGACATTTTCAAGATATACATAGCAAAAAGCCGCCTGTAATATTGTGAAACATCGTTAAGCAGCCCTTCTGTGCTTTTTTCCTTATAGAGGCGAATTGTATGATATGAAAAAGAAGACTGCGGATTCCACAGCCTTCTTTTCTCGATTCATGTGAAACTTCTTTCCCAAAGGGTTCGGAGCATACCGTCATTTGCCGTAATGCTCTGTACCAAAGAGGACTTGATCAAAGAAATCTCTCGTGGTATCTTCGCCAAGCTGCTCCTTGAAAACATCTGTCGAAATGCCGCCGTTGGAAATCAGACCGTCCGAATAGTCTTTGCAAAGCTTTCTTTTTGC
>JAZNUR010000162.1:0-18241 GCA_045592405.1 Oscillospiraceae bacterium
CGTCACCATCTCCCGCTGCTCCAATAACTATGGCCCCTATCATTTCCCTGAGAAGCGGATCCCCCTGATGATCGCCAATGCCCTGAATGGCAAGCCTCTGCCTGTCTATGGGGAAGGGCTGTATGTTCGGGACTGGCTGTATGTGGAGGATCACTGCAAGGCAATTGACCTGATCATTCATAAGGGCCGTGTCGGTGAGGTTTACAATATCGGCGGCCATAACGAAATGGCAAATATTGACATTGTAAAGATCATCTGCAAGGAACTGGGCAAGCCTGAGAGCCTGATCACCTATGTGACCGATCGTAAGGGACATGATATGCGTTATGCGATTGATCCGACAAAGATCCACAACGAACTTGGCTGGCTCCCCGAAACGATGTTTGCAGACGGCATCAAGAAAACGATCCAGTGGTATCTTGATAACAAGGAATGGTGGGAAACCATCATTTCCGGTGAATACCAGAATTATTACGAGCAGATGTACGGTGATAGACTGGGTAATTAAATGCCGGTAGTGCATATCAATAGTAAGAGATTACGAATAAGCAGCGAAAGTGAGGGAGCAGATTTATGAAGGCTCTTGTACTGGCTGGGGGATTGCCGCAGATCGTCCTGATTCAGGAACTGCAGAAACGCAATGTGACAGCAATTCTGGCGGACGGAAATGAACATCCGATCGCCCGCCCCTATGCGGATAAATTCTATCAGGTCAACATTTTCGATATTGAGGCGGTCAAGAAGATCGCTGTTGAGGAGGAAGTGGATTTCCTGATTACCTGCTGTGCCGATCAGGTGTTGCTTGTGGTTGCACAGGTTTCGGAAATGCTGGGACTGCCGTGGTATATTGATTATGAAACAGCAGTACGTGTATCCGATAAGCGTGATATGAAGCGGATCTTCCGGGAAAACAATATTCCGACTTCCCGTTATGTGGAACTGACCGAGCTTGACTGGGAACAGATCAGAACGCTTTCCTATCCGATTGTCATCAAGCCCGTGGATGCGTACAGCTCCAAGGGCGTGCGTAAGGTCTGGAATGATGAGGAACTGGCAGTCTGCTTTGCAGAAGCCGCACAGATCAGCCGTTCCGGCGGCGTGATCGTGGAGGAATTCTGTGAGGGTGAGGAAATTAGCGTAGATATTTATGTGGAGGATGGCAAGGCACATCTCCTGTGCGTATCCAACAGCGATAAGATCAATGACGCAGATCGCTTCATCATCTTCCGTGGAAAATATCCCGCAGTCGCAAATGACGTGATTCTGGAGCAGATTCAGGCGGTTGCACAGCAGATCGCAGATGCATTCGGACTGAAAAACTGCCCCATGCTGATACAGATGATCCATAATGGCAAGCAGGTTTCCGTTCTTGAATTCTGTGCCCGTACCGGCGGAAATATGAAGTATATCCTGATCAAGCACGTCAGCGGATTTGATGTGATCGGTGCCGTGGTTGATCTGACAATGGGCATCAGACCGAAACTGGATATCCGGCCGCCCAGCCATAAATATGTGGTCAATGACTTTGTTTACTGCAATCCCGGTGTGTTTGATCATCTGGAGGGCTTCGAGGAACTGCAGCAGGAGGGCATTATTGCAGAATATCACTGTCTGCGTCCGAAGGGTATGGTTGTCAGCGGCGTTACCAGCAGCAGTGACAGAATTGCAGGTTTTACCATTGTTGCCGATAGTCTGGAGGAATTCAACTGCAAGCACAGGAACGTTGTGGAACGTGCAAGGATCATTGACGAAAATGGTGTTGACATTATGCGTCATGATCTGCTTCCGGGTCTGACGGAATAGAAAAAATATCAGGGATAACGCTCCCGTTATCCCTGCCATTTACGGACTTGGTTATAACAAAAATGTTATGATGCATATCAATAAAGTTTTATCAAATAAGGAAGGTGGTGCATATGTCCTGTATGAAATCCTATGAATATATGATTGCGATCGCACAGCACGGGGGATTTTCGCAGGCGGCGGAGGCGTTGCAGATAGCCCAGCCGACATTGAGCCGATACATTAAGAAGCTGGAGACGGATCTGGGAATCGAATTGTTTGACCGCAGTACGATACCCATACGATTGACGTTAGCGGGCAGGCGGTATATCGAAACGGGCGTGAGAGTGCTGAGTCTGGAGCGGCAGCTGCAAAAACAGATGCAGGATCTCAAGCTGGAAAAGAATACGGTTGTCCGCATTGGTATCAGCCCCACACGATCTCCGTACATGATGCCAGCCATCGTTGCCGCTTATAAGCAGAAAAATCCCAGCGGCAGTGTGGTGATCGAGGAAAGAGTTTCCTCGGAATTGAACAGGCAGCTGGCACAGGGTGAGCTTGATCTGATGATCAGCTGGCTGGACGAGGGCACTGAGGAATTTTCCCAGGTGCATTTGTTCGATGAGAACATTCTTCTGGCAGTACCGAATACGGAACAATATGCCAATATTTCCGCACTGGATGTGCTGCTGACCACGCCGCTGATCAGTACGGGAAAGGGGCAGGCGATGTGGCACATCACGCAGGAGATCGCAGAAGCGATCGGTGCCAATAAGCCCGAGATTGAGTGTCAGTCCATTGAAACGGCACTGGCGTTTGCAAAACGAGGATTGGGAGCTACTTTGGTTCCTTCCTATATTGCCCGGTTTGGAACCAAGGAGCAGAATCGGGAGATTCGGTTTCTGGAGCTTCCGGTGGAGAAATATCCGAAATGGGCAACTGCTTACAGGAGAAGAATTTGTCTTTTCTATCGTAAGGAACAGTTTTTATCACAGGCGGAACAGGAGTTCATTGCCTGTGCTGTGGAGGTGAAGCAAACGGACTGATATGAAAACAGCGTTACTTTCCTGCAAAACGAGAATGGATGCAGGCGGAGGTACCGTTTGCTTGGAAAAGGGAGGTGGAATGACGCATTGACTGATATTTCTGCTGCGAAAGCAGAAGCAAATGACAACATCTGATACTAATTCTCAATCAAACTACCTTAATAGTTTGATTGAGAGCGTGTGCTGACGCACCCGCCATTTTATGCCGTAAAACGGCATAAAATCCATCTCATACATTTCCATACGGGAATAGTATGAAAAAAACGAAAAGGAGAAAAAATTATGATTCCAAACGCAGTCATCTATTTGGCGATTATGCTCGTATTCGTAATCGCATGGTTCGTATGGGTAAAACGCCCTGTTTACGAGGCTCTGTTCCTCAGCTTTATCCTGCTGGTGGGTATTACCGGCACATGGGAGAACATTTTCGTGTACGTTGATGGTGCACTGAATACCTCCCTGCTCTATTCGATGATCGTGTTCGTTGCAATGTCGCAGCTTCTGACCCACACCAAGGTAATTGACAGCTGTGTTTATCTGATTCTGTCGCTGCTCGGCAGAGTGACGGGTGGTGCAGGCTATGCATCCATCATCGCATCCAGCTTTATGGGTGCACTGTCCGGTTCCGGCCCCGGCAACGTTATGGCAACGGGTGTTATTACCATCCCTGCAATGAAGAAGTCCGGTTTTCCGCCGGAGCTGGCTGCAAACGTAGAATCCGTTGCCAGCTACATGGGCAATATGATTCCTCCCAGCTCCAATATTGTAGGTGCACTGGGTGCGTTCATGGCACTGTATCCCAACAGCGGTGTGACCTCGGGCCAGTTCTGGGTAATTCTCTGGGGTATTGCTCTGTACTTCATCGTTCAGCGTATGCTGCAGGTATGGGCATTCTGCAAGTACTACAAGGTAAAGCCCATGGCAAAGGAAGACATTCCGAGTCTGAAGGAAACCTTCAAAACAGGCTGGAAGGGTCTGCTGCTGCCCATTATCATTCTCGTACCGTTCATTGTTGACTCCGTATGTGCAGATTTCATTGCAAGCCGTCTGGGCGAAGCAGGTGCATCCTCCTTCTCCAAGTGCCTGCTGTTCTTCATCGCAGGTGTGGCTGCACTGTACACAGTTCTGATTGCCGAGGACAAGAAGTCCATTACGATTCCGAAGATGGTAACACTGTTCTCCTCTAAGATGAAGAGTCTGGTAGGCCCGATTGCTGCTTGTCTGTTTGGTTACATGGTGGGCGAGCTGTTCGCAGATGTTGACGTAACTACACAGCTGAGTGCATTCCTCGAATCCATGAATATGTCCCGTCTGGGTCTGGCACTGTTCATCCCGCTGCTGACAGCATTCCTTGGCATGGTAATTCCCGGTTCTTCCCAGGTTGTTATCTTTGGTCCTGTATTCATCGCAGCATTTGCAGCAACAGGCTCCGATCCGCTGTTCATCGCAGCAATGCTGCCCTGCATCTGCGGTACCATGTGCGGTATCACACCGCCTCTGGCACTGGGTATGTACGCAGGTATGTCCATTGCCGAGTCCGATTTCAAGAAGACGCTGATCAACGACCTTTGGTGGGTAGCAACGCAGTACATACTGGAAGTAATTCTGCTGATGGGCTGGCTGCCGGTTATTGGAATGTAAGGAGGAAGTATTATGAAAAAGTTTTTAGCTGCTGTTACAAAAATTCTGGATGTGATCTACGGCTGGGGCATTCTCATCGCCCTGTTCGTCGGTGGTCTGACATTCTTCGGATTCCTCGCTGCCTTCTTCATCGGCGGCGAAACCGCCACAGAGATCTGTACTTTCATTCACAAGACCATTTTCAAGTGGCTGATCTACGGCGGTAATATCATCGTGCTGCTGGGCTTGCTGAATATGTACCTGAAGAAGCAGAAGTCCCTGACGATTTCCGACACCAACCACGAAGCAGGTTAAACTGAAAAAAAGAACTGACCATTTCGGTCAGTTCTTTTGCTTGTCGGGAAAGAAATTTTTGCGTTGTATCAGCCCGCCGCAGGCAAGCTGATACAACGCATTTAAAAGCAATCCCCCGCCATGGGCGGGGGATTGCTTTTTAGAAAATAAGTGATGAATCAAGTGGTATTAATAATTACCCGAAGTATCCACTTCAACCTTGAATGCAATATCAAAATAGGTGATCGTGTCGTCATCCTCCACTCTCGCACAGGTTGCATAGACCGTGTCGCCGCCCTTGTATCCGTCGAGTACCTGTATCACTTCATCGTAATTTGTGACCTCGACGTCATTGATTGCAACGATGAAATCAAAGGGCTGCAGTTCGGTGTTCGAAATATCGCAGTCCTCTGCGATGCTGATGATCCACAAACCGTCCAGTTCTTTGGGCAGTTCCTTGCCCATTTCTTCGAGATAGATTTCCTTGGTTTGCTCATTATCCGTTTCATAGAATGAAATACCAATGCGGAATCTTCCCGAAACATAGCCCTGTGAGATCAGATCCTCAATGATCGGCAATGCCTCGTTGATGGTGATGGCAAAGCCCAGACCTTCATAGGCATTTCCCTGTATATAGTTGCTGGCATACTTGGAAGAAGTGATGCCGATGACCTGACCGTACATATTTACAAGTGCACCGCCGGAATTACCGGGGCTGATGGCAGCATCCGTCTGGATGCAGTCCATGTCGAATGCGTTGCTTTCCGAACGCACTTGACGGTTGATGGCGGAAACAATTCCCTTTGTTACGGTGTTTGTCAGACCGGCGGGATTGCCGATGGCAACGACGGTTTCGCCCACATAGACCTCATCGGAATCGCCCAGAGTGGCTGCGGTGAGATCATGTGCATCAATTTTCAGCACTGCAAGATCCGTTTTGGCATCGCTGCCGATGAGCTCCGCTTCATACTCCGTGTCGTCATCCAGAACCACTTTGAATGACATTCCATCGACGACATGGGCGTTCGTGATGATAAAACCATCCTCGGAAACGATAATACCGGAACCCGTACCTGCAAGATCGGCAAAATTAGGCAGCAGGGTTTTGTATGCATAGACCTCTACAATGGATGGCTTGACAAGCTCTGCCACGCCCTTGACGGTATATTCGCCGTCCGCTGTGACATTCTCATCATCGGGATCAAGCTCCGGTTTCGGCTGTACGTTGATCACGACTTCATGAACAGTGCCGCCATTGCCGTCCAGAGCACCATGCAGCAGGTCTGCTGCGATGCAGAACGCGCAGAGCAGGAAAATCAGCACAGCAATGACTGCTGCCGCTATAAAAATCTTGCGGTTCATCGACGGAACCGGCTGTCCCTGTGGTTGTGCAAAGTTGTTATATTCGTAATGATACTGTGCCGGAGGCGGAACCGTTTGCCTCAATGGCTGCTGTGTGTAAGCCGGTGCCTGCTGTGTGTAAGCCGGTGCCTGCTGCGTGTAAGCCGGTGTCTGCTGTGTTTGAGGCGATGCTTGTTGTGTGTAAGCCGGTGTCTGCTGTGTGTAGGTGTTCGGCTGTACAGGATGCTGCGGCATTTCCGGCAGCTTTTCCGTGCTGACGGATTCTCCCTTAACGGGCTGTTCCACCTGCACCGGAATGGATGGCATTTCCGGATGCCGCACAGGTATGGTGGGATCCGGAAATGCGGATCCCTGCGGTTGATTGTCTGTTATTGGTGAATCAAAAAGATTCCTGTTATCTTCCATAGATATACTCCTGCATTTGCAGGCTCCTTTCCGCTATTCGCCGGTGATCGGAAGCTGGATTTCAAATGCCGTATATTCGCCCTTGACGCTCTTGACAACGATATGTCCCTGATGCAGATGCACGATCTTTCGTGCAATGGAAAGTCCGAGACCAAGACCGGTTTTATCCTTGCTGCGGGATTCATCCGTCTTATAAAAACGGTCAAAAACCTTCGTCAATTCGTCATTAGCAAGGCCTTCACCCGTATTCTTGACGGTGACATACGCAGTCTGCTGTTCTTTACGCACGGAGAAGCTGATCACGCCGCCCTCGTTGACAAATTTCACAGCATTTTCGATCAGATTGTAAAGCACCTGGAACATCAGATCCTCATCCACAAACAGCTGCAGAGAGGCGTCTTCCAGTCCTTCCACATCAACGTGTTTTTCGTTGATCCGTTTTTCAAACATCAGAACAGTCTGGATCAGCAATTTGCCGATATCCACATCTTTGGAACGCAGCTGCATTTCGCCTGCCTCGAACTTGGAGAGATTCAGCATAGAATTGACCAGCGTACGCAGACGATGGATCTCATCTGCAATAATGCGGGTATATTTCTCATGCTGATCGGGCGGAATCGTGCCGTCCAGAATACCGTCGGCAAAGCCGCCGATGGTTGTCATGGGCGTGCGAAGCTCATGCGATACATTGGCGATGAAATTTTTTCTGGTATCTTCGTTCTGTTCAATGAATTCCGCCATACGGTTAAGCGTGGAGGCGAATTCATACAGCTCGTTCTGTTCCGGAACATCGGTACGGGCGGAAAAATCGCCCTCAGCATACTGACTGACAACATTGTTGAGCTTTTCGAACTGATTGTCAAGGCGTCCTGCACCCAGACGGAACAGCAGCATAAACAATGCCATCGAAACGATCAGAGCGATAACCAGATACAGAACCAGGAGCTGGGTGTATTCCATCAGATCCCCCGCATCACTGACTGCAGCGATGTAGAACAGATCCGCCGTATCCGACGTGGACAGAAGCGTAAAGCGGATTGCACAGCAAAGCTCAGGCTTTACGGCGTCTTCTGAAAAATACCCAAGCTCCATATACACCTTGTTCTTCAGGTATGGCTTGACAGAGGGGGCGATGGGAGTACCTTCGCCCAATGCATGGGGATAGATCTCGTCGCCGTTTTCGTCATAGAGATACAGTTGGTAATTGTATTCCTTTTCTGCCGTTTGCAGAAGCTGGGTGATCTGTGGATTGGGGATCCAGTATTTGTTGCCGTATGCCTCGGAAATATTGGCGATCAATGCCTCACAGTTCTGCTGCAAGGCTCTCTTGGCAACCTTTGCGTGTGTGCTTGCTGCACTGCATACCATAAATACGCCCGTCAGCAGGATGCCGCAGAATAGCAGAATCTGTGACAGACGGAGGTATCCTGCAGAAAGCTTGCTGACTTCAAGGCCTTTTTTCTTGTTTTTGTTTTTCAAAATTCACACCTGCCCCCAAGGAAAACGATTATTCCTCGTCAGCCTCGAATTTGTAACCCACGCCCCATACGGTTTTCAGTGCCCAGTGCGGGGAAACATCCTGCAGCTTTTCACGCAGACGCTTGATGTGCACGTCGATGGTTCTGGAATCACCGTAATACTCAAAGCCCCATACTTCGTCAAGGAGCTGATCACGGGTATATACATGGTTGGGGTTGGATGCCAGATAGAACAGCAGCTCCAGTTCCTTCGGAGGTGTATCCAGCACCTTGTCATTGACACGAAGCTCATAACGAGTCATGTTGACAACCAGCTTGTCATAACGAACCTCCTTGGTCTCGGGTTCGGATGCACCGGAGCCCATGCGGCGTGCAATCGCCTTAATTCTGGCAATGACCTCCTTGGCGTCAAAGGGCTTGGAAATATAGTCGTCAGC
Organism: Oscillospiraceae bacterium; assembly: GCA_045592405.1. GTDB lineage: Bacteria > Bacillota > Clostridia > Oscillospirales > Ruminococcaceae > UBA3855. Next base: position 8,425 of record JAZNUR010000162.1, read on the forward strand.
CCCCAGCTCCAGACCGAGCACCTTGTCGAAGGTTTCGTTCTTTGCGGAAATCATAATGATCGGAACATTCGAATTCTTGCGGATCTCACGGCAAACCTGTCTGCCGTCCATGGAGGGCAGCATGATGTCCAGCAGCACGATGTCGGGGTTGAGTGCGTTGAACTTTACCACAGCCTCCTTGCCGTCATTGGAAATGATTACACTGTAACCTTCCTTTTCCAGATACATTCTCAACAGATCGCAGATGTTCTGGTCGTCATCTACGACGAGTACTTTTTCAAGTGCCATAGCAGTATTACTCCTCTCGCTATATAATGATTTTTGGTACTTCTATATAAATAGGAAGAAAGTCCGTGCTGTATCGGAATTCCGCTTTCCGGAAGCATCGGGACAACTTCTTTTGTTTACAAATAATTAAAAAGTCCCATAATAATTATACATGATTTGCACGATGAAAATATGAAGAAATAGTGAATAAAATACGCATATTGTGTAAAATAAGAGAGCTTGCCGTGGATGCGGGGTGCAACAATGTGTAATGAATGCAGTTGGATTTTTCACCAAAATTGTGCAAAGCTACAAAAATTCAGCGAACTTACAAAATATGCTTGATTTTTCCTGTAAAACTGGTAAAATAATAATGTTAGCACTCAAAAGGACAGAGTGCTAAACGCAAAAACGATGACATTGAACAAATGAAATAAGGAGGAATATAATATGACAATCAAACCGTTGTTCGATCAGGTACTCATCAAGATGACTGAGGCTGAGGAAACCACAAAGAGCGGCATTATTCTGGCAGGCACAGCAAAGGAAAAGCCGCAGATTGCAGAAGTAATCGCAGTGGGTGAGGGCAAGCATGACAATAACGGCAAGCTGATCCCGATGGTAGTGAAGGCAGGCGACAAGGTGCTGACAAGAAAGTACGGCGGCACTGATGTGAAGCTTGACGGTGAGGAATACACACTGATTGGCCAGGGTGACATTCTGGCAGTTGTGACGGACTGATCACAGCATAATACTGATTTTTGAGCAAAGGAGTAAACGATTATGGCAAAGGATATCAAGTACGGAGAAGACGCCAGAAAGGCACTGCAGGCAGGTATTGACAAGCTTGCGGATACAGTAAAGATCACACTTGGCCCGAAGGGCAGAAACGTGGTACTCGACAAGAAGTTCGGTGCACCGCTGATCACCAATGATGGTGTGACGATCGCAAAGGATATTGAGCTGGAGGATGCATTTGAGAACATGGGTGCACAGCTCGTAAAGGAAGTTGCGACCAAGACCAACGATGCAGCAGGTGACGGTACTACCACAGCAACACTGCTTGCACAGGCAATTATCCGTGAGGGTATGAAGAACATTGCAGCAGGTGCAAACCCGATGATTCTGAAGAAGGGTATTGCAAAGGCAGTTGACACGGCTGTAGAAACCATCGTTGCAAATTCCAAGGCGGTGGAAGGTTCTGCGGACATCGCAAGAGTAGGTACTGTTTCTTCTGCGGATGAAACTGTCGGTAACCTGATTGCAGAGGCAATGGAGAAGGTAACAGCTGACGGTGTTATCACCATCGAGGAGAGCAAGACTGCGGAAACCTACAGCGAGGTTGTAGAGGGTATGCAGTTTGACAGAGGTTATATTTCTCCCTACATGGTAACTGATACAGAGAAGATGGAGGCAGTTTACGATGACGCTTTCATTCTGATCACGGATAAGAAGATTGCAAGTATTCAGGAGATCCTGCCCTTGCTTGAGCAGATCGTACAGTCCGGCAAGAAGCTGGTGATCATTGCTGAGGATATCGAGGGTGAGGCACTGACAACACTGATCCTGAACAATCTGAGAGGCACATTCAAGTGTGCAGCAGTCAAGGCTCCGGGCTTTGGCGACAGACGCAAGGAAATGCTCAAGGATATTGCCATCCTGACAGGCGGCGAAGTTATTACAGAGGAACTCGGTCTTGACCTGAAGGAAGCAACTATGATGCAGCTCGGCCGTGCAAGACAGGTAGTGATCCAGAAGGAGAATACCATCATCGTGGACGGTGCAGGCGATGCAGATGCCATCAAGGCAAGAGTGGCACAGATTCGTTCCCAGATCGAAACCTCCACATCTGAATTTGATAAGGAAAAGCTGCAGGAAAGACTGGCAAAGCTCTCCGGCGGTGTGGCAGTCATCAAGGTTGGTGCGGCAACTGAAATTGAGATGAAGGAAAAGAAGCTGCGTATTGAGGATGCTCTGGCAGCAACCAAGGCTGCGGTTGAGGAGGGTATCGTTGCAGGCGGCGGTACTGCTCTGATCAATGCGATTCCGGCAGTAAAGGCACTGATCGCAACACTTTCCGGCGATGAAAAGACCGGTGCGGACATCATCTGCAAGGCACTGGAAGCTCCGCTGCGTCAGATCGCACTGAACGCAGGTCTTGAGGGCAGTGTGATCATTGACAAGATCGTAAGTGCAGAAAAGGTTGGCTACGGCTTTGACGCATACAATGAGGAATATGTGGATATGATCACCGCAGGTATCGTGGATCCCACAAAGGTAACCAGAAGTGCACTGCAGAATGCAGCATCCGTAGCTGCAATGGTACTGACCACCGAGAGTCTGGTTGCAGACATCAAGGAGCCTGAGGCTGCTCCTGCAATGCCTGCAGGCGGCATGGGCGGTATGTATTAAGCACGGAGCCCGTGCTGGCGATTCGCGTGGGTGGGGAAACCGTTTAACAGAGTTTCCTGCTCACGTTGGTGCTGCAACTTACCGCAATGTGCCTTTTGCCTGCGGCAAGCGGCACAACGCTATTGAGGATAGAGAAAGGACGATGCTTTGCACATCGTCCTTTTCGTTATTCTGCCGCTCTTGCGGAATTCATCACTGCATAGGCTGTTTCGAGATCCTTAACCCTGAGCATTACGGTGCTTACGGTGTTGAGATCATCCGTTTGATACATCTCCAGCCGTACTCTGAAGGTACCGTTATCCAATTGTGTATATCCCACAAATCCGCAGATATCATCTGTTTCGTATATCATCGTGTTTTCATACTGAATCAGGGTGTTTTTCAGCGTTCCGGTCACAAGAAATGCTGTTGCCTGATTGATATTCCAGAAGCTGTTGTCCTCTTTGTCCAGCATCCAGATGCATTTAAAGGTGTTGTAAGCACTGTCCGGCAGACCGTTGCCCAGTGCCTCAAAGCCCTTCGTGAGCTGTTTGTTGCCAATGTTGAATTGGACATCCGTCAGGTCTTTACTGAGGCTTTCCTCTTTAAGCAGATTCATCTCACTCATATTATCGCTATCTATCATCAGTAATGTTAGATTGGTTTCGGGTTTTTTATAAATGGTAACACTGTCAATGTGTGTATCCTTTATCGTATAATACGCCGGGATGTCAATGGCAATATGTCCGTTGTCGATGGTCTGCACATCCTCATTGCGGATGTCATATTCCGTGAAATATGTCGCCGCCTCTCCCACATCGGGAATGATCGCTCTTGTGCCTATGGCGAGCAGAATGCGGGGTACGAGCAGCCATGCGGCAAAGCTCAGAACGAACAGGATCGAAACGACGGTCAGGATGGTTTTTGCGGTTTTGTTCATAATATTCTCCTAAATCATGTTAAGTTACGCAGCTTTTTTTCGAAAGCTCGTGAAAAACCAGATTACGGGGATTGCCAGCAGCACTGCCTGAATGACAATCCACACAATGCCTGTAAAACCGGTCATGTTGTTTTCGTGGAACCAATAATTAAACTGCGGGATCAATGTGGTCAGATTATAAAGTGCATGGGCGATGATGGGGTAGAGCAGCTTCTCTGTTTTCAGAAAAACAAGTGCCATTGCTGTACCGCCGATAAAGGCAAAGATCTTACCGCTCAGATTGCCGCCTGAGAACGCAAACAGCAGTCCGTTTGCAAGGCAGAGAACGGGAACGGAAAAATGCTTTGCAGGCATTTTCAGAGCAAAGTAACGGAACAGCAGTTCCTCTGCCACGGGAGCAAGAAGTAAGAAGAATACAATGTTCTGCCAGACTTCTGCGAAGTGAAACCGGTGTATATCGTAGTTGGGGAGGGAAGCCAGGTAGAGTATGATATTCTCCGAAGGATCACCTGAAAACTCGGGTGCAGGCATGATCGCTCTCAACGTCAGCACGATCAGCTGACTTGCGGCATACAGGAACAGTGCCGACATGACGGGCGGCAGGATGTTGAATTCCTTGCAGTCAAAAATCTTTTTCACATTGACGGTATCGCTCTTGCGGAAAATTAAAAATCCGATCAGAAGGCTGATGACAAGGCATAATACCTGTGAAATAAAACTATAGTGTATTGCGAGTGGATTGTCGTGGGGTGGAAAATACAGCGGCAGAGCATATGCAATCTCGGACAGAATGATATAGCAAACTGCGGGGAGAATGCTGAGCAGAATCTTGCTGATTTTCGGTTTGGAGGTTTCCATAATTACATCCTTTCTACGGTAAATTTAATTTACATTTAGATTATACCACAGATTTACCATCCTGTCAACAGTTTTTTGAAAATATTTTTGAAAATTTTGAAAAAAGCATAAAAACAGGCTTTTCGGAGAACATATCCTCCGAAAAGCCGTTTGTTTATATTGTGTAAACGCAATTGACGTTTATGGTTGAGCGATTATGACTGCCTGACTGCCCATGTAGGTGTATCTTGCCTCCACGGTGGAGCGTGCATATGCCTTGAGTCCGTTGCCCTTGTAGGGATCATTGATGTAATAATAGTTTTCGTCATAGCCGACGAGAACCAGACAGTGTTCGCTGCGTTTCCAAGTAAAGAGCTGACCGGTTTCGGGGATGATCCACTGTCTGCCGGGGGTGGATTCGACCATGTTGATGGTTGCCCAGATGGCAACGGGCTGTCCTTTGTCAATATATTCCGTGAGCAGGTCGGAGAGGGAAGTTCCAGTGAGATTCACGGCGGTGTCACCGTTTGTCAGCACCTTGTTGAGGGCGTTGGTGATTACGGGTGCATAGCAGCCGAATCCGCTGGAAGATCTCGGATCGCCGATAAACGCCTTGTCGGGATGCGGCCCGTAGAGCTTGCCGCCGCTGGAATACAGTGAACCCTTGTTCAGTGCAGTATCAATAAAGGTGTCGATGGAGGTGTCGTATCCCGCATCACGCAGGAGCATGACCGCACTTGCACTTTCACATCCCGTGGGGTAGCCGATCTGGCTGATGTAGGGCGTGTCCAGCAGTACCTTTGTCACCATGCCGTCCGTATCGGTGGTGATGCCGTTTACGGTCTGTGCACGGACGAGTGCATTGGTTTCGGGGTGGAAATAGTAACGAACCCCGTCAATGGTCTGCATTCCCGATTGTGCCCTGCCGTCATGGAAATAATAGGATGCGTCACCGGTGTGCAGCCATCCCTGTTGGAGTGCACCATCCTCACTGAAATCGTAGAGGATGCCGTCGATTTCCGTACGAAGTGTTTTCAGGGCATAATCTTCTCCTGCGAAGTAGGCTTCGGATTCATGCAGAATCCATCCCGTTTGCAGAACACCGTCCGCATTCGCATAATACTGGACAGTGCCGAGTGCCTCCGGCTGCATTCCTGCCCCTGCTTCGGCTACAAAAACGAGGATCTTTGCCGCATCCAGTGCATTGACGGAATCATCACGGTTGCAGTCGGCATGGGCGGATGCATCCTCCGGCAGTCCCAGAGCGAGCATTGCCTCTGTGATATTTGTGCCGCTTGCAGCGGAATTGGCGGCTGCCGTAAGCAGAAATGCCGCATCCACAGCGTTGATTTCGGTATTTTTGTCAACATCCCCGATGAGAAGCTCGGGGGCAATGGTAAATTTTCCGGTCAGTGCAGTTCCGTTCTGTATGTAGCTTGCGTCCGAGCCGTTTTGGACAATGCCGTTTTCCGACGCAGTCGTCGGCAGCGAAACCACAGCGGAACCGACGAGGGTGCAGGAAAGCACAGCGGCAAGAGTTTTTCCGATATGCATAGGGTTACCTCCTGATTTTTGAAAAATACACCGTCTGCAGGTCCGCAGACGGTGCGAGTCAATAGTTTCAGTTTACCACAGGATGGCAGTGTTGTCAAGAGATACCGCAGATTCCGCCGACTTCTTCTTCAATTCGCAGGAGACGGTTATACTTTGCCACACGTTCCGAACGGCTGGGTGCACCCGTCTTGATCTGTCCTGCATTGAGTGCAACGGCAAGATCGGCAATCGTGGTATCCTCCGTTTCACCGGAACGGTGGGAGATGACGGTAGCAAATCCCGCACGGCGTGCCATGCGGATGGCGTCGAGCGTTTCCGAAACGCTGCCGATCTGGTTGAGCTTGATCAGGATGGCATTGCCGCATTTTTCCTTGATACCCCTTTCCAGACGCTGTGTGTTGGTGACGAACAGATCGTCGCCGACAAGCTGCATTTTCGGGCCAAACTGTTCTGTCAGTTTCTTCCAGCCTGCCCAATCCTCCTCGTCGAGTGCATCCTCAATGGAAATGATGGGATATTTGGCGGCAAGCTCCGCCCAGTATGCGATCAGTTCATCCGTTCGGAACTGTTTTCCGCTTTTCGGCATTGTGTATACATCCGACTGCTTGTCTTGTTTCCATTCGCTTGATGCCGCATCCAGTGCAATGCGGAACTGCTCGCCCGCCTTGTATCCGGCACGGTCCACAGCTTCCAGAATCAGCTGGATTGCCGCTTCGTTGCTTTCCAGATCGGGAGCAAAGCCGCCCTCATCGCCAACAGCCGTGGAAAGTCCACGTTCCTTCAGGATGGAGGCAAGGCAGTGGAATACCTCCGTGCACCAGCGAAGTCCTTCGGAAAAGCAGCAAGCACCCACCGGCATGATCATAAATTCCTGCACATCCACATTGTTTGCCGCATGGGCACCGCCGTTGAGGATGTTCATCATGGGAATGGGCATCACTCTTGCACTCACGCCGCCCAGAAAGCGGTACAGGGGCATTTTGTGAGATGCCGCTGCCGCACGCACGCAGGCGATGGATACCGCAAGAATGGCGTTTGCACCGAAACGGGACTTGTCCTGTGTGCCATCCGCATGGCACATTGCCGCATCCACGGCGTAGATGTCATCCGCATCCATGCCGCACAGTGCAGCGGAAATGGAGGTGTTCACTGCCTCCACCGCCTTGGTAACCCCCTTGCCGCCGTAACGGCGTTCATCCCCGTCACGCAGCTCCAGTGCTTCGAATACGCCCGTGGACGCACCGCTGGGAGATGCACCTCTGCCGATGGTGCCATCCTCAAGGGTGACTTCAGCTTCAACGGTGGGATTGCCTCTGGAATCAATGATCTGTCTGCCGTGTACTTTTACAATTTTCATGGTAATGCTCCTTTCGGTTTTGTTATCATCATTGGCAGAGTTTCCGCATTTATACAAGGAACTTTGGCGAAATTTTCACAAACCCATCACGAAACCCTTGTATGATGAAAGAAAATCTGGTATAATATAGAGGAGAAGTTTTGCATTGGACAAATACCCATGATACAGAAAGGATGTGGCAATATGAGCAGGATTTTGATCGTGGATGATGAAATGAGCATCCGTGCCGTTGTCAGAGAGTATGCGGAATTTGAGGAATACGAGGTGGATGAGGCTGAAAACGGCATGGAGGCAGTTGAGAAGTGCCGTATGAACGACTATGATATGATCATCATGGACGTTATGATGCCGAAGCTTGACGGCTATTCTGCGAGCAAGGAGATACGCAAGCATAAGAATATCCCGATCATCATGCTTTCCGCAAGGGGAGAGGAATATGACAAGCTGTTCGGATTTGAGATTGGCGTGGATGATTATGTGGTCAAGCCCTTTTCCCCCAAGGAGCTGATGGCGAGAGTCAAGGCAGTCCTCAAGCGGGGCAGGGCGGAGGCTCCGGCAGTCAGGGAACGATTGAAATTCGAGGGGCTGGAGATCGACCTTGCGGGACGTGAGGTCTATGTCAACGGGCAGAAAGCGTCCATGACGCCCAAGGAATACGACCTGCTGTTCTATCTGGTACGCAATATCAACCTTGCCATGACAAGGGACAAGCTGCTGGAAGCGGTCTGGGGCTATGATTTCTTCGGCGACGACCGCACGGTGGATACCCATATCAAAATGCTCCGCAACAGTCTTGGGGAATACCGCAAATTCATCGTAACGCTGCGTGGCATGGGCTACAAGTTTGAAGCAGATGCGAATTAAGAAAATCCGCAGGATGGAACATCGTATCAGCCTGCGTGCCCGCCTTTGTCTTGCGTTCATCCTGTTTACGGTCATTGTTTCGATGCTGATGTGGCTGTTTGAGGTGGTACTGCTGGAGGGATTCTACTATGCCTCCAAGATCCGTGAAACCGAGAAAACAGCAATTTCCCTCATGGAAGCCTACGGCACGGAAGGGTTCGATGACTATCTGACGAATGTTTCGTTCAGTGACCAGATCTGCATTGAGATACTGGATACCCGAAATCGTGTGGCGTATGAACGTGATGTCATGAACCGGAAATGCCTGCTCCACGGTCCGCACAACTACAAATCCCTTTATGATATGCTCACCAAGCTGCAGGAAGAAAAAGACCATATCATCCGCATGAACGTGTACGATGAACAGATCGGACTGAATACGTATGTGTTCGGCTGCGAGCTTGTAAGGGGCGGCAAGGTGGAGGGATACCTGTTCCTCAATACTGCACTGGAACCCGTGGGTGCCGCCATCAACATTATGAAGCGGATGCTCATGTATATCACCGTGATTCTGCTGGTGATCGGTGTACTGATCGCCTTTTATCTGTCCGAATGGCTGGCTGTACCGATCGTGCGGATCACAAAATCCGCCCATCGACTGGCACACGGCGATTTCAACACCCGATTTGAGGGCGGCAGCTACCGTGAGGTGGACGAACTGGCACGTACCCTGACGTATGCGGAACAGCAGCTCTCCCGTGTGGATAGTATGCAGCGTGATCTGATCGCCAATGTTTCCCACGATCTTCGCACACCGCTGACCATGCTCAAGGCATATGCGGAAATGATCCGTGATATTTCGGGTGATAATCCCGTCAAGCGGAATGCTCACCTGCAAGTCATTATCGACGAAACGGATCGGCTTGCCATGCTGGTCAATGATATTCTGGATCTGTCGAAGCTCGAAAACGGCAGTCTGAAACCCGAAATGCAGACCTTTGATATTTCGCTGCGGATGGAAGACATCATTGCACGATACAAGGGGATTTCCGAAAAGATGGGCTATCATATCCATTTCACCCCCGACGCATCAACGGAGGTCACCTGCGATCCGGCACAGATCGAACGTGTGATCTGCAATCTTATCAACAATGCCATCAATTACACGGGCGAGGACAAAAACGTCTACGTCCGTCAGGTAAATACCCCCGACGGTGTACGCATTGAGGTGCAGGATACGGGCGATGGGATCGAAGAAGAAAAAATCCAGAAGATTTTCGACAAATATTACCGCAGTGAAAACCACAAACGTGAGGTGGTCGGCACGGGATTGGGACTTTCCATCGTGAAAGCCATCCTGAAAATGCACGAGTTCAACTATGGCGTCAGCAGTAAGCTCGGTGAAGGCTCTGTGTTCTGGTTTGCTATAAAGAAATGATATGCAAACAGTTGAAAATCCACTAATGAAAACACAGTTTCATCACATTGCTGTCACCCGAATATCACACGAAATCATTATAATAATATATACTTGGATGCGTCCTGCGATTGGCAAGACGGATCCTCTAATGAATGGTAATAACGTTTTACCCCAACGTTATTATAAATCCCCAATAATCCCTATATCA
>JAZNUR010000163.1:0-4673 GCA_045592405.1 Oscillospiraceae bacterium
GGTCTTGCCGTGCGTACCGGACACACAGACTGCATCGCCGTACCAGCTGCTGACAATGCCGAGCAGTTCGCTGCGTTCCAGCACCGGAACACCGGAGGCTCTTGCGGCAATCAGCTCAGGGTTATCCGCCATAATGGCAGCCGTGTGCACGATCAGATCCGCACCCTCAATATTCTCCGCACGCTGTCCAAGCATCACAGGAATGCCCATATTGCGTACTGCCTGCAGAGTATCGGTTTCGTTGTTATCCGAGCCTGTCAGGTAATAGCCCTTTGCGTGGAGAATCTGTGCCAGCGGATACATTCCGCTGCCGCCAATACCAATAAAGTGAATGTGCTGTTTTCCTTCCAATACTGATTTATTCATAAAATACACCTAATTTCTTCTCATTATTTACATATCTAACCATTATACTAATTATATGCCGCTGTCATACATTGTGATCTGCTCCATGAATAAGTTTCCCAATTTGCGGCATACTATCCATCGCAGAGGAAAATTTGTATGATTGGCATAACATCACAAGGAGGTCATACCATGGAAATCACAGACATCAAAATCCGCAAGATCATCACAGAAGGCCGACTCCGTGCAGTGGTATCCATCACCGTGGATCATATGCTCGCTGTACACGACATCAAGGTTGTACAGGGCGATGAACGTCTGTTCATTGCAATGCCGAGCAGAAAGGACGAAAACGGCATTTTCCGTGATATCGTGCACCCCATTCTTCCGGAATCCAGAAAAATGATCGAAGAGAGCATCCTTGACGCTTACCAGAAGCACCTCGCACTTGTGGAAGTGGAGGAACAGGAAACAGAAGCTGCACTGACAACGGAAGCAGCACCGGAAGCCTAATTATCTTATATGTCTTTTCAGGAACGGTTTGACCGTTCCCTTTTTTTATCTTACGACGCCTTTCACATGATCTAGTGCGAAATACCGCAGTATGGCAATCTGCGTTTTGGCATCCGGACACGCATCCGAAAGCACCATACGCACTGCCTGTGCAATCGGAATTCTCTCCACATCCAGAAATTCACCCTCATCGAGCTGCTGGGCATCAAACTCCAGTCCCGTTGCAAGATATATGTGGATCACTTCCGTATCATATGCAGGTACCGGGAAAAGCTTGCCGAGGTAGGAAAATTGCTTTGCCCTGCAGCCGCATTCCTCCAGAAGCTCACGTCTGCCGCAGGTTTCGGGATCTTCGCCATATTCGAGCTTGCCCGCCGGTATTTCCATCGTAACTGCACCATGAGGATAACGGAACTGCTTGACAAAAAGCACCTCATCCGCATCCGTGATCGCCAGTACACACACGCCGCCCGGATGTCTGACCACCTCACGGAATGTCTGTGTACCATCCTCCAAAAGCACAGTGTCCTTTTCCACACGGATGATCTTTCCGTCAAACATGAGATTACTGTCAAGTCTGGTTTCATTCAGATGTGCCATCTGTTTCTTCCTTTCTATCGGTTTTTCGCTGTATTTCACACAAAAGCGACTGCGTATATTCTCTTGCCGCACGCACACCGACTGTGGGCGTATAGTCATAGCTATGGGAAATTTTGCTTTGATTGCTCTTGAACAGGGATTTTGCAAGGAGAATATACATTGCCAGCAGCAACACACCGCCAAGCGTCATCCAAAGGCCCAGACGCAGACCGGGAGTTTCATAGGAGAACACGATTTCGTTCTCCCCAGCTTCACAGCGGATCGCCATAAAGCCGTTGCTGACACGCTCCACTGTCACGGGATTTCCGTTGACGGATGCCGTCCAGCCCTTGTCATAGGGAACACTGAAAAATACGAGCTTGGGCTGCTCCAGAGAAATGCTGCCGGAGAAATGATTGGAATCATATTCAAAATTTTCGCAAGCCTCCGCTGCCTGTTCCTGACAGAGCTCCAGATACCGTTCCTTTGAAATATTCATGGAAAGTGCATCCGCAGGAGCAATGATATCCGCATAGGTTTCCGCCTGTTCCTCCGTCAGGATCAGCGAATTGATCAGCAGCCGTTCCCTTGTCAGGTTCGTTCTGCCGTCAAGCATCGCCTCTGTCAGGTAGGTTTCATAGGTGAAGCCCATGGGAATGAAGTAATCATTCTTGTAAATATTAAAGCCGTTTTCCGACTTATAGAAAGAAAATCCGGGAATATCGAAGGGTTTCTCCTCGTCGATGTCCTCGATCCTCTCGAAATAATACTTCACGGAAAAGAGTCCACGCAGCGTATAGTATTTCGTTTCGGCACGGGAGGAAACATCACGGGTGATGCCGATACTCTTGTAGAAGTCCATGATAGAAACGCTGACCGTACTGTGGAATGTCCGCATACAGGACAATCCCCAGAACATGGGATAATTATCATAATTTTCAGAAATATCCACACGAAAATAATCATCCTCGTCATTCTCGTAGGAAATGGAGAGATTATTTTCGCCATTGATACCGGTTTCAATATATTTCTTCGCATCCGTACCGATGTATTTTCCGAAGTACACCACAGTTCCGGTACAGATGGCACAGGCTGCGGCGGTGAGAATCACGGCTTTCTGAAGATGCGGTTTTCTGCGGACACGGAGCGTATAGACGTAATATAATCCGATCCAGCACAGAATGCTCATTGCCAGCACCACGCAGAAATACTGCGGAATATTGGCGAATGCGAAAAATTCGGTGCTGTCCTCCTCACCCTTTGTCGGCAGGCAGAATACGATGCCGGACACGATCAGTGCAGCAGCACTGCTGATCACGCCGCCCTTCCAGTTTAGTTCCTGATTGTCAAGTGCATATGCCGTCATCATTGCCATGATAAGAATCGGCATATAGAACCATCTTGCATAATAGGAGCTGTTAAACATATAGAACATACTGTTCAGGATCGGCACAAATGCACAGGTAATGCAGATCCAGATCAGGTTCGTTGCCCAATGCCTGCGTTTCTGTCCCATGAAGGCAATGACGCCTGCCATGGAAAACAGCGGCAGATATCCGCCGATGGACGCCCATTTGCCCGTGGTCGTTGAAAACAGGTTCGGGCGTGCAGGTGCATCGGGAATCATGAAAAAGCTCTGGATAATACGGATGATCCTTGTTTTGTCATTGTACAGCAGCATATCCTGTCCGAACAGCATGGAATCCACTCTGGAGTTTTCCAGAATTGCCAGTACCGCCGGCAGAAGCACCACGCAGGAGATCAGCACTCCGAGAACCGCTTCTATGGCAAGGGCAAAGAATTTTTTCCATGTGATATGGAAATCTTTGCACCGCAGACGAATGAAGAAATAAATGATCAGAAAAACAACCTGTCCCGTAAAGAAGAAGTAGTTATTGATCGCCATTACCGCTACAATGGCTGCAAACCAGCCTCGGCGGTCGTTATTGACAAGCTCCTCCATGGCAATGAGCATCAGGGGAAAGAGGGCTGTGACATCATGAAAATGATTGAAAAAGATGTTGAACATCTGAAAACCGGAAAATGCATACAGCAGACCACCGATGACAGCTGCATTCTTATTCTGCACAAAGCGTCGGATATAAGCATAGGCTGTCAGTGAGGCAACACCATGCTTCAGGCACAAAAGCCACGGGATGGAATGCAGCACCCAGCCCCTCGGCAAAAGTACGGAAAGCCAGAAAAACGGACTTCCGAACAGATAGAAGGCATAGGAACCAATGAAGCTTCCGCCAAGATCGGTGTACCAGTTCCAGCCGAATTGCCCTGCACGCACGGCATCATTGGCAACCTCATAAAAAGGGAGCTGTTGGGATACAAAATCTCCGTAGTAGATAAAATAACCCTGATCCATGATCATGAGGGGAAGAAAAACGATCAGAAGCGACAAGAATCCCAGACCGAATGCCAGACCATATTTTTCACTTGTCTTTTTACCAAGAACCTTGGGGAATACTGTTCCCATGGAATCCATACCTCCAGAACGGCAACTTTTCATCCGCTGCCGCATATACTATCAATGAACGCACCAATGCATTACAGGTCAATCAGATTCGGCATCACACCGCTTTCGGAAATGTCAATCACTGCATAGCAGGGAGCTCTTCCATCACGGGGACAGCTGACGCTTCCGGGATTGATGATGTATGTGCCGTCCTCATAACGGCATTCCCGTGCATGGGTGTGTCCGTAAAGGACGATGTCAGCATTATGCATCCTTGCCTCATATGCAATTCGGCTTGTGCCGAATTTCACTTGGTAGTTGTGCCCATGTGCCGCAAAAATACGATGACCGTACGGCAATGTCAAAATCAGCTGGGATTGTGTTCCCGAAATCAGAAAGCCGCTGTCACAGTTGCCCTGCAGATAATGCAGACAGCCATTCAGCTGCGGACGACTCAAAAGCAATGCGTGCATTTCACGTTCACCGTCACCAAGATGGATGAACATGGCTGCATCATCGTGCTTGGTCAGGATCTTTTCGACAACACGGCGATCGCCGTGGGAATCAGAAATCACGACAATTTTCATCCAACAAACCTCCTTATGGGGCAAGTTTAAATCCAATCCTTTATATTATAACATAAACTGTAAAAAAATACAATACAGTTTTGAAGAAAGTAGGGTGTTTTTTTATGAACGAAACGCAGAATCCGCAATTCCGTGCTGAAAATCTGAATGGATTGCTTCAGGTTGTGAGCAAAAAACTGGGAATC
>JAZNUR010000164.1:0-4225 GCA_045592405.1 Oscillospiraceae bacterium
TGCTTCATGCAGGATCAGCCATCCCGAAAGTGCAGCAAACACGGATTCCAGACTCATCAGCAACGTTGCGACCGTGGGTTCGGTATCACGCTGTCCAAGAATCTGCAAGGTAAATGCTACACCGCTCGACATAAGTCCCGCATAGAGAATGGTTACTTTTGCATCCAGAATATTATTGATCTGCGGCGTTTCAAACAGGAACATACAAATCGCCATCAGGGTTCCCGCTGTGAAAAACTGGATGCAGGACATCAGCATACCATCCACTCGTTTTCCGATGAAATAGTCAACCGACATAATATGCATCGCAAAGAACACTGCACAGCACAGTACAAGCAGATCTCCCCTTCCTATGGTGAAACCTTCCTTGATACATAACAGCCAGAATCCGACCGCCGCAAGCAGTACACAGAACCAAAGAATGAATTTTACTTTTCTGCGTAGAAACAATCCAAGCAGAGGCACAATAATAATATACAGTGCTGTAATAAAGCCTGCCTTTCCTGCTGTTGTCATACTGATTCCGCTTTGCTGAAAGGAGCTTGCAATAAACAGGAAAATGCCACAAACAATTCCTCCCGTAATTGTCGCACGTCGTGAGACAGCTTTATCGGACTTCCCGCCGAATCTTCTGAGCACTGCAATCACAGGGATCAGGACTACCCCGCCAATTAACGTGCGGATGGCATTGTAGGTGAACGGTTCTACATAACGCATTCCTTCACTTTGAGCTACAAATGCCGTACCCCAGATCAGTGCAGCAATCAGAAGCATGATACTGCCTCGTAGTTTTTTTCCCATAGATGATTCTCCGTTTTCATGCTTATATTTGCCGATTCAACAATTTAAGTCATTATACCATATTATTCATGAAAGTGCAACCATTTCCGCACATTATCCATCTTTTTGGCACATTATCCAAATCAGGCAATCCCTATTTGGGCTTTTCGCTCATTGGAACTGCCAATTCCCTTTTACCTTCTTCCCAGCTGCCAGAATGCAACAGCACTTGCAGCCGCAACGTTCAGGGAATCCACTCCATGTGACATGGGAATGCATACGGTATAATCGCAGTCGGCTATTGTTTTCGCTGCCAGACCATCGCCCTCTGTTCCGAGAATGATTGCCAGTTTATCTTCCGACATAAGATCCGGATCGTCAACCGAAACTGCCTGTTCACTCAAAGCCATGGCAGCGGTTTTGAAGCCGAGTGACTTCAGCTCGAAAATGTCGTCCACATACGTCCATGGCACCTGAAATACTGTGCCCATGCTCACCCTTGCAGAGCGTCGATACAGAGGATCACTGCAAGCCGGTGTCAACAGCACAGCATCCATATGCAAAGCGGCTGCTGAACGAAATATTGCACCAACATTCGTCGGGTTTACGACGTTTTCCAGTACGGCAACCCGTCGTGCATCTGTACACACCTGCTTTACGGACGGAAGCTCGCTGCGGTGCATTGCACACAAAGCTCCACGGGTAAGCCGAAATCCCGTCAGCTTTGTCAGAACGTCCATGTCAGCGGTATATACAGGAACCCCTTCACAGCGTGCAATAAGATCACGGGCTTCTCCTGTGATTTGTTTCTGCTCCACGAGAAGTGAAAGGGGCTGATACCCTGCATCCAAAGCACGGGTAATGACCTTGGGACTTTCCGCAATGAATAAACCCATGCGTGGTTCGTAAAGCCGGCGAAGCTGTACTTCCGTAAAACGAGCAAACACATCCAGTTCAGAGTTTGAAAGATCTGTCAGTTCAATGATATTAGACATCGAAAATTCCCCCATTTCGATTTTCAACTGTTTCCATTATATCACCGGATCAGAAAAATGTCAATTCGGAGGATGAGTATTCGCAGATGTTGACATCACTGCAATTGTATGATAAAATAATGTATATCAGACAACAAACAGGAGGAATTTATATGGTAAAGCACATCATCCTTTGGACATTGAAAGAAGATTTTTCCGAATCCGAAAAAAACGTCATTAAACAGGACATCAAGGCTGCCCTTGAAGGTCTGCGGGGTAAAATTCCGGGACTTCTGGATATTCATGTTACGATCTCTCGTCTGGAAAGCTCCACTGCAGATCTGATGCTGGATTCTACATTTGAAAGTCAGGATGCTTTAAAAGCATATGCAGTTCATCCTGCTCATGTGGAAGTTGCAGACAACAACGTCAGACCGTACACGATGCTTCGCAGCTGTCTGGATTTTGAAATCTGACGAAACGAACTTACAACTGACCAAAATCAATAATTTCTCTGAAGCTATTCCCCGCCTTCGGCGGGGAATAGCTTATATGTTTTTTCATACTAATATGAAAGAACCCACCTTACGGTGGGTTCTTAAACTATACCATGAACGAATCAGTCGGATTATTCGTGGAAGAAGTAAGGCAGACAGTCATATACATAATGACGTACAAAGCCCCACCAGTGTGTCTTGCCCGGTGCTACCATGTAGTAGAAGTTGCCCTGTGAGAAGTCACTGGTATAAGTGAAGTGTGCAGTATCCTTCTTCATTGCATCCATCTGCGGATTCATGTTGCCATAAGCAATGTCCTCAGAGCCGGTTGCACACATGATGAAGTACTGATCCTTCGAATAACCCAGACGGTCGATTTCCTTTGTCAGAGAACCAACACCCTCCCAGTTATCGCCGGAGAGAGGCATCAGATAACCAACCATATCAAGGCTATGATTACCAACGCACCATGTAGACAGTGAACCCATGGAGAAGCCACCATATGCACGATGCATTCTGGATGCGATCAGATCAGCCTCAGAAGTGGACTTTGCATATGTGGAGTACTTACCCTCAACAAACGGAATAACGCTTGCACGCAGTTCCTTATAGAATGTAGCTGCCTCGCACTTATTGAATGTGGGAGTAACAACGATCATCGGCTCCAGCTCGCCATTCATAATCATGTGGTCGAGCATATAGTTGAGCTTAACGTCTTTACTGAAGATGGTGTTTTCGTTCTCGCCGCCGCCATGCATCAGATAGAAAATATTGTACTGCTTGTTTGCATCATAACCATAGGGCAGATATACGTTGAGCTTGTTTGTACCATTGATACCATTGTAGGTCTCATTGATAACCTGACCTGCCTGAGAACAAGGCTCCAGGTAATTACCCGGTGCTTCCTTATACTGCAGGTTAGCGTTGTAATTGAATGCAGGCTTTTCAGGCTCAGGCTTTTCAGCGATTGTAAACTTGTCAATCTTGCCCATGATGAACTGGTAGAGCTGAATTACGTCTGCCACTTCAACAGCTTCATTCTCGTCAACGTCTGCTGCGATCTTATAAACTTCCTTGCTGAAGTTCTTAATCAGACCCTTCTTTGCTGCTGCAAGGTCAAATGCTGTAATCGTACCGCTGCAGTCTACGTCACCCTTGATCAGTGTAAAACCGGGGCCTGCACCTTCGATCTTTGTGCCTGCCACTGCACCAATTGCTTCATCAACGTAGAAATTATTTGTGCTAGTAGCGGTTTCAATATACAGCTGCATATCGGATGCACCTGCCGGAATCTTGTAGTTTGTATTTGCCAGCTGTACCCATTCACCCTTCATTGCAGATGTTTCCGCAATGGAACTATACTGTGTTTCGCCGCTTGCGTCAACATACTGTAACTTCATGTAGAAGGTATCAGTAGCTGCACCATCCTTGAACATTACATTAGCACTGAAGCTGAATTCCTCACCGGGAACAAATGCTCTCGGATTCAGAGATCTTGTTGCACCGTTCCATGCGTCTGCTCTGTCCTGAACAAGTAAGGACTCACTGCCCTTATATGCTGTTGCACCGCTTGTCGCAACGGTTGCAGAACCTCTGCCACCCCAGCTATCCAAGTCACCTTCGTATGTGCTGTGGAAGAACCAACCATTTCCATCGGGCTCAATCGGACCGGGTTCTACATAGCCGCCGCTGCCTGCAGGGTTCATCGGATCGCCCCAATCGGACTCCGGTACCATTCCCATCAGAGCATTGTATGCTGCCTTCGGCTGGTTGTTTCTGTCATGCAGCAGAGGCGTATTCTCGCCGCCGATCCAGGTGTTTCCATCGTTCGGGCCCCAGATGCAGACTGCGGTTACCTTACCGGGATAGTTGCCGGTATTGATATCCATTGCTGCCTGGAATACTGCCTTATACTTGTCTGCCTGCTGCTGTGCACTGAACTTGCCATTCTCTGTGCTGATGTCAAGCTCTGTT
>JAZNUR010000165.1:0-15068 GCA_045592405.1 Oscillospiraceae bacterium
GCTGCAATCGCAGCGGATATTTTTTTACAATTTTTTCAAATAAGGTCTTGACAAATGCGGGGTAAGTGGAGTATAATAAAAATGCATATATCTTTTGCGAGAGGGCGAAAGAATATCGTGAATATTTACAATAATTCTGAGAGGGTAGAATTAACGTAGCAATCAGAGAGGTAGGTTTTTATTATGAAAATGAAGAGAGTAGCAGCAGGCGTTTTGGCAGCGGCACTGGTTTTTGCAGCCGGCACACCGGTAATGCAGAACGCTGCCCCGACGCTTAACGTTTACGCAGCACCGATGGATCTCGGACCTGAGTCCGATCTGGACATCAACACCAATTATACGGAAGGCCCCCTGACATACCAGTATTCCCAGATGGGCTTCATTCAGATCGTGGACTGCGATCCTTCCATTGAGGAACTGGAAATTCCGGATACCATTGAAGGCTTCCCGGTTAAGGTGCTCTATGGCGGATGCTTCCAGGATTGTACAAAGCTGAAGAAGGTTACCATTCCGGATACTGTTACAAAGATTGGTGCATATGCATTCTGTAACTGTATCGCACTCGAAGAAGTGGTAGGTATGGAAAGCGTGGAATTGATCGGTGAGTGTGGATTTGTAAACTGCTCTTCCCTGAAAGCACTTACCCTGCCCGATACACTGTGGCAGATCGGTATTGACGCATTTACCAGCTGTACTTCCCTGAAGGAGATCACTCTCCCCGGCAGTGTCAGCGATATGGGCGAGTATGTCTTTAATGGCTGTTCTTCTCTGGAAACGCTGACTCTGGGCGAGGGTATGGATACATTGGGTGGTTTTGCGACCTATATGTGCACCAATCTGAAAACGGTGAATATCCCCAGCACAATGAAAAATCTTCGTGTGGGTGCTTTTGCTTATTCCGGTCTGGAAGAAATCGTAATTCCCGATACTGTAACAAACATGGAGAGTGACGCATTCTACGGCTGTCTGAGTCTGAAGAAGGTTGTACTTTCCAAGGGCATGAAGCGTATCAATATGAATGTGTTCAACGGCTGTATTGAGCTTGAGAGCGTTACCATTCCGGATACTATCGGTGAAATCAGAAACGGTGCGTTTGTAAACTGTGCAAAGCTCACGGATGCAAAGCTTCCTGCAAATCTGACAAAGCTCGGCGACTATGCATTCTATGGATGCAGCAGCCTGAAGGAAGTGGAGCTTCCCGCAGGTGTTACCGAAATCGGCGACTCTCTCTTTACAAAGTGTCGTTCTCTGGAAAGCTTTGTGATTCCGGAAAACATTACATCCATCGGCTCCTATGCGTTCTATGAGTGCGACAGCCTGAAGACCATGGTTGTTCCCAAGGGCGTATATGAGGTTGGCAGCTATGCATTCTATGGCTGCGATAATCTGACAAGCATCAAGTTTGAGAACAAGGTGAATGAACTGGGTATCTGGTGCATGGCAGGCTGTACAAGCATGACAGAGCTGCAGCTCCCCGAAGGTCTGAAATCCTTCAGCAACCATATGCTGTACCGCTGCACATCTCTGGATAACATTGAGATTCCTGAAACCGTTACCAGAATTGACAAGTTTGCACTGGCAGGCTGCGATGGCATGACAGTGATCACCATTCCGGATACAGTAACAAGACTCAGCGTTTACTCCGTAGGTTACGGTGAGGGTGCATATCCCGAGGTTGACCCCGATATCGTAATTTCCGGTTCTTCCGACGTTGTTAAGGAATATTGTGCGGAATATGGCATCAAGCTCGAAGGTGCAGAGGATCCCGAACAGCCCACAGAGCCTGATCAGCAGCCCACAGAGCCTGATCAGCAGCCTACAGATGAAGATCCTGAACAGCCCACAGAGCCCGAATGCGGCGGTAATGTGGAGGGACTTCCGAAGCAGCTGAAAATCGGAGAAACGGCAGAGGTAACAGCAATCGACGGCGGACTCACTGGTGGGATTGAAAAGATTGAGATCGAGGATGAATCCATTGCAGTGATCGAAGAAGTTGTTGGCACGGATACCGTTGTTATCAAGGGCGTATCCGCCGGTACCACCAATCTGATCGTTCATTTCAGTGTGGTGGGTACGGTAGAATTCCCGTTCTCCGTTGTGACCGGAGAAGTTCCGGCGGTCACCATCGGCGATGTCGATGGAAACGGCAGCATTGATATTCTGGATGTTATTGCAGTGAATCGTGTACTGGTCGGTGCAGGTTCTCTGGATGACGCAGGAACAGCTGCAGCTGACGTTGATCGTGACGGCAAGCCCACAGCAGCAGACAGCCTGATGATTCTGAAGTATCTTGTAAAGCTGATTGATTCTTTGGACGCTCAGTAACGTATCATCCCCCGTTCCGAGGAACGGGGGATTTTTTTGTGCAGTTGACATTTCCCATGAATCCATGCTATAATTGAAAGGATGGAACATACAGCAAAGGAGGGCATGATATGGAAATGAAAGCCGAGCCGATCGGCGGGGGAATTGTCGTGTTTACCTCGCAGGAGCATCGCTTTGGTACGGATGCGTTTCTGCTGACGCATTTCTCACGCTACCGTCAAAAGGATACGGTGTGCGAATTCGGTACGGGCTGCGGTATCATTCCGCTGCTCATGCAGAAACACCGCCCCCCAAAACAGATTTATGCCCTTGATATTCAGGAACAGGCGATTTTGCAGACCAAGCAGGGCATCGCCGCAAGCGGTGTAAGCGGTGTTACCCCTATTCTTGCCGATCTGCGGCAGCTCTGGGAGGATGCTCCGTTCGGACAGACCGACCTTGTTGTCTGCAATCCGCCCTACCAGCCATGCGGCAGCGGCTATGAATGCGGACTGGAGGCACAGCGGATCGCCCGTCATGGTGTGCACTGCCTGCCCGAGGATGTCTGTGATGCGGCAGCACGGCTGCTGAATTTCGGCGGCAGACTCTGCGTCTGCGGCAGACCGGAACGACTTCCCGATTACATCTGTGCCATGCGTGCAGCCGGCACGGAGCCGAAACGACTGCAGTTTGTGCAGAAAAGTGCAGGGGATATGCCGTGGCTGTTTCTTCTGGAGGGCAAAAAAGGGGCGAAGCCCTTTTTGCAGATGGAAAAGCCCTTTATTATGTATGAAAACGGGGTGCTGACTGAACAGGCACAGGCACTCTATACCAATCGGGCACAAGCGGAACAGGAGGCAATGCAATGAGCGGAATTTTATATGTTACGGGTACGCCCATCGGCAATCTGGAGGATATCACCCTGCGTCAGCTCCGGATTCTGGAGGAAGTCGATTTCATTGCCGCAGAGGATACCCGTGTGACACGCAAGCTTCTGACGCATTTTGAACTGAAAACGCCCCTTGTCAGCTATCACGATCACAGCGGAAATGCCGTGGCACAGGCGATTGCCGACCGCATTGCGGCGGGGGAGAATTGTGCGATCGTGACGGATGCGGGAATGCCCTGCATTTCCGATCCCGGTGAGGAGCTTGTAAAAATTTGCAGAGAGCGTGGCATTTCCGTGCAGGCAGTTCCCGGGCCGAGTGCCGTGATAACGGCACTTTCCGTCAGCGGCGGCAGCACGGCACAGTTTGTGTTTTACGGCTTCCTGCCCGTTGACAAAAAGCCGAGAAACGAGATGCTCACACAGTTACAGCAGGAAACACGCACGGCGATCCTGTACGAAGCCCCCCATAAGCTTTGCAGGACGATTTCCGACCTGAAGGGGATCTGCGGCGGTGACAGAATGCTGTCATTCTGTCGGGAACTGACGAAAATACATGAGGAAGTGCTGCGTATGAGCCTTTCTGAAGCGGATGCATATTATACGGAGCATTCGCCGCGAGGGGAGTTTGTGCTGGTTTTGGACGGTGCGGTGCAGGAGGAGCAGGAGCTTACGGCGGAGGATGCCGTGAAGCTTGCAAGGATGTATCTTTCACAGGGAATGTCCGCTGCGGCTGCCGCAAAACTGGCTGCCAAGGAAACGGGACTGACCAAAAACGAGGTCTATCGGCTGCTTCATGAGGAGGAATAGCACTGCTTTTGCTTTGTGTTTTTGTGGAAATACCGTCGAAAGCAGTTGACAGATGTCGTGTTTTATTGTATAATAAAAACAGTGAGTGCTGCATGAAAACAGCACAGTGTAGAGATAAAGAGAGGAATTACAATTATGTCAAAGAAAAGAATGGACTGGGTGGATCTGTATGCCCGTGCCAGATGGGATCGCCTTTTGGCTGTGGTCGTGGTGCTGGTACTGTTGATCATTATGATTTCCATTGGAGTCAGATCCTGCGGCAAGGACGATGATTCCATTCCGACGGGAATGCCGCTGCAGCAGATGACCGAGGCAACAACGGAGAATCCCGTTGATCCCATGAAAATGGTGTACTTGAGTCCGTCCACACAGTATGATAATCTGTATGCGTGTGACAATTCGATCACGGAGGCTGCCGCAATGATCGACCTTGCAAAGCGTGTCAAGGCTTTGCTGGAAGCGGACGGCTATACGGTGTATATGTGCGGTGAAAATGTGAATGTCAGGGAAAAGGTTGCAGAGGGTAATCAGCTTCGCTGCGGTGCCTATGTTGCCCTGCACAGCAATTCCGGCGGTGAATCCGGAAACGGTGAGGGTACGGAATGCTTCTATAATTCCAATGTTCCCGGCAGCCGCACGCTTGCGGAATGCGTGTACACCAACGTTGCCATGCTCACGCCCACAAAGGATCGTGGCTTGAAGGACGAAACACAGCGTGATCTGTATGAAATCTATAATAATATTACTGCCTGCTGCCTGCTGGAAGTGGAATTCCACGATGTTTCTCAGCACGCACAGTGGATCCTGACCAATCAGGATGCCAGTGCGAAGGCGATTGCGGACGGTATCAAATCCTATCTGGCGATTGCGGAGAGCAATCCGACAACAAGCACGCCGGATGCAACCGGGGAGACGATGGCGTGGAATCCGGAAGTCGTACACTGATGCAGAAGAGAAATTTTCAATTGGAAATGGAACGGATACTCAATGCGGCGGAAACACCGCCGCATATCCTTTTACACGCTTGCTGTGCACCATGTTCCAGTGCAGTTCTGGAACGGCTGACGAAGTATGCGAGAATTACTCTCTTTTTTTATAATCCCAACATCCTGCCCGAAACGGAGTATCGTTTCCGTCTGGAGGAGCTGCAGCGTTTGCTGCGGGAAATGCCGCTTTCGGGACGGGTGGAGCTTCTGGAGGGGGCGTATGAGCCGGAGCGGTTTCTTGCCTTTGCTAAGGCACTTGCGGACGAACCGGAACGGGGAGAACGCTGCAGACAGTGCATCCGCCTGCGTCTGGAAATGGCTGCACAGGCTGCAAAAGAAATCGGGGCGGATTATTTTGCAACGACTCTGACAGTGAGTCCCCATAAGGATGCACCCTTCATCAATGCCGCAGGTTTTGCGGCTGCGGAGGAATTCGGCATCCCGTGGCTGCCGTCGGATTTCAAGAAAAAAGAGGGCTACAAGCGTTCCATTCAGCTTTCGGCGGAATACCGGCTCTATCGCCAGAATTACTGTGGCTGCCCGTTCAGCAAAAACGAAAAGCCGCTTTGATTTTTGTTACATTTGACAAAATCGGACAAATGTGGTATCATGTAGTTAGGGCATTATGCAGAAAATTGAGAGGGCGAATGCTATGACAAATCAAAATCAGGAACGTGAAATATACATTGTGATCAGTCAGACGGGAGCGATCATGTCCCGTATATTAAAAGGTGTCACAAAAGCAGAATATAACCATGTGTCACTGAGCCTTGACAAAAGGCTGCGTACCATGTATTCTTTTGGCAGGCTGCACGCCTATAATCCATGGATCGGCGGATTCGTCATGGAAAGTCCGCACTGGGGAACATTCAAGCGGTTTCAGAAAACACAGGCAATCGTTATGAGTGTACCGGTGACGGAAGAACAGTACGAGGCGATGGATGCATTCCTCCAGCAGATGTACAGTGAAAAGCAGAAGTACCATTACAATTATCTGGGTGTGATGCTGGCGTTGTTCAGTGTTGTGTACCGAAATGAGAATTGCTATTACTGCTCGGAGTTTGTTCGAGACACACTTGACCGTTTTGAAGTGGTGGATGCTGAATGTTTTGAACAGATTGTCAAGCCTCAGGATTTCCTTTCCGTTTGCGGTGAAAATGTCGTTTTTTCGGGAAAATTGCAGAATTATGCAAAACAGTATGCGTGAACGAAAAATTATTTTCAAAAAAGTCCAATATTTTTTTCACAGCGTTGTTATATAAGTAGAAACCGCGAGGGATGCTGCACGTTAACGCAGCGATTCCGATTCATTTTGCAGGTTTCACATTCTCTCCATTTTGAAATGAATGTCCGGGCTGATCTCCGGGCATTTATTTCGTTTTTGGGAAAGGAGGTGCTGCCGTGAAGCGTTTTTTGTACATATTCTGGCAATGCACATGGGGGCTGCCGCAGACGCTTGTGGGGCTTGCGGTGTTTTTGTTCCATCTGCACGGCAAACGCTGTGCATTCCACCATGCCGTGGTAACGGAGTGGAAAACCCGAAGCGGTGTATCTCTGGGACTGTTTCTGTTCATGGAGGAGGGCACACTGGAGTATCGTCCGCTTCTGGTGCATGAATATGGCCATGCACTGCAGTCGCTGGTGCTGGGACCTTTGTACCTGCCCGTGGTGGCACTGCCCTCGGCAATCTGGTTCGGACTGCCCGCCTTGCGGAAATATCGGCGAGAGCACGGTGTTTCCTATTATGCGTTCTATACCGAACGCTGGGCGGATGCGTGGGGAGAATGGCTCTGCGGAGAGAGATCCATCGGAAATCGGCATAAAAGCAAATAACAGAAAAATGCATCATGGAAAACCCATGATGCATTTAATTTACCTGATTGCGGTGTACCATTGATTCAATTATCAGCCTTTGGGGCAATGCCCAGCAAGTTCAGCTTTGCGGATTTTCTTCCGGAATTTGCTTTTTTGGGGAAGCTTCAATGCTTTTTTTCATAAGCTCCGAAAGGCCGTGAACAGTTGTCTGTGGAAAGTCCGTCATGAAGCGAAATGCGTGTTCCTTTGCTTCGGAGGGAGTAAGCCGAAGCATACGCCGAAAGAACGCATAGATCATATCATAGTCGCTGTTGAACTTTCGTGCAAGCTCTCTGCCCTTGGGCGTCAGGCGAACGGATTCGCAGTAATCCGGTTCAATCAGCTCCATGCGAACCATGCACTTCATCATATTGCTGACGCTCGGACGTGTCACACCCAGATCCTCTGCGATATCCACACAGCGGATCCTTCGCTTTTCGGCAGACAGACGATAGATCGAAAGCAGGTAGCGGTATTGCCCTGTACATAATTCCATATCGGCACATCCTTTTCTGAAATTTCCAGTGTTTCTACTTAATACAATACCATAATTTCGCCGAAAAGTCAAGAAGATCATCGGTAAAGCGTCGGATGACCGTTTTTTGAAGGAGGCAGAGCAGGTGCTCTTTCTGTGAGAAAACATTTGCATTTTTGGACAAAGTATGTTATAATAGAGTATATGCACCTGAAAGGGGTAATTTGACATGAAACTTATTTTTGCGATTGTGAACGGAGAGGACAGTCAGTCGGTTTCCAAGGCACTGATGAAGGCAGGTTTCTTTGCGACAAAGCTTGCATCCACCGGAAGCTTTTTGAGTGCCGGAAATACAACGTTCCTGACCTGTGTGGAGAATCACCGTGTTGAGGATGTGATCGACATCATCCGTCAGAAAAGCCATAAGCGTAAGCAGTTTGTTCCGGCGAATGTGCCGTTTGATTCGGGCGTATCGTTTCCCGTTGAAGTAGAGGTCGGCGGTGCGACCGTATTTGTGACCGACGTGGAGCGTTTTGAGAAATTATGATACCGCAGATTTACGGGAATGACAGCACACTCCGTCTGATCCGTACAATGGTGCAGGGCGAACGGATTCCGCACGCCTGTCTGATTCACGGAGAAAAGGGGCTTGGCAAGAAGACGCTGGCACGTTATTTTGCCATGGCGGCACTTTGCACGGGTGAGAATCAGCCCTGCGGCACCTGTCCGAGCTGTTACAAGGCGGCACATGGGGTGCATCCGGATATCACATGGGTGGAACACAGCGGCAAGCTGCAGGGATTTTCCGTGGACACGGTGCGTGCGATCTGCCGTGACGCCATTGTTGCACCGAATGACGGTGAGCGAAAGGTGTATATTTTCGCTGACTGCGACAATATGGACGTCCGTGCACAGAATACGCTGCTCAAGCTTACGGAAGAACCGCCCGCACACGTTTTGCTGCTGTTTACGGCAACGCATAGAAATGTATTTCTGGAAACGATGCTGTCGAGAATGATGCCGCTTGCGATGTGTCCCTGCAATGTGCAGGATTGCCAAGCAGCTTTGCTTGCTGCGAATCAAAGTGCGGAGGATGCACAGCGTGCAGTTGCTGCCTGCGGCGGCAATATCGGCAGATGTCTGGCGTGGCTGCAGGATGAGGGTATGCAGGCAATGACACGGCATATTGGGGAGCTTACAGCGGCAATTGCCGGAAGGCGGGCATATGATGTGCTGCGGATTCTGGCGGTTTATGAGAAGGATCGGCAGACGGCGGTGGAATTTGTGAGGCTGCTGGATCTGCAGCTGCGGGATGCTCTGGTCATGAAATACGCACAGGACATTCCGACGGGCTGTGACCGGCAGAGTGCACAGACGTTGTCTCAAATACTGACTGCGAACCGTTCAGTGCAGATGCACAGGGCGATTCAGGAAACTTACGAAGCTTTGCAGGCAAACGTCAGCCCCCGTCTTGCACTGGCGGCATTGGGCGGACAGCTTTGCGGAGCATGATGATAACCAAAGAAAGGATACTATATGATTGAAATTGTAGGTGTACGCTTCCAGAATTCCGGCAAGGTGTATTATTTTGCACCGAATGGACTGCAGCTTCCCCTCGGCACCGAGGTGGTTGTGGAAACCGCAAGGGGTATGGAATGCGGAGTTGTTACCATTGCAAACCAGAAAATTGAGGACGAAAACGTTGTTGCACCGCTCAAACCCGTGGTGCGTATTATGACAAAGGAAGATCACCGGAATCAGGAACAGAATCGTCAGAAGGAAAAGCGTGCCTTTGAGGTATGCGAGCAGAAGATTGAAGCCCGTGGGCTGAATATGAAGCTTGTGGACGTAACGTGTACCTTTGACAACAGCAAGCTGCTGTTCTATTTTACGGCGGATTCCCGTGTGGATTTCAGAGAGCTTGTCAAGGATCTGGCTTCCGTATTCCGCATGAGAATCGAACTGCGGCAGATTGGTGTACGTGACGAGGCAAAGATGTTCGGCGGACTGGGTGTCTGCGGCAGGGAATTCTGCTGCCGTGGTTATCTGGGGGATTTCCAGCCGGTGTCCATCAAGATGGCAAAGGAGCAGGGCTTGTCGCTCAATCCCACAAAAATTTCGGGCACCTGCGGCAGACTGATGTGCTGTCTGAAGCACGAGCAGTCGGTGTATGAGGAGCTGCAGAAGATCACGCCCAGAATCGGTGCTTTTGTCAAGACGCCCAACGGCAGAGGCCGTGTGGAGGATGCCAACCTCATTACGGGCAAGCTCCGCATCAAGCCCGAAAAGGAAGATGATGTGCCGTACTATATCGACCGTTCCGAGGTGGAGATCCTTCGTGACGGAAAAACTCGTGTGACAAAGGAAGAACGGGAGCTGCGAAAGCTGGAAGATAAGTGATTGTGCTATTTGCACAAGTTAAAACAAAAACTTTGGTTGAATCTCCAAAGTTTGTACAAAAACATTGACTTTTCGAAGGATGCGTGCTATAATAAATCTATCATAAATCCTACATCCTTATTATTTTTTGGGCGGGCTCAATAGGGCTCGCTTTTTTTTGCCCGTTTGCGTCGAGCGATGGCGTCGGATGATAAAAAAGCGATTCCCCGCTAAGCGGGGAATCGCTGAAAGTTATACTATTCCCATTTGAAAACCATGAAAGAATTTCATGATTTTCATAGCCGCCACAGGCGGCGTATGGGAATGCATGAGACGGATTTTGTGCCATATTATGGCACAAAATAGCGGGTGTGTCAGCACACGCTCTCAATCAAATTATTTCAATAGTTTGATTGAGAATTAGTATTACTCTTGCACAGTATATTTTCCTCCGAGGATGAGTGTATCAATATCCACCCAATCCTGATCGGCAATGCCTTCTTTGCCCTTTTCGTCCACTGTGATTTCCACAATTTTTTTCACGGAATCGGTATGTCCGATTTTATCAACATACTGATTCAGAATTTCCAGAACGTTCACCGCATATTCTTCCTCCAGAAGATTGCGTTCCGCTGTCGTGCCGGCAGCTTCATATTTACTGCCGAATTCTTCCACATAGTATGTTTCAACATCCTCGATGGCAATATCCCAGAAATCAATCGGCTCACAGTTGATGGTAACATGGTAGGCGTCACCGGATTTCACAGCAGGTTCCACCGTGAACTTTGTTTTGTCCATAACCTTCTTTGCAAGTTCTTCATAGCCTGCTTGCGTCTCATTGGAAATGCAGGAGGGTTCTACCGCAAATCGGTAACAGATCAGTTCTGTCACATAATCAAGTTCATCCTGATAAACCTGTTCTGCTTCCTCTGCTGTGGAATCGGTCAGTCTGGCATACTCTTGGGTTTTTCCGTAGTAGGAGCAGTTGAGCACAGCACGAATATAGTCGGTATATCTTTCTGATTTGCTTGTGCAGCCAACAAGACACAGACACATCAATATAACAGCAGCAAACGCTGTGAATTTTTTCATATTAAATTCCTCCTCAGAATCAGTATTACTGAAATTATTATAACATAATACCTCACCGATGTCAACAAAAAAACTTCCGATTCGCCGCAGGCGAACCGGAAGTTTTGTCATTTCAAATGATTATTCAGCTGCTTCTGTAGCATCAGCTTCGCCCTCGGCAGCAGGTGCCATTGTCAGGGGAATGGAGTTGCCGTCTGCATCATAGAATGTCAGGTTGTCGATATAGGTGCTGCTTGCATTCTGGATGCCCCATCTCATGATCTGGAGGTTAGCTTCTTCCATGGTGCTGTCCCACTTCTTGCCTGCACCAGCCAGCAGGAACTTGAATTCTACGGTATAAACGTCGGAACGCTCCAGTGCATATTCCTGAATGCTGGAAGCGGAGAAATCGGAGAATCCATACCACTTTTCGTCAGCAGCGATCGTACCGCCGCCGCCGCCGATCCAGCCGGGCACTCTCATGGCTGTGCCATCATCACCAACAAGCAGTTCGCCCTCTGCCTTTGCACAGATGTCAAACTTCATGGAATTTACCTTATCCAGATCCTCGGGAGCGAGCAGCTTGTGAGCCTGAATGATGAGCTTCTGAACGATAGTACCAACATTGTCTGCGTTGGTCTTGGTATCGGTGAATTTCAGCATAGCATTGCCGTCAACTGTTTCAACGGACAGCGTGCCGTCAGCGGACAGGTCGTCATCGCAAACGATCACTGCGAAATCAAATCTGCCGTCATCGAATGTCACTGCATTCGGATCAGCTTCCGGGAAAGCGGCATTGGTAGGAACGGTTTCTTCTTCCGTTACTTCCTCGGTAACTTCCTCAGCGGGAACAGTAGTTTCTACAGCTGCTTCTTCTGTTGTTTCTGTGGGAGTTGTGTTTTCTTCGTTGTTGCTGCAGGCTGTCATGGAAAGCAGCATTGCTGTCAGTACGGGGAGAATCCATCTTTTTTTCATAATTCATTACCTCTTTTTTACTGAAAAATGCCCCCATTTTTCAGAGGGCATTTTCGTTAGTCTTGTTGAAAGCTGTTCTTACTTTCTCTTTCTGGAAACCAGAGCAACTGCACCTGCAACTGTCAGACCTGCCAGAGCAACAGCGATACCTGTGCTGTCACCGGTAGCTGCATTGCCTGTGGAACCAGCAGCTGTTGTAGTTGTACCAGCAGCTGTAGTTGTACCGGCAGCTGTTGTTGTACCAGCAGCTGTAGTTGTAGCCGGAGCTTCTGTTGTTGTAGCCGGAGCTTCTGTTGTGGGAGCTTCTGTCGGAGCTTCTTCAACGCCTGTCTTGATGGAATCAAGCTTGATGTTCAGACCGGATTCCTCAAGAGTGCCGCCGTACTGATAGAAGTTGATGTTTGTACCGATCAGCAGGCAGTCGATCTGCTCTGCATCGCTGGGCAGATCCCAAACGATTGTGTACTGACCGTCGCCGTTGATTGCAACGGGCTCGTTGCCAACTTCGCCGGGATTGAAGGACTGAGAACCTGCGATGCTGCCGCATACAAATGCCTGATAAGCTGTTGTGGGATTACCGGCCTCATCCTTGTTGGTGTTGTTCTCGCCCAGACCGCTGACAGTGAAGGTAATTGTTACGTTGTCAGTAACAGTTGTCTTCTTCTCGATGTCCTTAACGTTGTTGCCCCACTCGTTGAAAATGTTCAGACGGATGGAAACGCCGTCGTCCATAACAGCCAGAGCACCCTCGGAAGGACCGTTGTAGGGGATCTCTGTCACTGCTGCACTTGCGGTCATTGCTGCAAAAGAGAATGCGGAAAGTGCAACTGCAGTCATTGTTGCGATCATATTCTTCATCTTCATAGTAATCTACTCCTTTAATAAGAAATTTGAAATGATGACTCCGCAGCAGCGAATGCCGCTGCATAACATTTGACAGTTATCCCGTCAAATACTACTTTCATTATACCACACCGGATGTGGAATGTCTATTGAAAATATCAATAAATTTTGTAGGATATTTTTAGGTATTTTTCATACTTTCTGACTAACAAAACAGAAAGATGTACGCAATTTTTCGCACTTTTTGTTATTTTTCTGTCGGGTTCTGCCTGCACATCACAGCGACTGCATCCACACCGTAATGCTGCATCAGGGAAAGCCACGGTTTTGTCAGACGTTCGCCGCTGACAGCAATGGGAACTGCCGGCGGGCAGGGAACCTGTACGGGACCGCAAATGCGTCCCTCCGCCTGCTCCAAGGGAAGTATTTCCCATGCGGAAAGTGCGGCTGTCCGCATATCACAAGCGGATTCCATCGGCGGCGGCATTTCGGGTATCCGCTTGGGCGGCTTTGGTGTGCACTGCGATAGTGTCGTGTAAAGCCCGTCAAACTCCGCCTCTGTCATAACGGGGGAGAGAAGCAGCACCACATAGCCGGAATCCTCATATTCGCACTCCACATTCAGCCTGCGAAGCTGTGCGGCAAGATCGTTTCCGTCCGCTGCAATCGTCAGATGCAGCGGCTCTGTGCCAATGAAGGTGTACCGGCTTGCGAGTTTGCAGCGAAGCTCCTCTGCAAGAGCCGCACAGCGGCGGATCTCCTCGCCGCCCCTTGCTTCCAGATATGCCATGCAGCCTTCGAGGGACTGCATGATCAGATACGAGGGGCTGGTTGAGCCAAAAAGCTGCATATGCCGTTTCATGTCCGCAGCATCCGCAGCATTGCGGCAGTGCAGAATGGCGGCTCCTGTCAATGCGGGGAGCATTTTGTGTGCGGAATCACAGCAGAAATCCGCACCCAGAGCAATCGGGTGCTTGTTTTCCGACAAAAAAGCCAGATGTGCACCGTGAGCGTTGTCCACGAGCAGCGGTGCATCGTAGGAATGACTGATTGCCGCAAGTCCTGCGATATCCTGTTCGTTGCCCAGATAATCGGGGGAGGTGACGTACACACAGGGCTTTTCCCCCGCATTCACTGCAGCCTGCAGAGCCTCGTTGAAATCCTGCAACGCATATTCGCCGGAAATCACACCGCCGTTTCTTGGAAACACCCATCGCACCGAAAGTCCCAGAAGAATGCAGGCATTGAGAAATGCCCGATGAACCGTTCTTACAGCGATGACCGTGCGTCCCTGTGAACGCATATGGGCGAGCATTGCCTGAATGCACAGCGTCGAGCCTCCCGCACTCCAGCAGCACGCACCGCTGCCGTAGATTTCCGCTGTGCGGCGTTCTGCATCCAGCAGAATGCCATCCGCTTCAAACAAACTGTCCGCACCGGCAATCTCCGTGATGTCCCATGCGTAGAAATCCGAAGCTGCGGGAATTGTCCCGACTGCACGTCCTTTGTGTCCGGGCATATGTGCTCGGATGGGAGCCTGCAGACGGTATTGCTCCAGATAGTCCGTCAGCGGCATTTTTTGTTTTTTTGAATTCATTTTTTACCACCTTGACAAAATCTGATTTTTGTGTTAGAATATAAATAGAACATATGTTCTGTTTTGGGTTTACAAACGAACAGTGTTCTGCTTTTACTTCCAAAGCACGAACAAACGTTTTGCTTTTGGGTGAAACCATACGGGAAAATTGAGGAACGGCACAACAGAAAAGGGGGAATGCATATGCTGACGAGGGTATCGGAGCAGGCACTGGAATTCAACCGTCAGTTCATACAGGATATGCTGGGAACAGCGAAAGACAACCGTCATCATCTGGCACTTGCACGAAAGGCACTGCACGAGGTGATTTCAGAGGAGCTGACAAGCCGTCAGAAGGAGGTTTTGCTGATGTATTATTTTGAGCAGAGAAAGATGGGGGAGATCGGTGAAATTCTGGGCATCAGCAAATCCACGGTATCCCGCACGATAGGGCGTGCCAAAAGCCGTATTTATAAACATATGCGATTTTACTTTGATTACATGAATTTTCAGCTGACGGAGGAGTAGGGCATTCTGCTGTGGGGTGAAAAGCAGTTTTGGTAAAACAAGAAGCTTCCCGTAATGGGAAGCTTCCGAATGCGTCTGCCTGCGTGGGCTCCACGTTGTCAAGATTAAGCGATTTATATCATAGTACTTTCCGATTTCCAAACTGCCGATAGCGATGATTCCGTTTGCGAAGCAAAGGAATCATGCGGTAAACCGCACCATTTCGCAAAACGAGAAAGTACCCCATAATGGAGTACTTTCAAATGCGTCTGCCTGCGTGGGCTCCACGTTGTCAAGATTAAGCGATTTATATCATAGTACTTTCCGATTTCCAAACTGCCGATAGCGATGATTCCGTTTGCGAAGCAAAGGAATCATGCGGTAAACCGCACCATTTCGCAA
>JAZNUR010000166.1:0-2439 GCA_045592405.1 Oscillospiraceae bacterium
GAAAAATACTGGAAAGAGTTTCTTGGGAGAGATATCATTCCGGAGAATAATTCCTGTGAGCTCTATTTTGAGGAATCTGACATTGAAGGTTTTATCGAAAGGCTTGAGAAGTATTATCCGGATGTGAAATACGTCAATCAGCTGATGACGCACAGCTGGGGACAAAAGGTCATACGCTTCTATGATCCGGACGGTAACTTAATAGAAGTAGGGACACCGGTTTAACATGGCAAATATCATAACTGGAATAAGAATAGTGCTCAGCGTTGCTTTGATGTTCTGTCCAGCATTATCGCCAACGTTTTATGCACTGTATATAGCTGCCGGATTCTCAGATATGATCGATGGTGCTGTGGCAAGAAAAACAGGTACTGTCAGCGAGTTCGGCTCAAGGCTGGATACGATTGCGGATATCGTCTTTGTGGCGGTATGCCTGATTAAACTGCTGCCTGTACTACATGTACCGGTATGGCTTTACATATGGATTGCTGCTATCGCATTCATTAAGGTGGCAAATATTGCAGTAGGATTCGTCGGTCAGAAAGAGTTGATATCGGTGCATTCCATGATGAACAAGTTGACCGGAGGGATGCTATTCGTTTTACCGCTGACACTGGCATTTATAGATCTTAGATACAGTGCGGCAGTTGTATGTGTGGTTGCGACTATAGCAGCGATTCAGGAAGGGTATTTGGTCAATCGTAATGTGATGGAATGAACGAATGATCTTTGTAGGAGAGAATAGTATGATCATACTGATTACTGGCGCATCTCACACTGGAAAAACGCTTCTGGCGCAGAAGATGCTCGAAAAATATAAATATCCGTATCTGTCGATCGATCACCTGAAAATGGGTCTGATTCGTAGCGGTAATACTGATCTGACGCCGGAGGACGATGATGAACTGACGGAATACCTGTGGCCGATCATACGGGAGATCGTTAAGACCGCAATTGAGAACCGGCAAAATCTTATAGTTGAAGGCTGTTACATTCCATTTCGCTGGAGGCGGGATTTTGACGAGCGGTATTTATCGTCGATTCGTTTCATCTGCCTTGCCATGAGCGAGAACTATATCGAGAACCATTTCGGTGAGATCATTGGACGTGAATCGGAAATTGAAGCCAGGATGATTGGTGCAGACTGTACGAAAGATAGTCTGAAGGCAGACAACAAAAACATCATCGATGGCTTTCAACATGCCGGGGAGCAGATTGTGCTGATCGATTCCATTTATGAGCACACAATAAAAGGGCTTCTGGACTGACAATCTGGATTTGTGAGGATGACGGAAATGAACTACAAAGTAATTGACAGAGAGACATACTATCGAAAAGGCGTATTTCGCCACTTTACGGAAGATTGCAAATGCTCAACCTCGATAACATCGAAAATAGACGTAACAAAGCTCGTCACACACTCCAAGAACACCGGGACAAAGTTTTACATCAACTTTCTTTTTATCCTGTCAAAGGTTCTGAATTCCCGCGAGGATTACAGGATGGGGTATCTTAGGGAAACGGACGAACTGATCTGTTATGATGTGATCAATCCCATACAGTATATCTTTCATGATGATACAGAAACCTTCACGCTTGTCTATACAGAATACGATGAAGATTATGAGAAATTCTACGCAGCAGCTCTGCGTGATGCTGAAGAGGCAAAAAAGACCAGAGAATATGGTTTTGATATTATGAATCATCCCAACTGGTTTGATGCGTCATGTATACCGTGGCTGTCTTATGATGCCATGCATCTTGAACTGCCCGATGTTCATATGTTTTTTTCGCCTGTCATCAACTGGGGAAAATACAGGGAGGAAAACGGCAGACTTGTGATGCCTGTGACTGTCCGTCTAAATCATGCGATTGCTGATGGTTATCTGGTGGCAAATGTTTTTAGGCTCTTGGAGCAGGAAATCACGCTATTTGTGAAGAGATGATTGAGAAAACGGTATAGGAACTTGCCACAAGGCTCCCACACTGCCGTCATCGGCGGCGGGGAGCCTTTAAAAGAAAATTTACATTGATATATTGACAAGCGTGAATGTGTGCGATATGATATGTACATCTCTCGGAGGTGGAAGTCATGGGTTTCAGAGAAGACGTAAAAAGGATTAAAGCACTTACGGATGAAAACCGTCTTGCGATCATGCTTGCGCTCCAGCATGGAGAGAAGTGTGGGTGTGATCTGTTGGAGGAGTTAAAAATCACGCAGCCAACTCTGTCTCATCATATGAAGATACTTGCAGACAGCGGTCTTGTTGATTATTACAAAGAAGGAAAATGGATGCACTATTCCATATCCCCAAAAGGCGTAAAGGAGTTCCGGGATATGATCAGCTCTTACGCCAGATGTGATTGCGAAACAGACGATAGCGTATCATGCGGGTGCGAAAGTAAGTAATATCGCATATCAATAATACATAGGCAGTC
>JAZNUR010000167.1:0-4921 GCA_045592405.1 Oscillospiraceae bacterium
GATGCGGCAAAAGCGGATTTCGACAAACTCAATGACGAGCTGTGCGGCAATGCGACGCAGGCTCATAAATTCGCCAATATCCTCATGCCCGTCATGGGCAATATGGGACACCTGCAGTTCGCTTTGCTTGCCATGTTCGGCGGATTCCTTGCCATCAGCGGCATTTCACCGAGCCTGACGCTGGGCGGCATTGTTTCCTTCCTGCAGCTGAGTAAGAGCTTCAATATGCCTGTGACGCAGATTTCCCAGCAGATCAATGCCATTGTTATGGCACTGGCGGGTGCAGAGCGTATTTTTGATCTGCTTGACGCCAAGCCGGAAACCGATGATGGCTACGTTACCCT
Source organism: Oscillospiraceae bacterium (assembly GCA_045592405.1). Taxonomy (GTDB): domain Bacteria; phylum Bacillota; class Clostridia; order Oscillospirales; family Ruminococcaceae; genus UBA3855. The sequence continues at coordinate 345 of JAZNUR010000167.1, forward strand.
TGTCAATGCAGAAGTGAATGCAAACGGCGAGCTGACAGAGTCTGCACACCGTACAGGCATCTGGGCATGGAAACATCCGCATGGTGACGGTACCGTCACCTATACCCGTCTGCAGGGCGATGTTCGTATGAATGAAGTGGACTTTGGGTATGTTCCTGAAAAAATGGTGCTGCATGACATCAGTCTGTACGCCGAACCCGGACAGAAGGTCGCTTTTGTCGGTGCAACGGGTGCGGGCAAAACGACCATCACCAATCTGATCAACCGTTTCTATGATATTGCGGACGGCAAGATACGCTACGACGACATCAATATCAATAAAATCAAAAAGAGCGATCTTCGTCAGAGCCTTGGCGTGGTGCTGCAGGATGTCAACCTGTTCACGGGAACTGTAATGGAAAACATCCGTTACGGCAGACTCGATGCCACGGATGAGGAATGCATTGCCGCAGCAAAACTTGCCAATGCACACGGATTCATTGAAATGCTTCCCGATGGCTACCACACGGTGCTGGAGGGAGACGGTTCGGGACTTTCGCAGGGACAGCGTCAGCTGATTTCCATTGCAAGAGCTGCCGTAGCTGATCCGCCCGTGATGATTCTGGATGAAGCCACTTCCAGTATTGATACGAGAACGGAGGCACTGGTGCAGAAGGGTATGGATGGCCTGATGAAGGGCAGAACCGTGTTTGTCATCGCTCACCGTCTGTCCACGGTGCAGAATTCCGATGTGATCATGGTGCTTGACCACGGCCGCATCATTGAGAAGGGCAGCCATGAGCAGCTCATTGCCCAGAAGGGCAGCTACTATCGCCTGTATACAGGTGCGTTTGAATTGGAATAAAACAAGCAATACAAAAAACCGCTGTACTCTTCACAGAGTACAGCGGTTTAATTGTTTAAAAACTCGTCGGGTGATTATTCAGCCTGAGGAGCGTCTACGGGACAAGTACCTGCACAAGCACCGCAATCCAGACAAGCGTCTGCATCGATTACATACTTATCATCGCCAGCGGAAATTGCGTTTACCGGGCACTCAGCCTCACAAGCACCACAGCTGATGCAAGCGTCTGTAATTGTATATGCCATAACTTTAACACCTCCGAATATGTAATGAGAGAATACCTTCAGTATCCTACTATTCTATTCTAACATATTTTCAAAAAAAATCAACCCCTTTTTGAAAAAATATTGCACATGGAAGTATTTTTATTGTCAGAACCAGCTTTCAGTCATTAAAATTTCACATTTTGTTAAAAGAATTAAGTTGATTACAAAGAATCAGCAATTTATCGGATGTGTGCATATCGTCTATAAAACGAAGTTCTTTTTTGTGTAATTTATTTGAAAAAAGCTTGACATTGGAGGGGGTTTCCTGTTATAATAAAAATGTATGTTTTTTACTGCGAAAGCAGCGGATAAGAAAGGCGGAGATGATTTGAAGAGCAAAAAGATGTCCGTGCGGTCGGTCAGTGCACTGTTAGCGGCATTTCTTGCGGCACAGGTATTTCCAATGGCAGCATTTGCTGATGCGGAAGTGCCGGATATGCAGGAGAATGCAGTACTGACTCTGGCTGCGGTCGATGCTTCGGAGGATACGGCGGATGCAGCACCGCTGTATGTGGAGCAGGAGACCTATAGTGATTATTTTGATATGTATGCAGAGGAACACAGGCCGCAGCAGGAAATCCTGATTCCCGGAAGTGCTTTTACGGAGTGGAAGTATGATAAGGATGCGGACGTTTCCATCGGCAGCTGCGGTACGGAATATTCTCAGGAAAACAAGGATGATGTTCTTATCTGGGATTCGGCGGACGGATCGGTGACGTATCGACTGGACGTACCGGAAACGGGTGTGTACAGCATGGAATTTTCCTATCTGCCGATTCCGTCAAATATGGCGAATATTGAATTCAACATTCTCATTGACGGCGAAACACCCTACGATACGGCGTCCCGTGCAACGCTGAACAAGGTGTATGTGAATAACGGCGAGATCAAGCTGGATTCCCGTGGCAATCAGGTGCGTCCATCCCAGAAACAGATCGGAATGTGGTGCACCACACCTTTGTGGGATGTGGAAGGCCTGTTCAATGTTCCCCTGATCTTCTATCTGGAAGAGGGTGAGCATGAGCTGACGCTGGATATCACCAAGGGCTATTTTGCACTCGAATATCTGAAATTCTGCAATTTTGAAACACCTCCTTCCTATGAGGAATACAGGAAAAGTGTGAACAGCAGCGTGACCGTAGAAAGCACTCCGTCCACATTGCTGCGTATTGAGGGCGAAGCTGCTGCTTATAAGAGCGATTCCACACTTTACCCGACAACGGACAATGCAAGTTATCTTGCATCCCCCTCCAATCCTGCCAAAACCGTGTACAATACCATTGGTGCGGACAACTGGAGCAAGGCGATGCAGACGATCACGTGGAATATTCCGGCGGAGGAGCTGCCGCATGACGGATGGTACAAAATCGGCATGAAGGCACGTCAGTCCCAGATGCGTGGTTTCTACTCCAACCGCAGAATGTATGTGGATGGCAAGGTGCTCTGCGAGGAGCTTGACCAGATCAAGTATTTTTATGATACGGAGTGGCAGATGGTTTCTCCCGCTGATGAAAACGGTGAGGACATCTATGTCTACCTTGAGGGCGGACAGGACCATACCATTACACTGGAAGTCATGCCCGGCGAGATTGGTGAATCCATGCGGATACTCGATGCTGCGGTGCTTGACATCAATACATATTACCGTAAGATACTGATGATCACCGGTCCTTCTCCGGACAAATACACGGACTACTATGTGCATGAGAAAATTCCGGAGCTGCTGGATGAATTCCGGCGTTTGTCAGAGGACCTCAAGCGTATCAAAAAGGATATCGAAACGCTTGCAGGCTCGGAGGGCTCTGAGGCAGCATCTCTGGAAAGAATGTATCTGGTACTGGATAACTGTCTGGAAAGGCCGCTGCGTATTCCGGATTACCAATCCCAGATTAAGGATAATATCACGGCACTGTCTGCATGGATGCATGACTACCGTGGACAGCCGCTGGAAGTGGACTACATTGAAATTGCGTCCGCTGATGCGGAATTCAGCTCCGTCAAGGAGAATGTGTTCAAGGCATTTGCCTTCGGCTGGCAGCGTTTCTACAGTTCATTCTTTGAGGATTACACCACCCTTTCCGATGATATGGGTGAGGATTCCATCAATGTCTGGGTCAGCCTCGGCCGTGATCAGGCAATGGTTGTCAAATCTCTCGTGGATTCTGAATTTGCAATGACGCATGATACCAATGTTTCCGTCAACCTTGTTGTGGGAGGTGTTGTGGAAGCGACGCTTGCAGGAAAGGGCCCGGACGTGGCATTGTACCTCGGCGGCGAATTTCCCGTAAACCTCGCCGCAAGAAATCTGCTTGTGGATATGAAGCAGTTTGAGGATTATGAGGAAGTAACACAGCGTTTCCATCAGTACGCAACGGTTCCGTATACATTTGAGGACGGTGTGTACGGTATGCCGCTGACGCAGAGCTGGGCAATGATGTTCTATCGTAAGGATATTCTCTCCGAGCTTGGCTTTACAGGGCCTCCGGAAACATGGGATGATGTCATTGATATGCTCCCCGCACTGCAGAGAAATTATATGTATATGGGCCTTGTGCTTCCCGTTGTGTCGGGTACCAATGCGACCATTTCCGCAGCGACGGAATCCGGTCATACCTTCGCAACGTTCATGCTGCAGCAGAATATGAACTATTATAATGAAGCACAGACCGTTACAAACTTTGACAGCATTGAAGCTGTGCAGGCATTTGAAAAGTGGACGGATCTGTATACCAAGTACGGCTTCGAGCAGACGTTTGACGGCTTCAGCCGTTTCCGTACCGGCGAATATCCGATCGTGGTTTCCGATTATTCGTTCTTCAATCAGCTGACTGTGGCGTCCCCCGAAATCAAGGGACTGTGGGACTTCACACAGATTCCCGGAACACTGCAGGAGGACGGCAGTATTTCCCACGCAGTCAATTCCACCTCCGCAGGTGCGGTAATCTTCGACAAGTGCAAGGATAAGGAAGGTGCATGGGAGTTTATCAAGTGGTTCACTTCTGCAGAGGTGCAGGTGGAATATGCCACACAGATCGAAGGTCTGCTCGGTCAGCTCGGCCGCTATACGCCGGCAAATATTGAGGCACTGCAGCAGCTCTCGTGGTCAAAGGGAGAACAGGCGGTTCTTCTCAACGCCCAGAGCGAGCTTCGGGAAATTCCGATCATTCCGGCATCCTATGCCGTAACACGCAATATCATGAATGCATTCCGTGAAACCGTTAATAACGGCGAAAATCCCCGTGATACGCTTCTCTGGTATAATCGTGATATCAATACCGAAATTACCAGAAAACGTGAGAATCTGGGACTTTCCACCGAATAAACGGAAATCGGGCGGCGGCACGCCGCAATCTAATAAGTAAGGAGGGGTTTCATTTGGATAGTGCTGCTATCGGAAAACGCAGCAAAGCGGAAAACAGACGTCTGATCTGGCTGCAAATGAAACAGAATAAGGAATGCTATCTCAT
>JAZNUR010000168.1:0-5228 GCA_045592405.1 Oscillospiraceae bacterium
CACCGAATCTGGATGTGACGCATATTTTTGATGAATTCTATACAACCGACATTTCGAGAACGAAGGGGAATACGGGGCTGGGGCTGGCCATTGCCAAACAATTTACGGAGATGTTGGGAGGAAAAATCTCAGCAGAGGCAGGGGGTTCGACATTTAAAGTCATGGATATTTTGGGAAGTGATATGGCTGATTTTTAAAGATGTTCTCTGAATAAATCACAACCTAAAGCTAAACCATAGACATATACAAAAATCCGACAAGGGCTATTCAAACCTTGTCGGATTTTTTTGAGATAATCTGCGGCAATTAAATAGCAAGGTCAAAAATGGTTTCCTGCTATATTTTGTATAATCTCGTCAGTGACAACAGCATGAACATCACAACATAAAGAAGAAAAGGGATCGACTTCACTGTAAGCTTGTAATATCTTCTCTCACATCCATTGTCACTGATGTATTCTATGATGTGCTTGCGTTTCAGTAACAGAATCACCAATGCACACAATGCAATGATCAGAACTACACTCAAGCATGTAGGAAATCTATATTCAACGGGCAGTCGCATCACAATCTCATTTATAAAAATGTGACTCGTCAGAAAATTTTCTATGCTGTGGTAGATCATCGTCCAGAATATGCCATATTCCATGGCAATATATCCCAACACGAGTGCGTCAAAGATGATTGGAACGGAAGTGTGAAAATTGGCGTGATTTATTCCAAAAATGATTGCCGAAAATACGATCGCATACACCTTGCTGCCGCTGTATCGCTGATAGGATCGCATCAGATATCCACGAGTGATGATCTCTTCAACGATGGGACCAAAAAAACCGAACAGCAGTACTTCATGAAATGGGGTTGGTTCATAGATGGATTCTTCCAATTGATCTTTTAAGAACCCGCCTGCCGAAAAGCCGAATGCATTGAGTACCGGCTCCATGCAAAAACTGAAAACAAGATAACTGAAATTCAATGCCTGTGCCAAAAAAAGCAGCTGAAAGAACACGGATACAGTCATTTTCCGTTCGGATACAAACACATCCTTCGGCGAAAGATCCTCCCGCAGAAAAAACGCCATAACTACAAGATGCCCAAGATACCCATACGCCGTACTTCCACCCATCAGCATATATACCGCAATGCCGAACAGAAGAATCCAATGAAGCTTATTGATTTTGCTCCAAAAGTAGTAGTCCGCTTGCTGCATAGAGTCCTCACTTTCCAGATAAAGCTGTGTAACTTAATTATTTCAAATTTTCGCAGTGATCATACGCTTGAGAATCGCAAGGTCAAAGGTATTGATTCTGCTGTCGCCGCTAACATCACCGCTCTGCGGTGATGCAAGCGTTTCTCTGCCAAGCAGATATTTTTGCATAGCGATGACATCAAGTACGCTGAATACTCCGTCTGCGTTGACATCGCCAAGAACGGGATTTTGGGCGGCAATCTCCTGTGCCGTCAATGCGTGTCTGTAAATGCAAACATTGTCCAGATATCCCTTGAAATAGGCATCCTCCTCGTAAAATGACTTGCCGATATAAACATCCAGTCCGTTCCCCATGTCAGGTAGACCAGAAGTAAGCTCCGTTGTTTCCGATACCGGAACACCATCAACGTAGAGCTTGGCGGTCGCACCGTTGACCACGAAGGTGTAGTTGTGCCACTGCGTGCCGTTCAAATCATACCGCATTTCACTCTCACCACGCCATGTATCAATTGTGGTGGCAAAGCGGAAGAACTCCTCTGATACCCTGAAGAAAGAATACAGGTTACGGTCCTTTCCTGCTGCAAAGGTGAAGAAATCACCTGTGGATTCGGACTTCACATCCATGCTGACTGTATAATCACGGCATCCGTCAAGAAGTCCTGCGGGAAGCTGTGCATAGGTGTCCGTTGTGCCATCAAGATGCAATACACTCCCCTTTACGGCATCCTCCAAGAGCTTGGCACTGCCAAAAAGCTGCAAATCCCCCTTGTTACCGCTGATATCGGGAATGGTATTTCCGTTTGCCGTTTCAAAATCGTATTTAACCGCAGGAATTGGCGGAGCAGATTTTTCTACGGGGATGCCAAAGATCTTCATTTCATAAACTGTCGGTGTGTACCAGTTATTCGGGTTATTATGCAGTGTAGCATTCAGAACATTCAGTCGAACGTATCTTGCTCGTCCCGAAAGCATATCGCTGTTGAAACCGTAGGTGCTGTTGACAATGGCACTGTTCTTGTTAGTATGATCAAGTATCTGCGTCCAATTTTCGCCATCAAGACTTGTCTCCACGGTGTAGGTGTAATAGCCCTCCGAACCCTTGTGGATGTACCATGAGGTCTGGATGTTTGCAAGATCACAAATCTGTTCCAGATCGACCTGGAGATAAAAAGGCCATTTACTGTGGTCGCCAATCGCTGCATAAGCACTTTGATAGGAACCGTCAACTGCCTTAGCAGCGGATTTTCCCAATTCTGCGGCAAGTGAAGCTGTGGCAGGTTTGTCCTGCGAAAGCAGCTCACCTTCCTGCACAGGGTAGAGATCACCCGTTTTTGTGCTGTAACGGAAGGACGGATAGTAGTCATAGAACGCAAAACCGTTGTCAAAATACAGCGGACAAAGCGTTGTACCACTTGTTTCGGGTGCTCTGAGCCAACGATAAGCGTGCATCAAATAATTCTTATTCCGGAGATTGACGACCCAACCGGATTGCGAGGAAAATGTAGAGGTATTTCCGATACTTCGAAGCTCGCTCCAGTCACCATACAGATCGTCAGTAACAATATAGGCACCACTGCTGGGGTACCAGCCTGCCGCCTGCGACGTAAACAGAAAATAATATCCATCACGCTTGATCAGGTTGGGAAATTCACGATACTGATCCTCATGAAGCGTCTTTACGATCTCTGTCACATCACTGAAGCTGTCATTCATTTTGAAAATATAGATCGTTGCATTTGCACCCTGACCGGGTTTGTTGGCAGCGGCGATCAGATAACCCGTACCGTCATCATCGAAGAAAATCGCCATATCACGGACCTGGATTCCAAGTGGGTTGTACACATGGTGTACGGTGAATTCACCGCCGGGCGTTCCGGTAATGACGAGTGCTTTGCCGTCATTGTAACCACTGGGCTGCTCCCAGTGTGCCCATACGATGATCTTGTTTGCCTTAGCGGCATATTCAATGTGAATTGACTCGATCTTACAGCTGGCAAGATCAGCATTCTGACTTTTATCGGCAACCACACGTTCGCTGCCGAAATGAATCCCATCATTGGAGGTTGATTCCGCAAGAAAAATATCGTTCTGCCCCGAATGGCTCCGCAGCGAGTAACTGTAGTAGGTATCACCAACCTTGGTGCCGCTTGTTTCATAGACAAGGCTGCTGCCTTTCTGGTTATCGTAGGTGTCCAGATTTTCGGGAACAACACATGGCACAAGGGATCTAACCTTAGAATACCATGCATCTTTGCCATCGGTGGCTTTGAGCTGGTAGTAATATGTCTTTCCAATCTCCATATCGTTGTCGGTGAAGGAGGTACCGGAACCCTCGTATATCGGAACAAAGCCGTTTTCGGGTTCGGTGGAGCGATACAGCACATATGACGCTGCCGGGTGTGTGGTTGCCCACTGAAGTGCAGCGTGATCTGCATTGTCACTGCCCGCAATGCAGAACAGATTGCCGACAAGTCCGATTTCCTCTGAAACCGCATCGGAAACAGCCGCTGCGGAAGGTGGCGATACAGACTGTGACATCGGACGCAGTGCTTCTGCGGACATTGACACGGCAGATGCCAGCACAGCACAGCAGAGCACGGACAGCGTAAATTTTTGTAATACACGTCGGATGGTTGTATTTCTCATGAACAATTCCTCGCTTTCATAGTGGATTCAAAATCGCAATATTGATGCTTATATTCTAACATAAATTTTACAGAATTGCAATATTTCTATGTGAAAATCAAAGTACATCTTTTGATTGATACTATGGAGGAAGAATTATTAACGGAGCTTATCTTGTCTTCGGAACACAAAGATGATATATGAGTTTGCAACTCGCTCTCCCCTTGTCGTAAGCAACGATTCCAAAACCACTTTAAGCAAGTATAATATAAAAAAGGAGTCAACTCTCAATACCGATCGAAAGTTGACTCCTAATCAATCTAATTCTTCAATGCTTCTTCGACTTCATTCCTATATGGAATCGACTGTACGGCACCGGGGCGTGTGACTGCAATGGAGGATGCCTTTGCACTCATTCTCAGAATGTCCGGAACTGCCATTCCGTCGATCAGACCTGCGAGGAAATAGCCGGTGAAGGTATCGCCTGCTGCAGTCGTATCCACTGCCTTGACGGGGAAGATCGGTTGGGAATAACGCTCATCCTTATGTGCATAGACTGCACCATCCTTGCCAAGTGTCAGAACGATTTTTGCATCGGGGTACATCTCCTGCAATTTATCAAGAATCGCATCCGGAACAGTTTCTCCTGTGATCTGACCGCCTTCAATTTCGTTAAGAAGGAAGATACTGATCTTGGAAAGATCGCAGGCATTCAATTTTTCATCGAACGGAGAGGGATTCAGTGCGATCTGCATACCCTTTTCAGATGCACGATCAATAATGTACGGCAGCAAGTTTACCTCATTTTGCAAAAGCAAGATATCATCCTTTTCAAAATGCGACAGGACTTCATCCACAAACTCATCCGTAAGGCACTGGTTTGCACCGCCGTACAGAAGGATGCAGTTCTGGGCATTCTTGTCTACCTGAATAATGGTATGTCCTGTCTTTTCGTCGATAATGCGGATAAAATCTGAGTTCACACCATATTCTGCACAGGCATCGAGAAACATCCTTCCATCCTCGCCGATCATACCGCTGTGAAAGACTTGTGCACCTGCCTTGGCAACTGCCATCGATTGGTTGATTCCTTTGCCGCCGAGGAAGATGTTCATCCCCCCGTTGTGAGTGTTTCACCGGGCTGAACGATGTGATCAACGCTTTATACATAGCCAAGATGCTCATCCATCTCCGCTTCGAGCATCTGCTCGATCGTTCCTGCAAACAACCGCTTCAGCTTGTTCTGGATGTCGCCCGTTGTCCGACAGTCCGCCATCAGCAACTTTACCAGTTCCATTTCTCTTTCGTCCAATCCGTGTCTTCTTTTGCTCATGCCTTTTACCTCCACTTTTCTTTGTGGCTATTATTGGCATTTACACGGTTCGGTATTCAGA
>JAZNUR010000169.1:0-10253 GCA_045592405.1 Oscillospiraceae bacterium
ACTCCTTGGCTCACAGAACGACATGGCTACGATCCGACTTGGAGAAGCTTGACAAGAATCCGCCTGTAAACGCAACAGAGTGGACCGGTCCCGTTGTAAACGGCCCTGAGTTCATCGCAAACGGCGGCAAGCTTGCGCATCCGAACTCCAGATTCACAGCACCGGCAAAGAACTGCCCCTGCCTGTCTCCTGAGTTCGATAATCCGCAGGGCGTACCGGTATCCGCTATCGTATTCGGCGGCCGCCGTGCATCCACAACACCTCTGGTATACCAGTCCTTCGACTGGACACACGGTACCTACATGGGTTCTGCTGTTTCTTCTGAAACAACCGCAGCAGCTGCCGGTGCAGTAGGCGTTCTGCGTCATGACCCGATGGCTATGAAGCCGTTCATTGGCTACAACGTAGGTGACTACTGGGCACACTGGCTCGAAATGGGCGAGAAGCTGGGCGACAAGGCACCGAAGATCTTCAACGTTAACTGGTTCAAGCAGGACGAAGAAGGCAACTTCATCTGGCCGGGCTTTGGCGACAATATGCGTGTTCTGGACTGGATCATTGAGAGATGTGAAGGCAACGTAGATGCTGAGGAAACTGCAATCGGTTACCTGCCGAAGATGGGCGACATCAACGTAGAGGGTATCGAGGATGAAGTAACTCCTGAGATCATGGAGAAGCTGCTGGCAGTTGACACAGATCTGTGGAAGAAGGAAATCGCTGAGATGAGAAGATACTACGATGAGGACATCGCTGCTAAGGGCGGCCGTGTTCCGGAGGCTCTGTATGAGCAGCTCAACAAGATCGAAGCTCGTCTGAACGGCTAAGTGTATTTTTAAAGTGATCAGAAAACCGTCCCTTTTGGGGCGGTTTTCTTGACTTTCCCCCATCCCATGTGCTATAATGAGAAAAAAGCACAGGAGGACTGCTATGCCGGATAAAAAAGCCCTGATCGTCATTGATCTGCAGAATGATTATCTCTGGAAAGAGAGAAAGTCCATGTTTTCGTATGATACGGATGCACTTCTTTCCGCTGTGAATGAAACCATCCACGCTTGTCTGAATGATGGGTACGATATCATCTACATCGCCCAGATGTTTCCGAATCTTGTCACAAACCGTATGTTCATCGGTTTTTCCATCAAGGGGACGGAGGGGGCAAAGCTGTACAGCGGGCTGGATGTTGTGTCCGACCTGTATTTTGAGAAAAATCTGCCCGACACCTACACTGCGAAGGCTTTCCGCACATTTATGCAGGAGCAGGGCTATACCGAGGTTGCGGTCTGCGGTCTGGATGAATGCGGATGTGTTGGGGCGACTGCAAAGGGTGCAGCGAAAACCGGCGTAAAGGTTTCGCTGATCGAGAGAGCCACCGCCTGTCGTTTTCCTGCGGATAAACGCAGGAAAATGCGGGATTCCCTTGAAAAGCTCGGCGTGAAGTACGTGTGATGATTTGCGGAAATGTTGTGTTGTCACGGAAAAAAATGAAGGATTCCGGAAGTGCCGGGCTGTGATTGCAAAGAAGAACTGTGAAAATTCCATCCGATTTCATAGAAAATAATCCAAAATTTGTGAAATATCACAAAAAAATATTATTCTATTGCAGTTTGAGTGCAGGTGTGATATAATAGAATGGATAAAATACGGGTGTACGGGGGATGTACAGCCGATGAAGTAAAGGAGATATGAATATGGCAAAGGTTTGTTATAACTGCCGCAAGAAGCTGCACGGCAACGGCATTAACTGTACCAACTGCGGTGCACATCAGTGGCGTGAGGGTACGGATAAAATGACGGTTGAAATGCTCAAGAATGCGGCGGATGAAGAATTCCACCAGGGCAAGCTTGGCAACACCGATGCACATAATATGCGTATGAACAAGGCAATGTTCCTGTATCAGCTGATCGCAGAGCGTATCGACGATATGTCTTCCCGTCTGGAAGCGATTGAGCCGATGGAAAATTGCATCCATATGCTCGACTACATTATTATGCAGGAACGCAGAGCAGGTTTCTGCGGCGATGAGATCCGCCAGCTGCGTTACAGAGAGCTGATGAACAAGATTTCCAACATGAAGGAAAATCTGCTGCTGGAGCGTATTGAAAAGACACGTCAGATGGAAGAAGCTGATGCACCGAAGGCACCGCAGCCGACAGGAACTGCATCTCCCGATGGTCTGGACGAGCTGCTGGACTATGCGGTATATACCGTATCCGAGATGGATGAAACAGGCAGCTGGATCTTCCTCGGCAAGCCTCGTACAAAGAACTATATGATCAGTATGTTCAGCTTCTTGCGTGAGATCAAGGATCAGATTCCTGCCCTGGAGCAGAAGGAGCGTGAAGTACTGCTGCACGTGATGTTCCAGGTGGCTGACAGCTATGAGAAGGGTACCTATCCTTTCCCGCAGGATCCGACACGTGCTGTTGCATGGCACACGGAAGCAGCTGCAAGAGGTCTGGTGCTTTCACAGCTGGCAATCGGCGATATTTACCTCAAGGGCAGCGGCGGTATGCGTCCGCAGCCGCAGAAGGCTCTGGGCTGGTATGAGAAGGCTCTGGCAGCAAACAGCTCTGCAAAGGTGAATGATTACGCACAGGCTGCCATCGCACATATTAAATCCATGGAATAAGTCAGAATTGCATAATTCGGAGGTTTCCCCGCAGCATACGGGGAAACCTCTTTTGTTTTTTGGATTATTTCACGATGACATTCACAACAACGGAAAGCTCCTGCCTGTCCATTCCGGAAAACTCCGCAAGGGACTGCAGACCGATGACGTCTGCATCCGCTGCAAGCATTTCGGAAACAGCTGTGCGGCACTGCTGAAGGATCTGTTCCCGCAGTACCTGCCGCACGGCATCCGGACAATCATCCGTATATACGGATACGCTGTAATACAGCGTGGGGCTGCCTTCTCCGGCGGCGTGCTTTTGCAGGGAGTTTCGCAGAATGGTAATATCCTCCGTACCGTTCGGGGTTTCGACGGTTACGGTCATATCCCTGCCGTCGTTTCTGCGAAGCCAGAACAAACCGTTTGCCGCATCTTCGGAAAGCATGGTACGTCTGCCGTTCGTGTGCAGGAGCACCATGCACAGCCCGTCGTCGGATCTTGCAGGGAGCAGAGCAGTCTGCGAATCACCCAGCCATTCGTCGAGAACCGTTGTAATGTCCGTTTGTGCGATCATTCCGCAGCGTTCCGCCATGCGGATGCTCTCCAGCAGCTTTGCGGTGTCCGTGCTTCGAAAGCAGGCGTCCACATCCGTGTAAAGCAGCTTGCAGGCAGGAGAAATCCCCTGATTGCACAGCAGATCCTGTACGTCCGCAAGCGTGCGGCTTCCGTCAATGCACAGCAGCTCCGTATGCCCGATGAAAATGCGGCCGCCCTGTGCCGCTTCGCCGCTGCGGAGTGCCTCCGTCATGGTGACGCCGCCGGCGGCAAAAGGTTTGTCCCCATTAAAGGTCTGTGCGTAGAGTGTCAGCTCTTTGCTGCCCTTCATGCCAAGCGTCTGTGTGTAAAGACGCTCACTGATGTGTTCCGTTCCGCATCCCGTCAGCAGGAGGGGCAGCAGCAGGGGGAGAAGTGTTTTTTTCATGGGAGAACCTCCGGAATAGATAAATGATGGCGGGTATGACGAATGCCGTCAGAAAGATCAATGCTCCGAAAACAGGATTTGCGGCATTCTCCGTCAGCGGCAGTCCCCATGATAAAAGCAGCATTGCTGCAAGGGACAACGGTGCGGCAGCTTTGCATTTTGGAAACATCGAGCGAAGCAGATGGGAGATCACGCCCGTCTGCAGCGTGATGTGCATGACATACAGCATGACGAAAACCAGAATATACAGTGCATCCGCACGCTGCGACTGCAGCGGCTGTGAAATTGCCGTCAGTGTGAAAAACGGATACTCCGAAAATCCCGAAAGCCTGCCGGCTGCACAGATGCAAAGGAATACCACCAGACAGGCAAAGGCAGCCTTTCCGGCGAGGAATCCCCATACGGCGGCACGCCGGTTCTTTTGGGTGCGGTCAAGGAGCACCCATGCCGCAGTCAGTTCACCGCCGATACACAGGTAAAAGAAGCCGTCTTTCAGGAATCCCTCCGACTGCGGTGCAAGTCTTGTGACATCCACACGGCTGTAGGCACCGATGATCAGTACGATCAGCGAGAGAACGAGCAGCCCCAGCACAAACGGGGCACTCCTTGCCATGGCTTTCAGCCCCAGAGAACAGGTGTACAGGCAGGTGACAGTAATGAGCAGTGCCGCCGTCAGACTGCCGGAAACCGGGAGGGATATCTCCGATGAAACCTCCCAGAGCTGTGAAACGCCGTGTGCACCCCAGAGCAGGAAGAATAGAATATACAGAAATCCCAGCCATTTATGATGCTTTACCATATGCGAAAGTGAAAAATCACGCTCTGCCAGCAGCAGCATCGGCAGGCTGAAGAACAGCTGTACAAGAAATGCCGTCCCTATGCCGAGGAGCTGTGCACCCGAATGTGCCTCCGGCAGGCACAGCACCGACCATGCACCCGAAAGCATGAGAATGGCGAAAAGCTGACTTTGGTGTATTTTATTCATGATATTCCTCCACGGTGAAATGCCCCTTCTGCAGCTTGCGGAAGTTCACTCTGGTTGCTACATCACGCAGTCCCTTTCGGTGCATCGGTGACAGGGGAGCTGTCAGCGGATAGCCGAAGGATTCCGTTGCACAGAGGTTGAACAGCACCACGGTTCCCAGAAGAGCCACGCCGAACAATCCCCACAGACCGCCGCACAGAATGAATGCAAGCCGAAGGATGGTGACCGCCTGATTGAGATCGGGGATGACGTATCCCGCAATGACGGAAATGGCAACCATCGTCAGCATGGGGGTGCTGATGAGTCCGGATGAAACGGCGGCGTCGCCGATGATCAGACCTGCCACAATGCTCACTGCACCGCCCACGGCTTTAGGAAGCCGCAGCCCCGCCTCACGGATAATTTCATACATCAGCAGCACTCCGACAGCTTCCGTGACGAGGGAGAGGGGAGCTTCTGCTTCTGCCTCGGAGAGAATCATCAGCAGCGTGCTGTTGAGCAGTTCCGGATGGTGCATACTGACTGCGATATACAGTGCCGGCAGCAGCATTGCAATCAGGAATGCCCCGTATTTCAGCCAGCGGATGAGCGTTGCATAGTAGGGCTTGAAATTGTAATCGTCCAGCGATTGAAAGCTCTCCACGAACAGCTTTGGCACGACCAGTGCAAAGGGCGAGCCGTCAATGAGGATGCCCACACGTCCTTCCAGCATCTTGGCACAAAGGACATCGGGACGTTCCGTGAGACTGGCACTGTCAAAGAGATTGCCGCGGCGGTTTTCCAGAAATGGCTGGAGGTAGCCCGTGGACAGAATGGTTTCGAGTTCCGTGGAATGGAGCAGCTCCCGAATTTTCCGCAGCATTGCCTCGGGAACACGGTCATGGAGGTAGCACAGGCAGATATCTGTCTGGCTGACTGTGCCGATGTTGGACAGCTCCAGCTTCAGATAGGGGGATTTCATACGGCGACGCAGCAGGGACATATTGGGTCGAATGACTTCGACAAAGCCATCCCTTGCTCCGAGGACGTTTGCTTCGCCGGAGGGTTCGCCCACGCTGCGGCGGTCATAGCCCTGTGCACCAAATGCGAATGCCTTGGTCTGCCCCTCGGCGATCAGCACCGCAAAACCCGAATTGAGTGTGCGGAACAGTTCGCCATAATTATATACCACCGGTCTGTCTACGGAGAGCATCAGATGATTGCGGACGTGATCGAACAGGGCGTTGCTGTCGGGCATGGGCGGAATACCCGTCAGCGGTTCGATGATCAGGTGCGAAATGAAGCTCATGCCGACCATACCTTCGCAGCAGAGCAGGGCACAGGGAATGCCGCCGACGATAATTCGGTTGACGAGAACATCGGAGCTGTTCTGTGTTAGATGGCGGATGAACGCAATATTGTCTTCCAGACTTGCGGGAATTGGTTTATCCCGATATTCGGTGTTGGATCGTTCGGACATGGAAATCACCTCTTTGGAATAGTGTGGCAAAATAACGGAGAATTATGCACGAAAATCCGAAACAGGAAGTTATTTGCCCATAATGCAAGCAAATTTTTTCATTTCAATCTTGCAATTGCCAATAAAATGTGATATAATAACACAGAGATACATAAACTTCCGCTTGTGGAACAGAAAGGATGTTGTTTATGAAGAAGAAGCTTACGGCATTTTCTGCAGCCCTCCTGCTGATCATCGGGGCGTGTGGCTGTGATTTTCAGCCGATCAGTCAGGAGAACAATTACTACCCGCCGATCTCCACCGAGTATTCGCCGATTCCCGTAGAAACACAGGCACATACCGGCGGCGACATCTCCGTGGAACCGACAACGGAAATGCCGACCGAACCGCCGCTGCTGGAGTCCACGGTGCATTTTCTTGCCGTGGGTGATAACCTTGTGCAGAAGCGTGTGTATGAATCCGCACAGAACCATGCGTCGGAAGGGCAGAAGTATAATTTCAATTACTGCTATAAGAATGTTGCCGATAAGATCGCGGCAGCGGATCTTGCGTTCATCAATCAGGAAACCATCATTGCCAATGATCAGTATGAGATCTCCGGTTCCAATTTCAACTTTAATTCCCCGACGCAGCTTGGCGATGAAATCGTTTCTCTCGGGTTCGATATCATCGGTATGTCCAACAACCACGCTCTCGATAAGGGTACGGGCGGGTTGAGTGCCACGCTCGATTACTGGGACAAGAAGAAAGCGGAAAATCCGTCCCTCAGAACGATCGGCTGCTACCGTGACGAAGCGGATATGCAGAACTACCGTATTTCCGAAGTGAATGGCATGACCATCGGCTATCTCGCTTATACGGAGCACATCAACGGCTACAGCCTGCCGTCCGATTCTGTGATGAGAATTCCGCTGACAAGCCAAACCACGCTGATCGAACAGCAGATCAAGGAGCTTGACGGCATGGTGGATGCTGTTGTCGTTTCCGCACACTGGGGTGCGGAGGATACGCACACTGTCAGCGACGCAGTGAGAAGTCTTGCCAAGAATATGGTGGAATGGGGTGCGGATGTCATCATCGGGACACACTCCCATACGCTCGAAACAATGGAATATATCACAAGAACTGACGGAACACAGGGATTTGTGTTCTATTCGCTCGGCAACTTCATTTCCGCACAGACCGACAGCTTCAATATGGTGGGCGGTATGGCAGAGTTTGATCTGAAGGCGACGGGCGGAGAGCTTACGGTTGAGAATGTGCAGCTCACACCCGTTATCACCCACTACGACGATGGAAAGCTTACCAATCTGCGTGTCTATCCTTATTATATGTATACCGATGAACTGGTGGCGGGACACGGCTTACCCTATTCCCCTTGGGGTACCGCCAAGACATGGAGCTGGAATGTCATTGATACCATCGTTTCCAACAATGTTCCGGAGGAGTTTCGGAAACTGACGCAATAATGAGATTGAAAAATTGTAAAAAACAATCGCAATGTGTTTCTTTTTTACGTTAAATTCGATAAAATCATTGAGAAATTGCGTGTTTCTTTCATTTCAGAAATTTGCAAAAAACTGAATATTTGTTTCGTTCAAAAGCGGGAAATCCTAAAATAAGCTTAAGGATTTCCCGCTTTTGTGTAAACCATATAATTAAAGGACGGATATTTGTGTAATATGATGATTTTTAAAAAAAGTATTTACTTTTTTTCGTGACTGATATATAATTAAACTGTATAAGGAACGTGTATTTTGTACGATGCAGAGTGCCAAAATGGCGGTCTGCTGTTGTGTTGACTCTTTTCTTTGTACGAAATGCCTAAAAGAGGAAAAGAGTTTTCGACGATTTGTACAAAATACTTGAAATTCTCTTGACTTATGTGATATTTTGTTCTATAATAACAATAAGTAGATATAGGGGGAGTCATGCCATGTCCCTTGAACTACTTGATGTTAGTATGAGGATATAATTCAAGGGAAAGTTCCTTGGTTATATGGCTTTGTATTGCATTACAATTAAGAAGGAGGAAAGAAGATGAAAGTAAGGAAAATTGTTGCTGGTCTGGCTGCTGTATCCATGCTGGCAGCGTTTTCAGCACAGGCTGTAATCGCAGCTGACACAGTGACCATCAAGGGTGAAAAGGTGAATGCTGAGGCAGGTGCCAAGTTTGAGCTCGACGTTGAGCTGAGCGGTGTACCGTCCGCAGGTATTTCTGTATGCGAATTTGCGCTCACCTACGACTCTTCACTGGTTGAGGTAACAGGCGTAACTGCAGGTGCGGTTGCAAACACAGGCGTTGATAACGCAGAGAAGATTGAGGGTGCTAAGGCATTCGAGGCTGATTACAGCACAGCAGGTGTAATCAATGTTACATACACCACAGGTCTGGATGACAAGGCATACTGGATCACAAAGGACGGCGTGTTCCTGACAGTAACAGGTACTGTTAAGAGCGGTGCAGCTGCTGGTTCTGTTTGCGATTTCAAGATCGGTGCAATCAAGCGTGAGACAACAGAGGGCTCCGGCACAACAAACGCTGAGATCTCTGTAGGTAACGTAGGTTCCGATTACACAGTTACCAAGTTTGAGACTTCTCTGAGCAACGGTTCCGTAACAGTAGGCACTAAGGAAACAGAGCCGCCGGAAGATCCTGAGCAGCCTGAAGATCCGCCTGCAACAGATGCTGTATACGGCGACGTTGACTGCAACGGTAAGGTTGACATTCTGGACATCATCGTTCTGAACAAGAACCTGCTGGGTGCTGCTGATGTAACTGCACAGGGCAAGATCAATGCCGACGTTAACAAGGACGGCAAGCCTGGTTCCGATGACTCTCTGAGCATTCTGAAGTTCATCGTTAAGCTGATCGATAAGCTTCCCGTTTAAGTTGTCAAAGTTTAGGTTTGGGGCTCTTCACTGAGCCCCAGACAAACGAATGACATGAAAAGAGGATGCAGCCATTGGTGAAATGTGCTGCAAATGTATGGCGAAATTTTGCACAAACAAAACAGAAAGGAATTATTTGTTATGAAGAAGGTTGTTTCTGCACTGACAGCTGCCGCAGTATGTGCAAGCATGGCTGCAAGCGTTGTCTCCGTTTTTGCTTACTCAAGCAAGGATATCGGTTTTTATCTGAAGGTTAATTCCGAAGGTAAATACACAGTTTCTGATGATGGCAAGACCATTACATTTGCTTCCGCAGCAGACGCTGCTGGTGCAAAGTTCACAGTTGGTCAGTACATCTCTGCTGATCCTTCCAAGGCTGCTGTTCAGCAGACCGGTGGTATGGTTCAGGGTAGTGACCCTGCAATCCACCTGCCGCTGGAAGGTGCTAACCTGGACGATACAGTTGCTACATATGATGAGGAAATCACTTACAAGGCTGGAGATACAGAGTTCTCCACAAATGCATTTGTAAACTGCTTCGGTTGGGTAACAAAGCGTGGCAAGTATAAGGGCGGCTGCGGTAACATTTCTTACAACCACAGCAGCAAGTATCCGGATTCCTTCAAGTATACGGAAGACGAAGAACGCTTCAACTGGATTTGGATGTACAGCTTTGACGCAAGCGTATATGACAACTTTGAGACAACAGCTAACTTCCTCGGCACAAAGTCCGATGAATTCCCGCTGACTCAGTTTGAAGTTGAACTGGATTCCGCTATCAAGGATGGCACATACACAATCGACTTCGTTGAAAAGTACACCAACGAGTACGGCGAAGCAGAGGCTACATTCGTAAACGACGGCAGCAACATTATCATTCCGGACACACTGGAGAGCCTGACAATCGTTGTTGGCGACGCTGGTGAGCAGCCTGAAGATCCCGAGCAGCCCGATACAACAGAGCCCGAGCAGCCTGAAGATCCCGAGCAGCCTGAAGATCCTGAGCAGCCTGAAGATCCTGAGCAGCCTGCAGAAGGCTTCAAGTGGTACATCACTGAAGAAGTTAAGCCCGAAGATGACGGCTATGCTGAAGTAAGCGTATACGTAGCAGATGACCCGGGTACAGGTGCTTACACATTCCAGATGCTGATCAACGGCAAGGAATTCTCGGAGTACGGCATTGAGATCGAAGAGATCGCAAAGGGTACTGCATATTCTATGATGGATACATTCGTACCGAACGTAAAGATCGGTTACGTAGGTGCATCCAGCACAACAACAACAGATCCTCAGTTTGCAAAGGCAAACACTCCTGTAGCAACA
>JAZNUR010000170.1:0-2174 GCA_045592405.1 Oscillospiraceae bacterium
GGTAAATGCCTTTGAAAAGGTGAATGGCATCAAGCTGCCTTGCGTCATTGGTCCCCGCCGTGACGGTGACCTGCCTGCCTTCTGGGCAGATGCAAGCAAAGCCAAGGAGCTTCTGGGTTGGGAAGCAACCCACACTGTTGAAGATATGTGCCGCAGCTCCTGGCAGTTTGCCAAGAACGCATCCGCTTAATTTTTTATCCACATTTGCCACTGGGAGGACATATTCATGAGATATGGATTTGGTATTGATCTGGGCGGTACCACCGTTAAGATCGCGTATTTTGACGAAATCGGAAATCTTCTTGCAAAGTGGGAGATTCCCACTGTAACAGAAAACAACGGCGCACAGATTCTTCCCGATATCGCAGCATCCATCCGTCAGTTCATCGACGGTAATCAGCTCAACGAGACCGCCATCCTGGGTTTGGGTATCGGTGTTCCCGGTCCTGTGGATGCCAAGGGCGTGGTCAATAAGTGCGTCAACCTGGGCTGGGGCGTGTTCAACATTGCCGATGAGCTGACCCGCCTTACCGGATTCTCCGTGAAGGCTGGCAACGATGCCAATGTTGCGGCATTGGGCGAGTACTGGATGGGTGGCGGCAAGGGCTGCGACAATATGGTTTTCGTTACCCTGGGTACCGGCGTAGGCGGCGGCATTGTCATCGAAGGCAAACTCCTCCATGGCACACACGGATCCGGCGCAGAAATCGGTCACATGGTATTGAACCGTAATGAAACCGCCGTCTGCGGCTGCGGAAAACGTGGCTGCGTGGAGCAGTACTGCTCTGCAACCGGCATCTCCCGACTGGCCAGGCTGCACGGAATGGGAAATATGACCTGTAAGGAAATTTTTGATGCTGGCAAGGCAGGGGATTCTAAGGCACTGGATGTTCTGGATGAATACTACGAATACCTGGGTGAATTCCTTGGCAGCCTGTGCAGCGTGGTGGATCCGGAAATTGTGGTTCTGGGCGGAGGTGTCAGCAAGGCAGGTCAGGTGCTGATTGATGGTGTGGTGCCCCGGTTCCATAAGTATGTGTTCCATGCTGCAGAAGATGTGAAATTCGCACTGGCATCCCTGGGCAATGACGCGGGTGCTTACGGCGCGTTCAAACTGGCACTGGACGCTTTTAATGCATAAAAGGAAACGTGCATAAAAGGAAACGAGAATTTATCGGACAACCTATGATCGACCATCAGGGAATAGAAATAGCTTGCTGTATCATTTTTACAGCAAGCTCTATTGCTTTCTTCGGAATGCATCAATATATCAGGTGAAAATCCGAACACGATGACTTTGTGCATATTCCAGCAAATTCAGTTTATTTTCACGAAGAATCACGGCTGATATAATTGTTATGATCATAGTATTGGAAATTAAAGGAGGAAGATATATGGATCCGATCTATGTAACCGGACATCGCAATCCTGATACCGATTCCATCGTAGCAGCGATTGCCTATACATCCTTGCGAAATGCATTGGGCGATCGGGAATATGAAGCAGCTTGCCTCGGCCGCGTGTCCGATGAAACACAAATGGTGCTGAACCATTTTGGTTTTGCTCCCCCGACGTTGATCTCCAACGTGTATACCCAGGTGCAGGATCTGGATTTTGACAAGCCGCCGATCCTCAGTGCGGCGGTTACCGTTGGCCGTGCGTGGACTGCCCTTCAGGAACGAAAGGAAATGCACGCCATTCCTGTTGCCAATGATGATGGAACCCTGTTCGGCATGATGTCCCGTGAGGATATTGCAAGCTACAACATGGAGCTGAATAACGCCTGCATTCTGGATAAAGTACCGTTGTTCAATGTTTTGTCCGTGCTGGAGGGCAAGGTGATCAATGAGGCCGGAGAGTATCTTGATACGGTATCCGGAGAAGTCATCCTTGCGATTCCTGAGAGCCGGGGCCCGTCGATCTTTTCCAAAAGCAACAGCGTTGTGATCTGCGGCAATCAGCCGGACCTGATTCGTCAGGCGTTGGAACGAAACGTGAACTGTCTGGTTCTGTGCCGGACGGAACTGGATCCGGAATTGCTGAAAATGGAAACGAAAACCTGCATCATCTCCACCCCTTGTGATGCCTACAGAGCTACCAGACTGATTTTTCAGTCGACTCCCATAGGACGGATCTGCCGTACAAAGGACCTGGTGTGCTTCCACCTGGATGAC
>JAZNUR010000171.1:0-18165 GCA_045592405.1 Oscillospiraceae bacterium
CGCCGCAGGCGGGCTGGAAGTACATATGCATACTCTCCCCTGCCTTTGGCAGGGGAGAGTATGAGAAATGATCGTTTTTGGGGAATCCCACCACGAATCCAAAGATTCGGGAATTATTATTTCATATCAATATACTTCCAGTAGCCTTTGAGGTACACCCAGCCGGAAATCACCGTCAGCAGGACGGAGATCCACACAAGCACGAGATTCACCACATACAGAACGAATTCCGCATCCGCCGAGAGAATACCGAAATCCACGGCAAGCACCAGTGTGAGCAGGATCACCACAATTGCCGCCATCGTGAATGCGGTTTTCAGCTTGCCCCAGATGCCTGCGGCAACCACAACACCCTTTTCCGCTGTGACAAGACGCAGACCGGAAACCAGAAATTCACGAGCCGCAACAATAATAATGACAATGCCGTTCACGGGGACTTCCTCCACATCCGCAAACGCCGTCAGAGCCGCCAGCACCAGTACCTTGTCCGCAAGGGGATCGGCAAATTTGCCGAATGTCGTGATCAGATTGTACTTTCTGGCAATCTGTCCGTCGAGTGCATCCGTGATGGATGCAGCAGCAAAAATAAGCAGTGCCAGCGTGTACTGCATGGGCATCGGCACATACATGAACACAAGGAACACGGGCACAAGCAGAATACGCAAAAGCGTCAGTTTATTCGGCAGATTCATCGTCGCATACCTCCCCAAGCAAATCATAGTCGAGTGTATCTATAATGCGGATTTTCAGGAATTCACCTATTTTCAGGGGCTTTTCGGAGCTGAAGAACACCTTTCCGTCAATGTCCGGTGCATCTGCTTCGGTTCTGCCGAAATAACACTCCGCCCATTTGTCAAAGCCTTCCACAACGGCGGTTTTCACCGTGCCAAGCTGTTTCTGGTTATTTTGGGCACTGATTTCCATCTGCTGTTCCATGATGATGTCCGCACGGTGTGCCCTCATATCCTCATCCACCTGATCGGGGAATCCTGCCGCCTTTGTGCCATCCTCCTGCGAGTATGCAAAGCAGCCCAGACGATCAAATTTCATGTCCTGCACGAATTGTGCAAGGCGGTTGAATTGCTCTTCCGTTTCCCCCGGAAATCCTGTAATAAGGGTGGTGCGAATGGTGATGTCGGGCATTTTTTCACGCATTTTCGCCACAACCTTCCGAATCTGAGCTTCGCTGCTCTTTCGGTTCATGCGTTTGAGAATGTCGTCGTCGCAGTGCTGGATGGGCATATCAATGTACTTAACAATTTTTTCCTCACGAGCCATCACGTCCATCAGTTCTTCGGTGATGCGTTCGGGGTAGCAATACAGCACACGGATCCAGTGCAGTCCGTCAATTTTGCAAAGTGCCGTCAGAAGCTGCGGCAAACGGCTTTCGCCGTACAGATCCTCACCGTAGCGTGTGGTATCCTGTGCAATGACATTGAGTTCCGTCACGCCGCAGTCGGCGAGCTTCTGTGCCTCTGCAAGCAGATCCTCCATCGGAACGCTGCGAAATCCTCCACGGATCATGGGGATTGCACAGTAGGTGCAGCAGTTGCTGCAGCCCTCAGCGATTTTGAGGTAGGAAAAGAACGGCAGTGTGGAAATGATACGATCGCCCGTCAGCTCCGCATCCCGTTTGGGAGCAAACTGCACCACACGTTCCCCTTTCAGCACACGGTCGAGAATATCGACAATGTCCTTGTTGTCGCCGATGCCGATGACTGCGTCAGCCTCGGGGAATTCTTCTGCACATTCTTTTTGATAGCGTTCTGTCAGACAGCCCGTCAGGATGAGTTTTTTGACCGTACCCTCCGCCTTGAGTCTGGCAATTTCGAGGATGGTTTCGATCGCTTCCTCCTTTGCGGACTGGATGAATCCGCAGGTGTTGACCACTGCAACGTCGGATTCACCGAATTCCGTCACCAGCTCATAGCCGTGTGCACGGAGCTTGTGGAGCATTCGCTCCGAATCTACGAGATTTTTGCTGCATCCCAGCGATACCATCCCGACTTTGATTGACATAGATGTTCCTCCTTTGTTTGACGGGGGACGCCGTCCCCCGTACCCCCTGCTCAAGGGATGGAATCCCTTGAGAATCCCATAGCGTTGCCCTATCTCCCCCTACGGGGAAGAATGGGCAACGTTAGAATTGCAGGCATCATTTCTGAACAGGAAAAATGGGTGAGCGACGCTCCCCATCATACAAAGAACGGGACCTCAGTCCTCGTCCTCCTCCCAATCCGCAAAATAATCCTCAATTGCATCCTTCACCGAGCGATAATCATACCCCAGACGAGCCATGCCCGCAACCACCTTTTCACGGGCTTTCCAATCCTTGGGATCTACGAGGTAACGTGCATATTTTTTCTCCAGCACCGCCGGAATATTCTCCTCAGCGGATTCTTCGAACGGTTCAAGGGAGTCCTCAATGAGATGCTTCTCCAGTCCACGGCGAAGCATTTCCTGCCTTGCACGGAAAATCCCGTATTTCTTGGTTTCCACGAGATATTCCGCAAGCCTTGCGGCATAGCGGCGGTCGTTGATGCTGCCGCACTGCACAAGCTGTTCCATAACGGAACTGCAAAGCTCCCTGTCCTGATAGGTACGCATGAGCTTCTGGTACATCATGCTGTAGGAATAATCCCGTTCATCCAGCAGATAGCAGGCACGGCGGTAGGCACGGCGGAATCGGGACTTCGAATGCAGCTGTGCAAGCGTTTCGCCGTCGATTTCCATGCCCTCCTGCAGCTGATAACGTCGGAGCAGTTCACCGTCAATTTCGTATACACCGTCCGCTGTCGAAACGGCGTAGAAGGTTTTTTGTTTCTGAATTTCTGTAATCTTCATGACTTTTTTATCATGCCCCACCCTTATCATCTTTTTCAAAAGCTTTGTGCCTTTTGTACGGACTGCAAAAGGCACAAAGCGGAGACATCACGCATTATTCAGTCGGATCGAATTCCTCAAAATCATCATCGGCGTCAATATCCTCGCTGACTGCGGAAGAAATCTCAGGAATATCCTCACCGGCATCCAGAACCGCCTTTGCGTCCTGTGTGCCCTGTTCTTCGTCGGATTCCTCGGAGCTGAGATCGATTTCCTCGATATGTTCGAGAATCTTTGCCTCCACTTCCTTGCGGAAGTCGTCGTTATCCAGCAGGTACTGCTTGACATTGTCACGTCCCTGACCGAGTTTCTGACCGTTATAGCTGAACCAGGATCCGCTCTTTTTGATGATTTCCAGATCCACCGCAAGATCGAGCACCTCACCGTCACGGGAAATACCCTTGCCGTAGATATTGTCGAATTCACATTCACGGAATGGAGGAGCTACCTTGTTTTTGACGATCTTCACCTTCATGCGGTTGCCGATCGGCACGCCGCCATCCTTGAGGGTTTCGCCCTTGCGGACATCCATGCGGACGGTTGCGTAGAATTTGAGGGCACGGCCGCCGGGTGTGGTTTCGGGATTGCCGTACATCACGCCGATCTTCTCACGGATCTGGTTGATGAAAATGGCAACACAGCCCGTCTTGGAAACGACGGATGTGAGCTTTCTCATTGCCTGTGACATGAGTCTTGCGAGCTGACCGACATGGTTGTCGCCCATTTCGCCGTCGATTTCCGCCTTTGTCGTCATTGCGGCAACGGAGTCCACGACAAGTACGTCGATCGCACCGGAACGAACCAGAGCCTCGGCAATTTCCAGAGCCTGTTCGCCGCTGTCGGGCTGAGCCACGAGCAGATTGTCGATGTCTACGCCCAATGCCTTTGCGTACTTCGGATCGAGGGCGTGTTCCACGTCAATGAATGCGGCTTCGCCGCCCATTTTCTGTGCTTCCGCAATGATGTGCAGAGCAACCGTGGTCTTACCGGAACTTTCGGGGCCGTACAGCTCCACGATTCTTCCTCTCGGAACGCCGCCGACACCGAGTGCCAGATCGAGCGTCATGGAACCCGTGGGGATGCTCTCGATGTTCATCTTCTTCTGCTGACCAAGACGCATGATCGCACCCGCACCATAGGTCTTTTCAATCATGGAAAGTGCGTGTTCAAGTGCCTTTTTCTTTTCTTCCGTCGTGGCAGGTGCCTGATATACGCCGGATTTCTTCTTCTTTACATCTGCTTTTGCTTTTGCCATAATAACCCTCCATATATGTGATATTCGATACACAGGGTTCTCCCTGTGTTTACCTTACAGTATCATAATATCACACCAGTTGTTCAGAATATATCATTCTAAATTTTTTTTTGCTCCCATGACGACTCGTTCAATACCGGCAAGATCGGGAACGATCCGGATATTGGTGAACTGATGTTCTTCCAGTATTTTCCGGACAGCGTCCGACTGTCCGATTCCCACTTCAAAAGCGAGCATACCGCCATTTTTGAGTGAATGCTTCCATATTTTTGTGATCTCACGATAGAATCGCAGACCATCATCGCCGCCCAGCAGAGCCATTTGCGGCTCATGCCGCACCTCTGTCTGGAGAGCCTGCATATCCTCCGGCGTCAGATACGGGGGATTGCTTACGACGACATCCAGCTCCCGAAACCGTTCCGCCCACTGTGCGTCAAGCACATCCGCATGGAAAATTTCCACATTCGCATGGTGATAGGCGGTATTTTTTCGAAGATACGCAAGAGCCTGTTCGCTCCACTCCGCCGCACGCACATGAGCGTGCGGAAGGTGCTCCTGCAGTGCCAGTGCAATGCATCCGCTTCCGCTGCAAAGATCCATGATCTGCGGTGCGTCATGCTTTTGGAAGTATTCCAGTATCGTGTCCACGAGTGTTTCCGTATCCGGACGGGGGATGAGAACGCCCTCGCCCACAAACAGCCGCATTCCGTAAAATTCCCATTCACCGAGCAGATACTGAAGGGGCTGACCATTTTTACGGTCTGCCGCCATCTGTCGGATGCGGCTTTGAACGTCATCGGACAGGGAATCCTCCTGCATCAGCAGGTGGAAGGGGCGTTCGGTCACTTGTTCAAGCATACAGCGTGCATCGAATGCCGCATCGGGAATGTCAGCGGCATGGAGCTGTGCGGTGATGTCCTGATAGAATTCCTTCGGGCTTACCACTTGTCATCCTCCGGATTATCCGGAATGCAGGGCTGCATTGCCGCAATGGCAACCTCAATCTGCTTGTCATCCGGTTCTTTGGTGGTAATTTTCTGAATCTGCAGTCCCGGCCATGAGAGAAATTTTGCAAAGAAACCGCTGCTTCTGCCTGCAAACTGGATACTCTCAAATGAAATACCCATCGTAAGGGGGAGAAGGCAGATGCTGCAGAGAAATCTCTGCCACGGAATGGTAAAGGGCACCAGACACATGGCAAGGATGTTGATGAACAGCACGAGGAAAATAAAGCTTGTGCCGCATCTCGGATGCAGGCGGATCTGCTTTCTGACATTTTCGACTGTCAGCGGAAGTCCTGCTTCCAGACAGGCGATCGTCTTATGTTCCGCACCGTGGTATTCGTAGGTGCGGCGAATATCCTTTGTCAGTCCCGTCAGAGCCATATAGGCGATGAACACAACGATTTTCACAATGCCCTCGGCAAAGGACTGGATAAAGCGGTTTGCGGTCAGGGGCTTAATGAGAGCCACGATCCATTTCGGCAGGAAAAAGAAAAGTGCAATTGCCGTGACCATGCCCAGCACCATACCGGCGATCATAATGCCGTTAACGAGCTTTTCGCCGCATTTTTCTTCGAGCCATTTTTCGAATTTGGTCTGTTCTTCCTCTTCGGCAAGCTCCTCCTCCGTCATCTGCTTTTCCGCAGATTTCATCAGACAGCTGTAGCCTTCTTTCATGGAGATAAAAAAGCTGTAAACGCCACGGATGAACGGAGTTTTGCGATACCACGGCTTTTTATTGCTGTCGATGTCCCATGTTTCGAGATCAATTGTACCGTCGGGAAGACGGCACGCCATTGCTCCCTTGTGCGGACCTTTCATCATAACGCCCTCAATGAGAGCCTGACCGCCGATTTTGGTGCGGCGTACGGGGCAGGAGCCCTGCTGTTTTTCGTCCATATTATGCATCCCTTTCCGAACGATCCTCGGGTGGGAGAATGATGGTGACCTTCGTACCCTCGGATTCCTTGCTCTGAATCTCCAGTTTACCGCCATGTGCGGTGATGATTTCATCCGCAACGGCAAGTCCGATACCGGAACCTCTGCGGGTGTGGTTTGCTTTGTAGAATTTTGTCTTGATTTTGGGCAGATCCGATTCCTTGATGCCGCATCCCGTATCCTGTACTTCGACGCAGATCTTGCCATCCTTTTCGAACGCACGGATGCTTACCTTGCCTCCGGCATTGGAATACTTGATGGCGTTGTCGATAATATTGATGAACACCTGACGGATTCGATTCTTGTCGCCGTAGACAAACGGCAGCATTTCAGGCTCATCGTAGGTAATTTCGATCTGCTCTCTTGCAGCCTTATCCTGATAGATCAGCACCGCATCGCCAAGCTCGGCAAGGATGTCCATGGTGCTCTGCTGCAGGGTGAAGTGACCGCTCTGCATTCTGGAGAAGTCCAACAGTTCCTCCACCATACGGGAAAGTCGCTCTGTTTCGTTGATGATAACGCCCATTCCCTTGTGGATGGTATCGGGATCGTTCTCCATATAGATTGTTTCCGCCCAGCCTTTGATTGCAGTCAGGGGTGTACGCAGTTCATGGGACACGGATGAGATGAATTCATTTTTCATCGCTTCCGCATTGGAAAGCTCATCCGCCATGTGGTTGATCGCCTCAACAAGATCGCCGATCTCGTCGTTGCCGGGGTAACGGATACGGAAGGAGAAATCGCCCTTTGCGAATTTTCCCGCCGTGCTGCTCAGCTGCGTGATGGGACGGATGATTGAGCCCATGAAGTAAATGCCCGTCAGGACGAGCAGCAGCAGAATGGCAATGCAGATAATGGTGGCAGCCAGCGTGATCGCACCGATGCTTTCATCAAGCTGCGTGAGGGAAACCACCACACGCACCGCACTGTATTCCGAACTGAATCCGGAAATATTGGCACTGAGTGCCATAATTTTCTCACCGTTTTCCGCTTTTCCGATCCAGTAGCCGTCACCGCCGTCCATGACATTGTCATAGTCGGGCATGGCAAGGTCGGCAGCGGGGGAGAAGCCTGAGGAAGTCAGCACCACACGTCCTTTGGAATTGACTGCCATCAGTTCCATTTTTTCCTTGGCAGAGAAACTCTCAAGCGTGTTCCGCATTTCCGAGGAGAGATTTGTGCCGGAATCCTGTGCATAACGGCTGAGTATGTTGACCACGGAAGTCAGCTCCGAAGTCAGCGTCTGTCTTGCACTGGAATAATAGAACGTCTGGATGGCATACACAAAGGCAAGCTCCACAACCAGAATGATGAGGATGACAACGCCCAGATTGTTTGTGATCCAGCGTTTGGTGATGGAACGCTTCCGCTGCGGCTTATCGGTATGGGAAAACAATCTTTTTTCCTGTTTTTCTTCTTTTTTATGCCTTGTCATTCCACTTGTAACCATAGCCCCAGATGGTGACGATATACTGGGGATTTGAGGGTTCGTCCTCGATTTTCAGGCGGATCCGGCGGATATTGACATCCACGATCTTGTAATCACCGTAGTAATTTTCTCCCCAGATATGGTTGAGAATACTTGCACGGTCGAGGGCGGTGTTTTTGTTATTCATAAAGTATTCGAGAATCTGGTATTCCACCTGCGTCAGGTCGATGAGCTGTCCGTTTTTGGAAACGGTGCGGCTCTTCAGATTCAGTGTAAAGGGGCCGGATTCGATCACCGGACTTTTTTCGTCATGGATAAAGCTCATGCAGACACGGCGATAAATGGCGTCCACACGGGCAGTCAGCTCCGACGGCGAGAAGGGCTTGGTGATATAATCATCCGCACCGATCATCAGACCGCTGACCTTATCCATTTCCTGTGTTCTTGCGGTGAGCATGATGATGCCGAGCGTGGAGCTTTTTTCACGCAGCTTCTTGCAGACGGTGAACCCGTCAATGCCGGGCATCATAATATCCAGCAATACAATGTCAAAATTGCCGTTTTCGTCGTCAAATTTCTGCAATGCACTTTCACCGCAGTTGACATCCGTTACGTCATAGCCGGCACGCTTGAGGTTAATGACGACAAAATCACGGATGACGTCTTCATCTTCACATACTAAAATTCGTTTCATCGTTCTTTGTTCCTCCGTCATATCAGAATAAAAATTAGCCGTTCAGGAAATGGAAGCAGAGCAGGAGTTCCGCAGCGGAAACCTCCATACCCTCCACCGGTTCCGATTTCATCAGGTAAGCCGCCATACCCTTGGTATGGATCAGCCGGAAGCCTTCTGCCAGATATTCCTTGATATCCGCCTCGTCCTCGGAAATATGGATCCGCAGCAGCACGGGATTTTCCTCATCCCAGCTGCCGTTAAAAAGTCTGATCTGCACTTCATCTGCAGAAGTGTCATTGACAACCGTTGCCTTTCCACGCCATTTTGACGGCAGCATGAAGGTGTAGCCATCATTGGAGCTGAAATAGCTGCTGTATTCGCTGCTGAGCATACCATCCTGCATCATCAGCCAGTCCGTCCGCACGATCTGTTCGGACTCCGCCATTTCTTCATACCCCTTGAACAGACGCTGTACAGGGATTTCGGGAATGCTGTCGTTGTCAATGTCACGGCTGTAAAGTCCCGCAGGACGAATCGTATCCTTGGCACTTCTGCCAAGCAATTCGAGCAGATTCTGGAGTCGTTTGCCGTCAAAGGAAAGGATCTCCGTTTGCAGACCTGCTGCACCGGTCGCTGTACCGGTTGCTGCATCCACATAGAGTGCCACGCCATTGTCCGGCAGGCGGCCGTAAATCAGCTGGCTGAAATCCGTGTAGCTGTCCTTGAACTGGCAGATATACTCGTGGTACTTGCCTTCCGCATCCAGCTGGTATACCGCTGCCGACGCCTGCGGCTGTGCCGTTGTGGCAGGAGTCAGCAGGATCAGGTCGGGGTTCTCGGCTTCACGGGATTTTCCGACATCGAACAATGCGTAGTTTTTGGAGAAGGTGAGATCGAGATAGCCGTCCTCATAGGAATAGACGGAAACAAATTTCTCCGACTGGTTGGCGGTGCTGTAACCGACGATCACGTTCATACGATTGTTGTCGCCGAGCTTTGAAATGACCACCTTTTCGATTTCCGAACCTTCCGCACTGCGGTCGCATACGGATTTCCACACGCCGTCAATGCTGTCGAGGACGTTGATACGCAGACCGCTGCCCGCATTGGCAACGCCGGTCTTTTCATAGAAAACGATCGCCTCATTCAGGCTGTCGCCGTCAATATCCACCACCAGAAAGGCGGAAAGGTAGCTGCCGCTTTTGGGATATTTCAGGCTGATGGCGGAACCTGTGGTATCACGCAGAGCCTGATAGATCTGTTCCTGTTCGCCGCTGAGCTTGGGCGGGGTAAGCATGGTATCCACGTTAACTCCGATGGAGCAGCCGCACAGGCAGAATGCCGCAAGCACGGCAAAAAAACAAAGCAGGGATTTTTTCTTCATTATCATCAGCGTTCTGCAATCGGCACATAGGTCTTCTTCTTGGGAAGTGCCTTATATGCCGGACGGATGATACGCTTGCCCGTCAGCAGTTCTTCCATACGATGTGCAGACCAGCCCGCCATACGGGAAACCGCAAACAGCGGAGTATACAGATCCTGCGGAATTTCCAGCATACGATAAACGAGGCCGGAATACATATCCACATTTGCACAAACCGTTTTTTCAATGCCGCGTTCCTCTTTCATGAGGATGGGCGTCATGCGTTCAATGGTGTCGAGCAGGTGGAATTCCGCTTCGATCTCCTTACCTTCGGCAAGCTTGAATGCCTTTTTCTTCAGAATGACCGCACGGGGGTCAGAAAGCGTGTAAACCGCATGGCCCATGCCGTACACCAGACCGCTGTGATCGTTTGCCTCACGGCGGAGCACCTTGCGGAGATAATCGGCAACCTCGCCCTCGTTGTCCCAGTGCTTGATATTTGCCTTGGCGTCCTCCAGCATTGCGGAAACCTTAATATTCGCACCGCCGTGCTTCGGGCCCTTGAGGGAGCATATAGCGGAGGAATATGCCGAATATGCGTCAGTTCCGGAGGAAGTCAGCACACGGCAGGTGAATGTGGAGTTGTTGCCGCCGCCATGCTCTGCATGGAGCATGAGCAGGCAGTCGAGGAGCAGAGCTTCTTCTTTGGTGTATTCTCTGTCGGGACGAAGCAGGGAAAGTATGGTTTCTGCCGTGCTTTCCTCGCTACGCAGCGGGTGAATAAACAGCGTCTGATTATCAAAATGCTTACGCTTTACCTGATAGGCAGTTACCATGATGATGGGGAGCTTTGCCAGCAGGTTGAGAGCAGTTGTCATTTCGTTTTCGAGGGAAGTATCCTCGCAGGAATTATCGTAATAGGAATACAGGGACAGGATGGAGCGTGCGAGCTTGTTCATAATGTTGCGGGAGGGGGCTTTCATCATCATATCCACAATAAATCCCGAGGGAAGTGCACGGTGCATGGACAGATATTGGTTGAACGACTCCAGATCCTCCGCTGTGGGGAGCTTGCCAAACAGCAGCAGATAAGCGGTTTCTTCAAAGCCGTAGCGATTTTCCTTTTCAGCATTATGTACCAGATCGTAGATGTTGTAGCCACGGTAGATCAGCTCACCGGGGATCGGCTCCATTTCGCCTTCATTGACAACATAGCCGTGTACGTTGCAGATATTGGTAATGCCGGCAAGCACACCCGTGCCGTCACTGCGGCGAAGGCCACGCTTGACGTGGAATTTCTGATATAAATTTTGGTCGATGGCGGAATGATCTCTCAGCTCATCGCATAAACTTGACATATCGGAATTGGAAAGAAAACTATACATATACAGTACCTCCTGTCATTCACTCTTTCGATTCGTTTACCTATTATTATAGCATTTTTTTGGCTGTAAGTCAAGGGCAGCACCGTATAATCTCATGGCAAGAGCATAAAACGTATTTTTTGGAAAATTTCTGCAAATCTGCCCCACCCCCGCCGCCTGCGGTGCTTTTCTTTAAAAATATTCTCATGCGATTGCTCTGTATATATTCTTTGCACGGTATCATCTGAGTGCAGAGGACGTATCTTTGCTGCCCCACCCCCCGTCCCCCTCCCCAAAGGGGAGGGGGCGGGATAGGGGGTCTGCGACCCCTCAACCCCGCCGCCTGCGGTGCTTTTCTTTAAAAAATCCCGTGCGGCTGCCCTGTGTATATTCTGTGCACGGGGGTACCTGAGTGCAGAGGACGTATCTTTGCAGCTGCAAGATGCGTTCCACCAATGTTTGTATATGATGAAAGAAGGGAAAGTATGAAAAAACACGTTCTGACGGGCATTGCCTACTGCCTGCTGCTCACGGCTCTGCCCATGATTCCCGCACTTGCCGCAAAGGGCAGGGACGGGGGAACGACGGAGCTGCCGGAAATTGTGGAGTTCACCATGGAATCGGCAGAAACTGCCCCAACGCAGCCGAATCCGACGCAGCCGCCGGCCGATCTTGGCACATACCCTGTGCTTGATACGGAAACGGGCGAGGTGAGGGAAATTTCCGTCCGTGACTATGTCATCGGGGCGGTCTGTGCGGAAATGCCCGCAAGCTTCGAGCCGGAAGCACTCAAAGCACAGGCTGTCGCTGCACATACCTATGCCCACCGTCTTGCACTGCTTGCACAAAGCGGAACGGACAAATCCCTCAAGGGTGCGTATTTCTCCGATGACAGCAGCAAGTATCAGGCATTTTACACGGATGCCGAGATACGGGAGGTTTACGGTGAGCATTATGATACATACTATGCCAAGATTTCCGCAGCGGTCGATGCCGTGCTGACGGAGATCCTCACCTATCAAGATCAACCCATCATTGCGGCATTCCACGCCATGTCCAGCGGCAAAACGGAGAGTGCGGAATATGTCTGGGGCACACACACGGCATACCTTGTACCCGTGGACAGCAGCAGCGACCTGCAGGCACCACGCTATGAGGAAACAGCGGTGTTTTCGCAGAATGAGGTGAAAAGCCGTCTTGAGGATGCAAGGGAGGGGCTGATGCTTTCGGGAGATGCGGAGGAATGGTTTTCAGTCCCCGAAGTGACGGAATCCGGAACGGTTCTCCAGATTCGTGCAGGCAGCAGTATTTTCACCGGACAGGAGCTGCGGAATCTCTTTTCACTGCGGTCGGCGGCATTCACCGTGGATTATGCCGACGGGGAATTTACCTTCACCACAAAGGGATACGGGCATAATGTGGGCATGAGCCAGTACGGTGCCAATGCCATGGCAAAGGAGGGCAAGGACTATCGGGAAATTCTTGCGTATTATTACACAGGGGCGGAGATTGCGGATGTGACGTAAAATAGGGCGATGCAGATGCATCACCCTCATTTTTTATGCAGTTGTTCCGTAGGAATGCTCTGACCGAACGTCTTGTCAGTGAGAATTCCCGACGGAAAAATCAATTTTACCCGAATTCACATCCGCCTTTGCACAGATGACCTCCATCGGATCGCCCAGACGATAGGTGGTACCCGTGTAGGATTCCTTCAGATACCAGCCCTCCTCGATCTCATAGCTGCCCTCGGGCAGCTCATGGATGTGCAGCAGCCCTTCTACAAGGTTGTCAAGGGTGATATACAGCCCGAAATCCGTCACACCTGAGATGATGCCGTGGAATGTTTCGCCCACGTGCGACTGCATGAATTCCGCTGCATAGCAGGCGTCCGCATCACGCTCCACGGTGACTGCACGAATTTCCATGTCGGAAGAATGTGCAGCTGCATTTTCGGCAAATTTTGCGTATCGCTTCTGCATCCACTCACGGCTGCCGCCCTCCAGATAGTCCGACAGGATGCGGTGCACCACAAGATCGGGATAACGGCGGATGGGTGAGGTGAAATGGGCATAATCACGCAGTGCAAGTCCGAAATGCCCCAGAGGTTCATGGCTGTATTTCGCCTTTGCCATTGCACGCAGCGTCAGCTTGTTCACCACGGGGAAGCACTCCTTGTCCCTTGCGTCATCCAGAATCTTCTGAATATCACGGGGGCTTGCCTCCTCAAAAACGGGACGCTCCTGACCCAGCTTTTCGAGAGTTTCCTTGAGTGCGGCGATGCGTTCGGGAGACGGATCCTCATGCACACGGTATACCAGCGGAATTTCTGCCTCTCTTGCAAGCCTTGCCGCTGCCTGATTTGCCAGCAGCATACACGCTTCAATGATGCATTCGCTCCTGCCACGCTCCCTCGGAGCAAGCCCTACGCAAATGCCCTGCTCATTGAGCAGCACCGCAGTTTCGGTGCTTTCCAGTGTGGGGGCACCACGTCCGATGCGGCGGTTTTCAAGAACGGTTGTGAGTGCGTCCAGAATTTGCAGACTTTCTGTAACGGGTGTGTATTTTTCCAGAATTTCGGCATTTGCACTGCCGTCAAGCACGGCGTTGCATTCGCTGTAAATACCCCGCACGACGGAACGGATCACGGATTTGCAGAATCTTGCCCCCAGCAGATCGCCCTCCGGGGAAACCTCCATGATTGCTGAAAGTGCAAGCCTGTCCACGCCGCCGTTCAGCGAACAGATGCCGTTTGACAGTGCGGGGGGAAGCATGGGGATGACCTTGTCCGCATAATAAATGCTCGTGCCACGGTCGAATGCGTCGGCGTCCAGCTTGCTGTTCGGGCGGACGTAATGCGAAACATCCGCAATATGCACGCCCAGTTCCCAGCCGCCGTCCGCTGTTTTTTTGACGGAAACCGCATCGTCCAGATCTTTGGAATACGCACCGTCAATGGTGAAGATCACCTCGTCACGCAAATCGGTTCTGCCCTCCAAGTCAAAGGCTGTCACACCCATAGCATCGGATTTTTCCGCTTCACGCAGCACTTCCGCAGGAAATTCCACGGGAATGCCCTGTCCGATGATCCTTGCAGCCATGCAGTTTTCCGCACTGTCCGCACTGCCGAAATTGAGGATCACCTTCACACGATGGTCCATGTGCCGTCTGCCCCGCTGCGTCAGAACGGCAAGCACCTTGTCACCCACAGCATACGGCTCGCTTGCCTTGTAGTCAATACGCAGCGGCGTGCTGCTCATTGTGTCGGGAAGCAGACAGAGTCCGCCCTCCTCTGCAATGATTTTTCCCGTAAGCTGGAAGTTTTCGCATTCCTGCAGCACCGAAACCACCTCTGCCTCCGGTGAACCCGTGCGGGAATCAATGTGTGCTGCAAGCACACGGTCGCCGGGCATACTGCCCATGAGGAATTTTCCGGGGACGAAATATTCCACGCCGCCCTCATCCCTGATAAAGCCAAAGGAATGGGCAAGCCGCAGCACTTCGGCAGGAAAGCAGCCATGTTTTTCGCTGAGCGAATAGCCGCTTCGTCGTTCAAGAATCACGCCCTCACGCAGAAGCTTTTCCATTGCAAGGCGAAAGGCTTCGGGATTGCGGCGGCTGTGGCATTTCTTGGACAGCTCCGCTGCGGTCATATTCCGTCTGCCGCTCTGGGTGAGGAAGGTCTTGATCCTGTTGCAGCAGGAAGTGATCTCCTCCTGATTTACATGAATTTCCTTTTTATGGGGATTTGCTGCCATTTTGGCAGTTTTCAGTTTTCTTTGCTGATGTTTTCTGTTATGTCTTGCCATAAAATTCTCCTTTACAGTTCTCTAAGGGTATTCTGTCCGCAAAGTGTCAGAATACTGCATACGCAGGCAAAAAAGATGACCCCGTGTTCGTCGGAACGCAGGGTCATGCGGTAGTGTTATTCAGCAGTTGTTTCAAAGAATGTCATGATGTAGGGAATCACGATATTCATTGCAATGATCGTCACAAATGCAAGAATGGAAAGTGTTCTTGTCACCTTCTGAAGCATTGCTTCTCTGGTTCTGCCCTCGTTCTTGCCATAGAAGGACTCGTTGCTGCCGCCGGTAATTGCGGAAGTCATGTTCTGCTGGGATTTTTCATCCTGCATCAGACAAAGAATAATCACCAGAAGGCTCAGCAGCAGTACCACTGCACCGCAGATAATCTCATAAATTTCCATAAAACGTTTCCGCTCCTTTTTTTATCCAAATTTTCTGAATTAGTTTTATTATAGCACATTTCAAAGCGGCTGTCAAGGCTTTTTTCGTGTTTTCACGGAAAACAATTTACTTTCTCTTATGGATGGCCAGCCCGCCGCAGGCGGGCTGGGGCACTTACATAAACAAATCCCCCTGCAAAAGCAGGGGGATGGTCGGTTATTAGCCGAGAACGATCACGATATCGTTGCATTCAGTGAGATCCGCAGCCTTGATGTAGCTGCCGTCAAGCTTTGTGCCGTTGAGTGTGACGGAAGCCACGCCGCTCTGTACGTGGTTCGGATTCTGCACGTCGATGCACAGCTTCTTGCCACGGAAATTCTTCTTCATCTTGAAGCCGTCCCAAGCCGCCGGAATGGACGGTGCAATAGTGATGCCGTCAGCGTCCGGACGGATGCCGCAGATACCCTCAGTGCAGCCAACCATAACGGTGGAAGCTGTACCTGTCAGCCAGTGAACGTGAGAACGTCCCTCAAACGGGGAAGCCTTGGATTCGGTGAACTGACCGTGTACATACGGTTCGAGCACACGGATTTCAGCCTTGTCATTCATTGCAGCGGGAGCGGATTCCATGAAGTACTGGAATGCTCTGTCGCCGTGACCGAGCAGACCCTCTGCAAGGATCAGCCAGCCCTGTGACTGGGAGAAAATACCGCCGTTTTCCTTGGTGTCGGCATTGAAAATGTGCATCAGTGCACCATTGAAGTAGTGCTCCTTGTAGGGCGGTTCGAGCAGCTTTGCACCGTAGGGGGTGTTGAGAATATCATGAACGGAGTTCATTGCCTTTTCTGCCTGATCGTCGCTTGCGAACTTGGAGATAACGCTCCAGCTCTGGGGGTTGAGCCACATATTTGCCTCGGGATCCTTCTTTGCACCAACGATCACGCCGTCCTCACGGATACCACGGATGAATCTGTCCTCATCCCAGCACTTTTCAAGTGCGTCGCCGAGCTTTGCCTGTACCTCGTCGATATATGCAATATAATCGGTGTCGTTTCTGTCCTTTGCCATGTCACGGATCACGCTCATTGCATAGTAGAGCTGGAATGCCACGAATGTGGATTCGCCCTTTGCACCCATACGCAGGCAATCGTTCCAGTCAGCGTGCAGACCTGCGGGCATATTGTGTTCGCCCAGACGCTCCATGGAGAAGCGGATTGCATTCTTCAGATGCTCATAAACAGTAGCCTCGCCGCCGCCCTCTTCTGCATAGGTGATCACCTCATCGAGGAATGCAGCGTTGCCGCTTTCGCCGATGTACTTCAGAATGGTTGGGAACAGCCAGAGAGCGTCATCCGCACGATAGGACGGATGTCCGGTTTCCTTTGCGTAGGCACTGTTTTCGTTCTGTTCATCGGGGCAGTTTTCGTGACCTGCATTATGATCGAATTTAACAAGGGG
This sequence comes from Oscillospiraceae bacterium, assembly GCA_045592405.1. GTDB lineage: Bacteria > Bacillota > Clostridia > Oscillospirales > Ruminococcaceae > UBA3855. The sequence continues at coordinate 16,556 of JAZNUR010000171.1, forward strand.
CAGACCGCCGCCGTTGCTGACCTGTGCGGAGAGCATGAAGCGGATCTTTTCTGCAGCCATTTCGGGATCGAGATGGATGATACCCTGAATATCCTGTACGGTATCTCTGTAGCCGTAACCGTTACGCAGGCCGCAGTATACGAAGGAAGCGGCTCTTGACCAGATAAAGGTAATGAAGCACTGATAAGCGTTCCATACATTCATCATGTTGTTGAATTCCTCGGAGGGAGTTTCCACTTCAAAATTGCTGAGCTTCTCGTGCCAGTAGGACTTGAGGGCACACAGCTCCTCGTCAACCTTGCCGGGTGTTTCGTAGGCAGCCAGAATTTCTGCGGATTCTGCGTCATTCTTCTGACCGAGCACATAGATGATCTCCTTGGTTTCGCCGGGAGCCAGAGTAATTTCGCTTCTGAGTGCACCGCAGGCATTGGAGTTGAAGTTCATGGAATCATCGCACTTGCCCTGTTCCACCATGATGGGGTTGGAGTAGGTTCTGTACGGGCCGATGAACTTATCGAGATTGCCGCAGCCGTCGGAAACCGCTGCACCTGCCACGCCGAAGAAACGCTCCTTGTGGTTGGAACCTGTTGCGTCCTTGCCGCTGTTTTCGTTGATATGCTGGAGGATCTTGTTGCCCTTACGCTCCGTGCGTGTGATGAACAGCGTGTACTGCAGGTTTACCTGATCCTGCTCGTAGTTGTTGTCGTTGGTGAATTCAATGAAACCGAATGCGGAGAGGGTTCTGTCCTTGGAATCATTGTTTGTCACCTTCATACGCCAAACCTCGTAGGTCTGACCTGCGGGAACATAGTATGTGGTTTCCGTCTTGATTGCAGCATATTCGGAAGTCATTACGGAATATGCGGTACCGTGACGGCATTCGGATTTGTAGGAATCGAGGGGCTTGCCCACGGGCTGCCATGTTGCGGACCAGAAATCACCGTTTTCTGCGTCACGCAGATAAATGTATCTGCCGGGCAGAGCCATCATGGAATTGAAGCGGAATCTTGCGATTCTGCCGTTTGCACCGGACTGCACGAAGCTGTAGCCGGCAGCATTGTTGGAAACGATTGCACCATACTCGGGGGAACCGAGGTAATTGACCCAGGGTGCGGGGGTATCGGGTCTTGTGATGACATATTCCTTGTTTGCAAGGTCAAAATAGCCGTACTGCATGATAAAATTCTCCTTTTCGGGGGATTTTGATTTTGTGTAATTTCCTGCCGGCCGCTGTGGAACACTGACTCCCCGACCCGACATACACTTATTATTATTGTAACACATTGTATTGCCGATTGCAAGGGGTAAACATCAAATTCCGCACAAAAATTTTTTCCTCCTGCCGAAAGGCGGGAGGAAAAACCGGCTTGTAGAAAAAGTCCATTTTCTTAGAGATAGGCATCCTATGATTGCCCCCACCCCAACCCCTCCCCGAGGGGAGGGGCTATCGTTCGGGGACTTCGTCCCCGAACCCCTCTGTGGGGCTTTCGCCCCCATTCCCCATTTTGAGGTTTGGGGACTGACTATTTTTCCCCCTGCCGAAAGGCGGGAGGAAAAACCGGCTTGTAGAAAAAGTCCATTTTCTTAGAGATAGGCATCCTATGATTGCC
>JAZNUR010000172.1:0-13843 GCA_045592405.1 Oscillospiraceae bacterium
ATCTGCCCTTCTTGTCCAGACGGATCACACGGTCGTGGAATCCCGCTGTCGGGATCACGCCGAGCTTGACGCCCGATTTTGACTGCAGGTGCACCACAATGTAGATCTCCTTGTTCCGCAGGAACGGAAAGGGCTGGCGTGTGTCAATGATGACGGGGGACAGCAGGGGCGTGATCTCACGCTTGAAATACAGCTCCAGAAACGCCTTTTCCTCCGCCGATGCATCCGCAAAGGCGATATGCTCAATGCCGTAGGCTTTGAGCTTGGACATTGTGTGGAAATACGCCGCATCCTTACGGGGCTGCAGTGCGGCGATCTCCCTGAACATCATAGCGAGCTGCTCCTTGGGCTTCATATCCGTTCGGGAATCCCGTTCCTTCGGGGTTTCCTGCATACGGTCGAGCATTTTTCCGATGCGAACCATAACGAATTCATCCAGATTGCTCTGGTAGATCGCCGAAAAACTCAATTGTTCCAGCAGAGGCACAGCAGGATCTTCCGCCTCCTCCAGCACACGGGTATTGAATCTGATCCATGAAAGCTCACGGTTTTCGTAATAGGGCTGCGGCATAATCATCCGACCTCCGTTTTTATTTTCATTCCGCATTTGCGGGAACACTTCTCCATTTGACATTATACCACAAATTTATGCGGAATGGAATAGGTTTTCGTAAATTTAATGAGAATTTAATATTCCTGCTGCACTCGTCAGGGACGATGACGAAAACTGACAGATAGGGCATATTCCCACATCTTCCTGCATACACTGCACCAAATGACATTTTTCGGAGGTTATGCTATGCAGGATCATCTGTCCGAGCTTTCACGCAAATATCGGGAGGAAATGCTCCGTATGTACGGCAAAAAAACCGTGCAGGAAACTGTTTCCCCACCCGAACCCACGCTTTACGCAAACCCAAACGCCGACACTCCACCCGAAACCACGCTTTATGCAAATCCAAACGCCGACACTCCACCCGAACCGGAGCTTTATGCAAATCCAAACGCCGATACCCCACCCGAACCGGAGCTTTATGCAAATCCCGATGCGGATTTTGCACCATCCGAACCGATGGTGATTCCGTCAGTGCAGATGCAGAAACAGCCCGTCGTCGAACCGGAGAATAACCCCGATTTCACGGGGCAGGACGGGGATTACCAGAATATGCTGGATTCCACGGATTACGAAGAACCCGTGATTCCCGACTATATCCGAAACGGTACGCCGCCTGTGATGGAACAGGATACTGCCGACGATATGCAGGATCTTACGGATTCGGGGCTTTTGCGTGTGGCGACGCTCACGGGGGACGGGGCATTTCCCGTTCCGGGGGCACACATTACAGTGTCCGTCCGCAGAAACGGCAAAGAGCGTTTCGCCTATCTCCTGCTTACGGACGAAAGCGGTGAAACACCGACGGTTTCCCTTCCCGCACCGCCTGCGTCGCTGTCGCAGCAGCCGGGCAGCGAGCAGCCGTTCACGGTGGTGGATATCCGTGTGTTTGCACGGGGATTTTTCCGTGCGGAGATGCTGAATGTACCGGTCTTTGCAGGCGTGACCTCCCTGCAGACCTTCCAGCTCATTCCCCTGCCCATCCTCATGCATGAGGATCAGGAAGTGTTGTCCGTACCCACGGAATCGCCCGATCTGTAAAGGAGGTGCACCATGCTGACAGGAGAACCCTTTATTCCCCAGAACATCACCGTGCATCTCGGCGTACCCGACGCAAACGCCGCCAACGTGACGGTGAGTTTCCCCGATTATGTGAAAAATGTAGCGTCGAGCGAGATCTATCCCACATGGCCGGAAAGTGCCCTGCGTGCGAATATCTACGCCATCACGACCTTTGCACTCAACCGCATTTACACCGAATGGTACCGCTCCAGAGGGTATGATTTCGACATTACCGCTTCCACCCAGTATGACCAGAAATTCATCGAGGGGCGTGAGGTATTTGAAAATGTGGGACGTCTTGTGGATGAGCTGTTCGATGATTACATCCGCCGTGAAGGAGCGATCGAGCCGCTGTTTGCGGCATTCTGCAACGGCACGACCGTCACCTGCAGCGGACTTTCCCAGTGGGGAACGGTTGACCTTGCAAGGCAGGGCTACATTCCCTACGACATTTTACGGTACTATTACGGAGATGATATCAATATCGTGAGAAATGCAGAGGTTCGCACAAATACGCCGTCCTACCCCGGCACGCCCCTTGCCCCCGGTTCTTCCGGAAATGCCGTGCAGATCAAGCAGATCCAGCTCAACCGCATTTCCCGAAACTATCCGGCAATTCCGAAAATTCCCGAAGCAAACGGGATCTACGACATTGCCACGGAAGCGGCGGTGCGGAAATTTCAGGAGGTATTCAACCTCACACCAAACGGTATCATCGACAAGGCGACGTGGTACCGCATTGCGTACATTTACACAAGCGTCAAACGCCTTGCGGAACTGGATTCCGAGGGTATTTCGCAGGGGGAATTCAGCTTGCAGTACACCGAGGACCTGCGTCCCGGTATGCAGAGCAATCAGGTGCGTGGTCTGCAATACTTCCTTGCGGTGGTAGGGGCGTATTATGCGTCCGTGCAGCCCATTCAGATTACGGGATTCTATGACGCACAGACGGAAAGCTCCGTGAAGTCCTTTCAGCGGGTGTTCGGACTTCCGCAGACGGGTATCGTGGATGAAACCACATGGAACGACCTGTTCCGTGCATACACGGGCATCGTGGAGTCCGTTCCCGTGGATACGGAGGCTGCTCCCGTGCTCTATCCGGGAACAATTCTGCGTGAGGGCATGACGAGCGATTATGTACGCATCATTCAGGAATACCTGTCGTACATCCATGATACCGTGCCGGAAATTCCGGCGGTGAGCAATACGGGCTATTTCGGGCCGCTGACAAGATCGGCAGTGCTGGCATTCCAGCGATATGCGGGACTTCCGGAAACGGGCGTTGTCGGTGCGGCTACATGGGACGGCATTGCAGGATTGTATTCCGACCTGCGGTTCGGATTTATGAAACGCCCGTACCAGTCACCGGGCTACACGATCAGTTAGGGGGCGGAGCATGGCATTTTCAGAAGCACAGAAAAAAGACCATATCGGCGAATTGCAGCGGTATCTGCATGATATTTCCTACTACGATCCGAGCATTCCGAGGATCATCCCCGACGGCATTTACGGAATCGAAACATCGGATGCGGTGCGTGCCTTTCAGCGGCAATACGGACTCAATGACAGCGGGGAAACGAATCCTGCGACATGGGAAATGATCGTGGAGGTGTACCGTCGGTTCGTGGATACGCTGGCAGCATCTCTGGATATCTTCCCCCGTGATGTGGGCAGGATCATCGACGTGGGCGACAAGGGACTGCCTGTACTGGTCATCCAGTCCATCCTGCTGACGCTCTCGCAGCAGGTCACGAACATTCCGCCCGTGCGGATCACGGGCGAATACAATGCGGAAACCGCAAGGGCGGTCAGGGCATTTCAGGAGATTTCGGGGCTTCCGCCCACAGGCTTTGTCAACCGAGTGACGTGGAATATGCTGGCGGCTGTGACGGCTGCGGAACTGAACAAATGATACAATCCTAATACCGCAATGTGCGGAATTCTCCCATCTATGGCGGAGGTGCTTATAAAAGTGCCTCCGCCAGCAGTTTTTTGGGGGATTTCGTGAAAAATGAAAATTCCCCCTTGACAAACCCGTTTTTATTCGCTATAATAGAATAGGTATCAACAATTTAACGCATAAAAGCTTAAAAGCATCAAAGCGTAAAAGTACAGGAAAGAAGGCAAGCGATATGGTAAAATGGATCATTCTGGTATGCTACCTATTGGTTATGGTGGGCATCGGATTTTACTGCAACAAAAAGACGAAGAACGTCAATGATTTCGTGCTGGGCGGCAGAAGCATCGGTCCGTGGTTCTCGGCATTTGCATTCGGCACATCCTATTTTTCGGCGGTGGTATTCATCGGCTACGCAGGTCAGTTTGGCTGGAAGTATGGTATTTCCGCAACATGGATCGGTCTGGGCAACGCTTTGATCGGCTCGCTGCTGGCGTGGGTGGTTCTCGGACGACGCACAAGAGCGATGACAAAGCATCTCGACTGCAGGACGATGCCGGAGTTTTTCGAAAAGCGTTATGACAGCAAATCTCTGAAGCTTGCCGCATCCCTGATCGTGTTCATTTTCCTGATTCCCTATACAGCGTCTGTTTACAACGGACTTTCCCGACTGTTTGAAAGCTCGCTGGGCGTTCCGTACATCTACTGCATCATCATTATGGCAGTATTTACGGCAATTTATGTGATTGCAGGCGGATTTCACGCAACTGCCCTCAATGATTTTGTACAGGGCATGATCATGCTTGCGGGTATCATTGCGGTTGTGATCAGCATCGTGAATGTAAAGGGCGGTCTTAGCAATGCTCTGGAAAATCTGGGCACAATTGCCGACGACAGCGGCAACACGGGCACGCTCAACAGCGTATTCGGTCCGTATCCTGCCGATCTTCTTGGCGTTGTCATTCTGACATCCCTCGGCACATGGGGACTTCCGCAGATGATCCAGAAGTTCTACTCCATTTCTGATGACAAGGCAATCAAGCGTGGCACGGTTATTTCCACAGTATTCGCACTGATCGTATCCGGCGGCTGCTACTTTATCGGCGGCATGGGCAGACTGTTTGCAACAACGGACGCTGCGGACACTTCCAAGACGCTGATCAACGTTGTCGGCGGCAAACTGGAATATGACGCCATTGTTCCGGCGATGCTGCAGAGTGCACTTCCCGAAGTACTGATTGGTCTGATCGTGGTACTGGTGCTTTCCGCCTCCATGTCCACGCTGTCCTCTCTGGTGCTGGCATCCAGCTCCACGCTGACGCTTGACCTGATCAAGCCTGCCATGAAGGGTAAGATGACCGAAAAGCAGCAGGTGCTTTTCATCCGTATCTTTATCGCAGTATTCCTGCTGATTTCCGTTATCATGGCAGCGAATAAGAATGCGTACATCACAACGCTCATGTCGATTTCATGGGGTGCACTGTCCGGTTCCTTCCTTGCACCGTTCATGCTTGGTCTGTTCTCGAAGAAGATCACGCCTGCGGCTGTCTGGTCATGCTTCATCTTTGCGGTTGGCTTTACGCTGGTACATACCGCACTGTTCTGCATGGGCTGGTTCCCGGAAATCGCAAAGGCTGCAAGCAGCCTGCCGATTCCGATCACCATCACTTCTCCGCTGAATGCCGGTGCATTCTGTATGCTGTTCTCTCTGGTGATCTGCTATGTGGTGAGCCTGTTTACAAAGGTAAAGGACGAAAAGAAGGTGCAGGACGCATTCTCCTGCTACAGCAAATAAATACGCAAGGGCTTCTGCAAGAAGCGGGTGGGGGGTACGCAGTACCCTCCATAAAATTTCCCCCTCCCTTTGGGAGGGGGTCAGGGGGAGGGCGAATCTGAACGACCTCCCTTTTTATGACAAGTTAAGGGCTTCTGCTTTTTTGCAGAAGCCCTTTATTTATATGGTTCTTTATTGTCCGTCAGCCCCAGAATGTAATCCGTGCTTGTGTGATAAAGCTTTGCAAGCTGAATCACAATTTCGACAGGCACATCACGCAGACCACGCTCGTATTTTGAATACAAGGATTGGTCACAGAAAAGATATTCAGAAACTTCACGCTGTGTCAGGTCGCTGTCCTCTCTCAGATTCCGTATTCTCACAAACATTATTCGTCACCTCGTATCTATTATAAGACAAATTTCAAAAAACTCTTGACAATTAGGACAATATGTCCTATAATATATTTAGGACATATTGTCCTAAATATATTTGTGGAGGTTAAAAATTATGTTTTGCAGAAAATGCGGCAACGAGATACCGAACGATTCTGTCTTTTGCGGAAAATGTGGATTCAATCAGAAAGAGCAGACCAACAGTTCACCCCAATCTTACAAAAATGATTCACCACAAAACAAAAGTCTTTTTCATGATGGAACGTCTGGAAGCAGTGAATCCATGTATTTCGACCACAGTACAAAGGCTGTTACCATTTTTGTAATTGCGATTGCATTTATTCTTGTAGTGGGTATAGTATCGACAATATTCATTAATGAAAAAATAACAACACTGGAAGAATACTATTACCACTATGGCAGATACAGAACGGAACTCAGTCAGATGAAATCTTTACGCAATTGGAACATCTTTTTTGATGTTATGCTGATAGGCAGTTTGCTTTGGCGGTGCTTTTTAACAAGCAAAAACTATTTGCGTATTAGTGGTGGTATGCTTAATGGTATTTGCTGTCCTCCTTTTGGATTTACCACTGCGGAAATTCGCGATCTTCAAATCACAAATATAAGGTCTGTGGAAGCAAAAAACAAATACTCACTTGTAGTGACAACGGATAAGAACTATGTATTTCTGATTGAAGATGCTGAAAAAGCCTATTGGATAATTTACAAAAAAATACATGAAGAATAAAAAAGTCCAGCTTACGGCTGGACTTTTTTCCTGTTATGGTGTATAATGAAACTACAGATTATTCCAATAGATAAGGAGAATCCCTATGCAATACATCGACTTCCACGCACACGCATTTGCCGATAAGATCGCCGCACGCACGGTAGCGTCCCTTGCGGAAACCTGCGGCGAATCCCCGGAAACTGACGGTACGGTCTCCGATACCGAATCCACCATGCAGCGGTGGGGCGTGGACGGATTTGTCATTCACAGCATTGCCACAAAACCCACGCAGCATCTTGTCTGCAACAACTGGGCGGCATCCATCAAAGCACCGCACATCTTCCCGTTCGGCAGTGTGCATCCCGACGGCGAGGATGTGATGGAGGAGCTGGAACGCATCAAGGCTCTCGGACTGTACGGCATCAAACTGCATCCCGATTATCAGAATTTTCTGGTGGAGGAGGAGAGAATGTTCCCCATTTATCGCAAATGCGGGGAACTGGGACTCCCCATTATCTTCCACGCAGGCTTTGATCCGTTAAGCCCCGATTTGGTGCACTGCACGCCGCAGGGTGCGGCGAAGGCACTGGCGGCTGCCCCCGAAACCACCATGATCATGGCACATATGGGCGGCAACGAAATGTGGGGAGAAGTGGAAGAAGTGCTCTGCGGCAGATTTCCGAATCTGTATCTGGACACATCCCTGTGTGCGAAGGCAATGACGGACGAGCAGTGTCTGCGGATCATCCGAAAGCACGGTGCGGACAGAATTCTCCTCGGCAGTGACTGCCCGTGGGATAACGCCGCCAACACGATTGCCAAAATCAAGGGGCTGGGACTGACGGAGGAGGAACAGCGGATGATCTTTGCAGAGAATGCAAAGCGTGTGCTGGGAATCGCATAAAAATTGCCCGAACCGCAGTGGTTCGGGCTGTAGAAACATATTTATGAGCTTCCCCCCCGCCGAAGGCGGGGAAAAGCTCAAGAAAAATTTTAGTTTTTGGATGGTTTCTGCCTGAATCGCAATGGTTCGGGCTTTTTGTTATTCCAAAATTTCTGCCGGAACCCCATTCGCCTTTGCCCATTCCAGAATCTTTGCCCCCTCGGGTGCGTGGATGGTGCAGGGGAATTCCAGTTCCTCCAGTCCCCAGCTTGCATAGGGGAGGTCGGGGTTCTCTACATAGAGATTTTCCAGCGGACAGGCAATGAACAGCTCCTCGTCCGTTTTTGTGACACTTGCAGGAATCGTCAGCTCCGTCAGCGACAAACAGCCCGCAAAGGTTGCACGCTGCAGTGCCGTCACGCCATCCGGAATGTTGATGCTCGTCAGGCTTTCACAGTCGAGAAATGCCTGTTCCCCGATAAAATCCACCGTTTCGGGAATCTCGACGGAAACCACGTTCCACGACGCTTCAAAGGCGTACTGCCCGATCTGCGTCACGGGTACTCCCTCCAGACGTGAGGGGACGATGATCTCCGTTTCTTTTCCCTTGAAATCCGTGATCACCGCATACCCGTCCTTGATCTCATAAGCAAAGCTCTCGGGCGGTGTTGCATTTTCATCAAACAGGGGTTCGGTGGTTTCTTCGGACTGTGCTTCGGTCATTTCCGCAGTCGCTGCCTGCGTTGCAGATTCCGTCGTGCTTTCAGAAACCGTGCTTTCCTGCGGCTGTGTGCCGCATCCCGTCAGCAATGCCGCAGCGAAAAATGCGGCAATTGTCAGGTACTTTCTCATGCTTTTTTACCTCTCTGCTTTGCACGCAGGGAATTATCCAGAATCCGCTTGCGGATACGCAGGGATTCGGGGGTTACTTCCAGCAGCTCGTCGTCTGCGAGGAATTCCAGACAATCCTCAAGACTCATGATCCTCGGCGGCACAAGACGCAGTGCATCATCGCTGCCGCTGGCTCTTGTATTCGTCAGGTGCTTTCTCTTGCAGACGTTGACCACCATATCGTCCGCCTTCGGAGAAACACCCACGACCATACCTTCATATACAGGTACGCCTGCACCGATGAACAGCGTGCCACGCTCCTGTGCATTGTACAGACCATAGGTTACCGCTTCACCCGATTCATGACAGATCAGAGAACCGGAGTTTCTTCTCGGAATATCGCCCTTGTAGGGAATATAGCTGTCAAACACACTGCTCATGATACCCTCGCCACGGGTATTGGTGAGGAATTCGCCCTTGTAGCCGAACAGTCCTCTGGACGGCACGAGGAATTCCAGACGCATACGGGTTCCCTGCGGATGCATGGTCTGCAGCTCGCCTTTACGGGTTCCCATCTTTTCCATCACCGTGCCCACGCACTCCTCCGGAACATCCACAACCAGACGTTCCTGCGGTTCGCAGAGCTTGCCGTCAATTTCCTTGTAGAGCACTCTGGGCGTGGAAACCGCCAGCTCATAGCCCTCACGACGCATATTTTCCACGAGGATGGAAAGGTGCATTTCACCTCTGCCTGCCACGCTGAATGCGTCGGTATTGTCGGTTTCGGTCACACGCAGGGAAACGTCCTTGAGCAGCTCCTTGAACAGACGCTCACGCAGCTGACGGGAGGTGACGTACTTGCCCTCCTGCCCTGCAAAGGGGCTGTCGTTGACGGAAAATGTCATTTCCATGGTAGGCTCGCTGATATGGGTAAAGGGCAGTGCTTCGGGCGTATCGTTTGCACAGATGGTGTCGCCGATGGTAATATCCGCAATGCCGCTGATGCATACAATGTCGCCGACGGAGGATTTCTCCACGTTTACCTGCCCAAGCCCCTGCATTTCCGCAAGGGTAACGATTCTTGCGGGTTTCGGGCTTTTATCGGAATTGGCATTGCAGACCACAACGGGCTGGTTCACCGACATTGTACCTCTCTGGATTCTGCCGATGGCGATTCTGCCCACATAGTCATTATAATCAATGGAGGAAACGAGCATCTGCAGCGGCTCGTCCGGTTCGCCCTTGGGCGGCTCGATATAATTGATGATCGTTTCAAACAGCGGCTGCAGATCCGTGCCTGCCTCGTACTGGCTCAGGGAAGCAGTGCCGCTTCTGCCGGAGCAGAACAGAATGGGGCTTTCGAGCTGTTCCTCATCTGCGTCAAGGTCGAGGAGGAGCTCCAGCACCTCGTCGCCAATTTCGTCAAGGCGTGCGTCGGGGCGGTCGATCTTGTTGACCACGATGATGATTTTATGTCCCATTTCCAGAGCCTTTGATAACACGAAGCGTGTCTGGGGCATCGGGCCTTCGGCTGCATCCACGAGGAGCAGAACGCCGTCAACCATACTCAGAACACGTTCCACCTCGCCGCCGAAATCGGCGTGTCCGGGGGTGTCAATGATATTGATTTTAATGTCCTTGTACTGTACAGCGGTATTTTTCGCAAGAATGGTAATGCCACGCTCACGCTCAATGTCGTTGGAGTCCATCACACGATCCGCTACATTCTGATTTTCACGGAACACGCCGCCCTGCTTGAGCATTTCATCCACAAGCGTGGTCTTGCCGTGGTCAACGTGGGCGATGATGGCTACATTTCTCAAATCTTCTCTGATCATAAATCTACCTTCCTTTGATTTTCATATCGTCTTTTGCTTTAACAGTATACCACAATTTTCAAAGGAATGCAAGGTTTTCGCAGAAATATGGCATTTTTTACGAACACTGCCTTTTCCTCTGCCGCACATTATGGCAATTCTGTACGGGATTGCGGCAGGGATGGCGGCACAAATCTGCGTTGCCTTAGTAAATATTGACATCAATGCGGTTTTTATGTTATAATAGAGCAACATATTAGCGTGCAAAAATATACAGAATACAGATTATTTATATCAGCAGAAAATGGAGGACGAAATGAAAAGAAAAATGATTGCACTGGCTTTATGTTCGTTAATGTCGGCATATGCCTGCTGTGGATGTAATCCGGCAGGAAATGAATCGAAGAATCAGCAGACTTCATCTGCACAGACGTCGGATGCGGCAACGGCAGGCATTCCCGAGGATGTAAGGGCAAAGCTGCAGGCTGTACTGGATGCACCGCCCGTTCCTGTTCCCGAGGAGGGGTGGACGGACGAAACGCTGTTGGATGTAATTTATATCAATGGTGAAAAGCTGCAAGTACCATTTTCTTTGGAGAGCCTTGGTGAGGGGTTTGATTATCTTACAGATGATGATAGTTTTCTTCATAAGAAAGACGGTACATATGCAGGAATTACATATTACGGAATACCCTGTGGTATATGTAGCACCCCCATCACTTCTTCCGTTGAAAGTTTCCGACAAGATACGCTAAATATGATTACTTTCGATGCCTTAATGAACGAAGAACCGATTGAAATGTTACCAATCAGTATCAATGGTGTAACGTATGGAACAAGCTATAATGATATGGTTTCTCGTCTTGGATTAACCGTCAAAGAAGGAATGGATGATCCTAATACAAGTGGCACAGCTTTTACAGTGTTTGGATATACCGAAAGCTATCGTATTATGATCTCTGGCAGCAAGGCAGAGGTTCGCTCAATCACTTTGAATGTACTTTCAAAGTAATACACTATAATAACTAGATTTTAGAAGGAGTTTTGATATATAAACGAATCTATTAATTTTGTCGATTGCAGTGATACTGTGATCAAGGTCCTGTAAAAAAACTCTGTAAATTGATCAACTGTGATAAAAACGTTAACCTGGAGTGGCTCAAAAACAGCCGCTCCATTTTTTACAGTATAGGCAATACCGCACAAAGACCGCCTGACGGTTTTGTACGCATCTTGCTTGCATCTTTTCGTCATCTTGCTCAAAAATCCCTTGACATACGTCAGTATGCCCGAATGCGAGATAGGATGCTGTCTGAGTATAAGTGGTATGCAGGCACTGGATTTGAGCCTGTATGCCCGAATGCGAGATAGGATGCTGTCTGAGTATGAGTGGTATGCAGGCACTGGATTTGAGCCTGTATGCCTGCGGAATTTTTGGATAACCTGACGAAAAATATGACAGTGCAATATACGCACAATCTTTGTGCGGTATTGCCTTAGCTTTTTTTGAAAAAAAGCTTGCAATGCAGGAAAGTTTCTGGTATAATAAATGTGTGTGTCATGTGCCGCATAATAAAGCGGTACGGATAAATATTCAAAAAAGAAAAGAGGAACATTCATGCCTGCAAATATTGTAATCGGAACCCAGTGGGGCGATGAAGGTAAGGGTAAGGTCATTGATATTATGGCGTCCCGTGCAGAAGTAGTTGTACGTTCTCAGGGCGGTAATAATGCCGGTCACACCGTTGTCAGCGGTGGTCAGGTTTACAAGCTCCATCTTGTACCCTCCGGTATTCTGTACCCCGATACACAGTGCCTGATCGGTGCCGGCGTCGTGCTCGATCCGAAGGATTTCATCGGCGAGCTTGACGAGATGGAACAGCGTGGCGTATCCACAGCAAATCTCAAGATTGATCCCCGTGCACACGTTGTCATGCCGTGGCACATTACGCTTGACGGTCTGTCCGAGGCATTCCGTGGGGGAAGCGACATCGGAACGACCAAGCGAGGTATTGGCCCGACCTACATGGACAAGTACGAACGCTGCGGTATCCGTATCTGTGATCTTGTCAATCCCGCTGTTTTTGCGGAAAAGGCAAGAGCGACAGGCATTCTCAAAAATAAGATCATTACCGATGTATACGGCGGCGAGGCACATGACCTTGACGCAGTAATTGCGGAATACACCGCATACGGCGAGCGTCTGCGTCCCTATGTTGCAGATGTTTCCGTTCTGACATACGAAGCCTACAAGGCAGGAAAGACCATCCTTTTCGAGGGTGCACAGGCTACCCTGCTGGACATTGACTTTGGTACTTATCCGTATGTAACCAGCTCCCATCCCGTATCCGCAGGTGTCTGCGTGGGCACGGGTGTTGGCCCCCGCATGATCGACAACATCATTGGTGTTGCCAAGGCTTACACCACCAGAGTCGGCAAGGGCCCGTTCCCGACGGAGCTGTTTGACGAGGTGGGCAACGAGATCCGTGAAAAGGGCGGAGAATACGGCACAACGACAGGCCGCCCCCGCCGTACAGGCTGGTTCGATGCCGTGATCGTGCGTCATTCTGTTCGTGTCAACGGTCTGGATGGTCTGGCGATCAACAAGCTGGATACTCTCAGCGGTCTGGGCACACTGAAGGTTTGTGTTGGCTATGTCAAGCCCGATGGTACGACCCTGCGTGACTTCCCGTCCTCTCTGGAGGAACTGGCAGACTGTGCTCCGATTTACGAGGAGATTGCAGGCTTTGATGAGGATATTTCCGGCTGCCGCACATTTGAGGAACTCCCCAAGGCTTGTCAGGATTACATCCTGCGTCTGGAGGAGCTGTGCGAATGCAAGGTTGCCATGGTTGGCGTAGGCCCCGATCGTGACCAAATGATTGAGCGGTGAGCCACCGCTGGCAAGCTGTTTCCTTTGTGCTTCGCACACCCCCGAAGGGCGTCCCTTGCGGAAGCGGAAACGGGCTGCTCTTTAGAGATAATTGACGAATAATTGCCATAAACATAGGAAAATGAGGTGAATACAATGCCGGAATTTGATGGTTTGAACGGTCTGGAGAATCCGACCTACACAGCTCCCGAAAAGAAGGGTGCACCGCAGGTGGAGGCTCCCGTACTGGATGGTCTGGAGGCTCCTGCGTGGAATGCGGGTTCACAGACAAAGCTGGGTGCACCGCAGGTGGATGAACCCGTTCTGCTCGATGATCCTGCCCCTGTTTGGCAGGCAGAGAAGAAGGGTGCACCGCAGGTGGAAGCTCCCGTACTGGATGATACGCCGCTGTACACTGCACCGAAGGCGACAGCTGCTCCGCTGCCGTCCGCAGAGGATTTGCAGGCGGACATTCTGGGCGATACTGCCGCATACGATCCCGTGGAGGAATTTTACCAAAAGCTGCAGTTTACGGAGGATCTGAAGACTGCGTTTGCGGGACTGGATGCAGAAAAGCAGATGCAGGTCGTGGATATGCGTGCAAAGCAGATGGGAATTCCTGTTCCGCCGATTCCGAGGGAACTGCGTCCGAAGCTGGAGGCACAGGCACCCGCAGCGGGCGAAACTGCCGAGGCACAGGCTGTTGTGCTGGAGGAAGCTCCCAAGCCGCAGGCGTATGTGCCGAAGTTCAAGGATGAGGATCTGGAGCGTGCGAAGGAAGAATCCAAAAAGCCTCAGAAATACACACCTCCTGTGCAGGAAATGACGGAGGAAAAGCGGAAAGAAAATGTCCGCATAATGAACCAGCTGCGTGAGGAACGTGAGCGTGAGGCTGCCCAAAAGGGCTTTAAACAGCTGATATTGCTGACAGTTCTGGGTGTGATCGCAGGTGTTGCGTTTGTGTTG
>JAZNUR010000173.1:0-6641 GCA_045592405.1 Oscillospiraceae bacterium
GGGGAGAGTATGCATATGTACTTCCAGCCCGCCTGCGGCGGGCCGGAAGTACATAAAATCATTTTTCAAAAAGCAAAGCCCGAATCGTGAGGATTCGGGCTTTTCCTTTCTGTGGTTATTCAGAACACATTAGGGTGAAGGGGCGAAGCCCTTCTTGGGGTTGAGGGGCCGAAGGCCCCCTATTGGTCCCCCTCCCTTTAGGGAGGGGGCAGGGGGTGGGGCAATTTTAAGCAAAATTATACTTTTTCGACAAGCTGAAGCCCGAATCGTGAGGATTCGGGCTTTTGTTGTTTATGCTATTTTACCGGAAGCTCCTCGACCAGCTTTACGAGGAATTTCAGAATGCTCAATGCATCCGCAGAGGAGGGCTTGCCGTCAAGGTCAACGTCGGCATTTGCCTTGCCGTCCTTGCTCAGTTCGCCGCTGCCAAGCAGATTTCTGTTCAGCACGATGACGTCCAGAATATCCACCTTGCCGTTGCAGTCCGCATCACCGTATACCACGTCATCGGAAGGCTTGGTTGTCGGTTCATCCGGTTCTGTGGGCTTGGTCGTGGGCGGTGTTGTACCATCGGAAATCTTGCCGTACACAATGCCGCAGCCAACGGTGGACATATACATGGTACCGTACTCGTTCATATCGCCAACGATGAAGTTGCCGTTGCCGGTACCGCCGTAGAGATGCTCGGAATTGATCAGTACCCATGTCTTGCCCGCATCATCGGAACGGTAAATGCCCTCGGTGTCATCCTCGGTGGGCTTGCCGTACATATACAGAGCATTCACATCGCCCGCCTTCTTCGGAGCACCGTAACCAACGGTCTTGCAGTAGAATACATCCAGCTTTTCCAGATCCTTGCCGCCGTTCGTTGCACGGTACATACCGTTCCAGCCTGCACCCAGAATCAGATCATCCTCACCAAGGTACGCAATTCTTGCCGCACTGTCGCACTGGTCATACATACAAACATCCGTTGCCGTAAAGGTCTTGCCATAGTCCTCGCTCACGCACAGTACGTACTTTGCATCGGACATATCCGGCTCGGGCTTGGAATAATGCCATGAGGAATTGAAATAAGTAGCATATGCATAAACTACATTGGGCTTGTTCGGTTCTACCAGCATATAGGTGGACTTGGAACCGTATGCACTCGGAATTCCCTCACAGGGCGTCCATGTAGAGCCGAGATCGTCGGAATAGCTCACGCCGCCGTCATCCTTGTTGGACTTGAAGATACGGTACTTTCCTTCCTTCAGCTCTGTGATGGCTGCCTTGCCGCCGCCGGTCATATTTGCCATCTTCTCCCATTTCTTGCCGCCGTCAAGCGTATAGTAGCCGCCTGCCTGATTTTCAGAAATACGCACCATCACGTCAGTATTCTGCGGACAATATGCAATTGCACCCGTGGAACCCATGTTCGGATAGTGCTGCTCACCGGACTCATAAACGCTGGTATGCTTGAATCCGTCGTAGTCGCCGATTGCGGAGAATTCATCGCCGCCGGGAACACTGATGAAATCGAGGCAAACAACTTCCTCAATGCCATCGGGGTGGAAGTAGTAAACAGGAATCTCATCCCATACATTATCACACGCAAATACGCCGTTACCGGAAACCAGCAGCATTCTGTTGCTGTCCCTCGGATCCAGAACGACTGCACCGCACCAGTGAATTGCCTTGCCGCGGATCCAGCTGTAACCTGCATCCTGCAGATACTCCGCCTGCAGAGGTCCGCCCCATGAAGTAGCGTTGCCGGGCGTCATTGAAGTCCATGTTTCACCACCATCGTTGGAACGGTAGAACTGGTCGCCCCAGCATACCGTATCGGTTTCCCATGCATCCTCCGTCCAGAGCTGGGAAGACCACACACCGCAGGTCGTTGCCACGAGCATATTGGCATCCTTCGGATCACTCACGCAGCCGCCGAAGCTGTTGCCCGTGGGAGAAATATCCGTCACCTTGCCGCTCTTTGTGTCATACTTATAAACGCCGCCGCCCGTGCCGTTGAACATCAGACCGCCAACGTAGCTGATCAGCAGGTTGCCATCAGCGTCCTTGTTGATTCTCGACGGGAAGGAATCCGTGGGCAGATCCGCACTCAGGGGCTTCCAGTTGTCCTTGCCGACATCTGCTACATACATATTTGCACCGATAGTATTATCGGAAACACCGACATATACCTTGCCATCCTCAATGGCGATCGTACCAATGCCGTTTACGCTGACATAATCCTGTCCGACGGTTGTCTTTTCAATGGTTTCCGTCCATGTCGGCCACTTGACTTCATTTGTGAACAGTCCCAGCTTGTCGAAGCTTTCCACGAAAGTCCATGTTTCGCCGGCATCCTTACTCATGATCAGACCATCCGTATCGCCGCCGCAGTAGATAATGTTGGGGTTGTCCGGATCGACTGCAATCGACTCACCGCACTGTCTGCCGTAGCCGTTGCCGTGTACCTTGATCAGGTCGGTCACGTCATATTCCGTGAAGCTCTCGCCGCCGTCGGTGGACTTGAACACCGCTGTTCTCTCGCTGCTGAAATACGCACAGCCTGCCAGCAGATAAATGGTGTCATCATCCGTCGGATCAATGCACAGGGCGTCAATACTCAGATAGCCTCTGTCTGTGTCGTTAATGAAGTCCATCAGCTGTACCCATTCACGCTTCTCGTAGTCATAGCGGTATGCACCGCCTACGTCGGTTCTGGCATACATTGCTTTCTGTCCGGTGATGATACCGGATACAAATCCGCCGCCGCCGATTTTTACCGCACCCCACTCATAGCTGTCCACAACGGATTCCGCTGTATGAGCTGCGTCTTTTGCAACGGCAATGCCGCCGCAGAGCATAACTGCACTGACAGCTGCGGCTGCCGCTCTTTTCCATAAACTCATAGCTCTCTACTCCTTTTCTTAAGGAATCCTCGCTGATTACGCCCCGGCTGCACGACCGCAGCGTACGAATTTACGCTCGGATATATTCTTCCTTATTATTACATAAATTGTAAACCATTTTGATGGGAAAAACAATGCTATTTTACGGACGTTTTTTTAATAGATTGTTAATTTACTCTTTTTTTACTTAAAAATAGGAAAATTTCAATAAATATATGTAAAAAAACTCCACCTAATACTAATTCCCGATCATACTATTGAAATAATTTGATTGAGAATTAGTATCAGTGTTCTTTCAGCCCGCCGCAGGCGGGCTGAAAGATCATATTTATGAGCTTTTCCCCGCCTTCGGCGGGAAGAAGCTCAAGAGAAATTATATCTCACCCCCAGCAAAGGCGGGGTATCCCATAAGAAATGAAATAACTATGTTTCCAGACCCACGATTCTCTTGAGCATACCGAGGGAATCGTCTGCGTCGATTTTGCCGTTGCCGTTGAAATCCGCTTGCCCAAGTGTGTCCACGGCTCTTGCGGGCGTTTTCTCTGCACCGAGAATGCGGCGGTTCACGCCGATCACGTCGAGAATATCAAGGCTGCCGTCGCTGTTGTAGTCGCCGAGGGGATCGAGTGAAATGGGGATGCACGGCACACCCTTATAGGTGAGCATCTCCGCTTTGTCACCGATTCTGACATTCTGCCATGAGATCGCACCGGGCATATGGTACGCTTCGGTGAAATCCATGAAGGAGCGAATCTCCTCGGAATTCTCCTTCCATATTTTGAGCGAATTTCCAAGAGTGCTTGGACTGATCGTGCACATCTCCGTAATGTTTGCGGTATA
Source organism: Oscillospiraceae bacterium (assembly GCA_045592405.1). Classification (GTDB taxonomy): domain Bacteria; phylum Bacillota; class Clostridia; order Oscillospirales; family Ruminococcaceae; genus UBA3855. The sequence goes on from JAZNUR010000173.1 coordinate 3,735, forward strand.
AACGGAACCGATCTTTTCCATCACGGTGTAGTCCTCGATAGAGGTGAAGTGCTGCGTTCTGGATTTGCCATCCGCTTCAAATTTTCCCGTAAAGCGAAGAATATCGCCAAATGCGGGAGCCTCTGTGCTCTTGTAGTACTGCTCAAGGATTTCGGCAGTCAGATAATAGGTGTAGGGGTAGTATCTGTCAATCTCCATCAGTACGTAGTTTTTCGGAGATTCGATATCATCCACGCCCACGACCACATATTCCTTAGTGAAGCTTTCCTTCACCTCAATGTAGATCGGAACGATCGGCTTGCCCTCGTAGGTAAGCATATCCACGTAGGTGCCTCGCTCGACTGCAGTCCAGTCGATGCCGCCGGGCTGCAGATATTCGCCCGTGTAGCCAAGCTCATAGGTGTAGGTGCGTCTGCTGTTCTCTCCCAAATAGGTCAATGTACAGAAGCTTTCGTCGGATTCCTGCCAATAGCGGTATTTTTCGGTGATATTGTCTGCCGTAACGGAAGCAAGCTTCTGCATTTTGCCGCCGTCCTTTGTCTTTGCATAATCAAGGAAGAAACCAATGCCGCCGGATTTACTTACCGATGGGTAGCCTGTAATTTTCAGAATATCGCCGTATTCCGGCACATCCTGCCCCTTCGCTGTGATCTCCGCCGCATCCTCTGCCGACAGGAAGTGAACGGTATCCTCACGCAGATCCATGATTGCATAGTCGTCATCCCTGATGCCGACCACAGCGTATTGATTCACGGGCAGAACCTCTTGCTCTGCGGGGAACTTCGGCTTGCCCTGATAAGTGTACATTTCGATCTCCGAACCGACCTGAATGTCGTACAGCAGATCGCCCTCCTGATAATTCATATTAATATAGTGTTTCTCACCATCGGCATCCTTCAACTCTACCATGCTATGGTATTTATCTTTCCAAACCACCTCGAACACTGCGGTTTCACCGTTTTCAATGACGGAGCCGTAATTCTTCATGACGCCGGGAGCATCCCAGTCGTTGGTTTCGGGGGATAGGAAATTCATGGACATCCAGTTCGTGCCGCCTTCCTCGGTCGCTGTCATTTGCCCCTGCAGACCGAGAATGTCGCCGTATTCGGGGTACTTTTCGCCTTTCACCAGATATTCCGCAATCTGCTCTTCGGAAAGCGTGTAGGTGTCGCCCCTGTTGCCCATGATAATGAAATCCCAATCGCCGTTGGTATATTCATACCGATCGACCACCACAAACATTTTCGGCTCGAAAATGGGAGTTTCTGCTGCACCGATGGGAGCAACGGCTCGATCCTCATATACCCAGAAATCCACCGAATCGCCTGCGGTGAATTCGTCCATTCCACCGTTCTCCAGATATTGGTTGAGGGAGTCATCATAACGGTATATCGCATCCTCCGCATCCTGCAGCGTAAAGCTCAATCCACCGTCTTTTGTAATGACGAGCGTTTTCTTTTCGGCAATCTCCTCCATGCTGCCCATGTTCCTGACAATGGCATCCTCGGCAATATGGATGCAGCAGGGGTAAACTTCCGCCACAGACTCGATACGGCTGATGTAGAGAACGTCGCCATCTTCCAGAGGTTTTTGCCCCTCCAGAATTGCATCCAGATCCACGCCGCACCCAAGCGTTCCGAAATCAAGCTGGTACTTGAGATCCGGCTCCTGCAGGCGGTACGCAAGCATACTGTCCGTATCGACCATCAGATAGTAGTCGTGTTCAAAGTCCGAGGATGCAGCAACGGGCATTACGCCATACTCCCCATACACCCAGAAATTCACGATATCGCCCGCCTGACTGCCTTCAAGAAGGAAGGTGTTATCACGATAAGCGTACTGTGCTCCCTGTGCGTCCGTCAATTTGTAGGCATATCCATTTTCTTCCGTAATGGTCAGGGGCATTCGCTCGCCGATCTCTTCCACAGACCCAAGATTCACAAGCTCCAACGGTGTTTCCTCGGTGTAAAGCAGAATGCCGGGTTCGCTTTCTGCAATCTCCTCCGGTGCGGAAAGCTGCAGAATATCACCAACCTCCGCCATTTCCTGCTCAGCCCAGATCGCATCTATTTGCCCATACCAGTTTGAGAGCACATAGAGAACACCATCCAGCTGCTCCAATACCAATCCGCCTATGTCGTCCACTTGCTGAACACGATACAGTGCCCCTTCATCCCAAGGGTCAGCCGCAAATACCGACACCGGAATACAGCCTGCCATACAGGCAATTGCTGTCAAAAATGCAAATACTTTCTTTTTCATCATAGCAATACCTCCTTTATGTGGTCTCAGTTTGGGTTTCGTGATCGGGCATTCTGAATGCCTCTGCGATCTCCGGCAGCAATTCCCGATGCTCGGGAGTGCTGATAATCCGAAACGTATAATAACCGTCATCCCAGTACAAAATGCAGCGTTCCCTGCCATATGGGTCGGTGTACTGTGCCATAAAAGCGGGATATCCGTTTACATTGTACGGTGTCAGCTCTGCATTGGATTCGCAGACACATCGGAACTGCTCACGTTTATCCTGTGACACACCGAAATATTCACTCGTTTCTTTATGCAGCAGCCTGTAAACTGTTGTTTCTTCCACGCTTTCAGCGGTTCCCCAAAATTCAAGCAGGAATTTATCGGATGCTATTTCATAATATATCGTTTTCGTCGGTGAGGGCGAAACCTGCCCCCGATGGACGATCTCAAGACGTCCGTTCAGCTCGGTCACATCGAATCCGGGCAGAATCTCCGCCTCGGGGAATTCCGGCTCTTCCGGCTCTTCCGGTTGTTCCGGGAAATCCGGTTCTTCCACTTCGGGGAAAGTCGGGTGCTCGGGTTCTTCGGGCACGAAGGTTTCACAAGATGGTTCTGTCGGTTCATACTGTGATTCCGTGGAAACCGGCTGCGTAATGG
>JAZNUR010000174.1:0-46119 GCA_045592405.1 Oscillospiraceae bacterium
CGCCCGGGGCGCGGGGTTATCGAAGTCCTCTTATGGTGGTGCTGCCCATACGGGCAGCACCACCATGAATCATACAATTTCCTTATGAAAACCATGATTTTCATAGCCGCAGGCGGGCGACAGCCTCATAACTCACAAAATCTCTTTCCCTGCGAATTACTTAATCTGTTTTCAGGCATTCTGTTTATGGCAGATCACAACGGCATAATCATACGCACCGATTTTCAGGGTGTTGTCAGAAATCCCGCTTCGTTCGGTTGTTTCTAAAACATAATTGTCATGCCACGGAGAAAATTCCACGGTCTGCTCATGGGACGAACGGTTGACATAGATCTGCACCGCAACACCGGCAGTTTCCTGCACACGGACAAACGCCATCACGTCCTCCGGTGCGGGCAGGAACAGCATTCTGCCGTTCTTGAACACCTTGTACGCTTTGCGGATCCTGCCCAGTTCCTTTACAAAAGCGATCAGCTCCGTATCCTCTCCGCCCCATGGATAACAGCGGCGGTTGAACGGATCCTTATAGCCCTGCAATCCCGCTTCATCACCATAATAGATGCTCGGCACACCGGGAAGGAAGAACATGAGTGCCATGGCGGATTTGAGCATCGCTTTACCCTGTGCATACTCAAATTCATTGAGGTAACGCTCTGCCATCCAGTCCTTGGATTTGTCATCACACCCTTCGCCGCCGAAGCGGTTGATAGCACGTTCAATATCATGCGTGGACACAAAATTCATCAGCACGTCCACCGAGGGCTTGGGATAATTCTCCAGAATACCCATGATCCGCAGGTGGAATTCATGTGCGGACATTCCCTTGATATAGCCGATGACCGCATCACGGAACGGGTAATTCATGACGGAATCGAGCTGATCGCCCAGCAGATAGCGGCGTTTCACACCATAGCTTTCCTTGTTGGAGGCATCCTCCCAGACTTCGCCGATGACTATTTTTTCGCTGCCGTGTTTTTTGACGCATTGATTCAGATTGTCAAGAAATTCATCCGGCAGCTCATCCGCAACGTCAAGGCGGTAACCTGCCGCACCGAGGGAGATCCAGTAATCGAGTACGCCGCCGTCCCCGCAGATGTAGCCCGTGTAGTCCTTGTTGTTTTCACGGACATTCGGGAGGGTGTCGATGCCCCACCACGCTTCATATTCATTCGGATAATTCCAGAAGGTATACCACTTGAAATAGGGGCTGTCCTGTGACTGAAACGCTCCGACAGTATCATATCTGCCGAACTTGTTAAAGTACACGCTGTCCGCACCGGTATGGGAAAACACGCCGTCAAGAATCACGCTGATGCCGTATTTTTTTGCTTCCGCACAGAGAATGCGGAAATCCTCGTTCGTACCGAGCAGCGGATCAACATTACGGTAATTCGCCGTATTATAACGGTGATTTTCATGGGATTCAAAAATGGGATTGAGATAGATGCAGGTCACACCGAGATCCGCAAGATACGGGAGCTTCATGCGGATACCCTCTAAATCGCCGCCGAAGTAGTCGTTGTTCCAGACATGGCCATTCTCATCGGGCTTGTAAAAGGGCGTGCCGCCCCAATCCTCACGGATCACTCTGCCGTAGGGAATATTCTCATGCACCTTGCCGCTTTTGCAGAATCGGTCAGGGAAGATCTGATACATCACACCGCCCTTGAGGAATTCGGGCGTTTTGTAGTCCTCCGCATAGATGGTCAGCTGAAACAGGTCACCGTCACCCAGATTGCCGATATGCCCATCCACACGCTTGACATACTGCCGCTGTCCGCCGACGGTATAGGCAAAATAATAATAGTGCACACCAACGTATTTCGGGTGGAAGCCGGTGCTCCACACATTGCAGTCCTCCTCCTCGCATTCGAGGTGAAGATTGAGAAAACGCTCCTTGAAGCCCGTACGGAACAGCACCAGAACGGGCGGATAATCGGGATGTACATCCTTCGGCAGACGCAGAGAAAATCGGCACTCCTTGCCAATTCTCACCGCACCGAACGGCATCTTATAGGCAGCATCCCAGCTGTCGAATAAATGACTCATGGTTTCAACTCCTGTGTATCTGTTTCTTTCCTCCGCTATGACGCTCTGCTTGCAAGCGTCATGCGGCTTGCCATATGTTCAGCGTGTGCACCGAGCTTTTCTCATTATCTGCTCTGCCCCGCACGTATCGCCAGCACAGGCTCTGTGCCCAGCTGTCGAATCAATGACTCATGGCTTCAGCTCCTGTGTATTGTAAGTCCCCGCCCGCTATGCGGACGGGGACTTTGTTGTGATTTCTTGTATCCTGTGAGGTTCAAAGAGATTTAATCCCTTTGGCAGGGGGCGGCGAGTCGCCGCTGACGTTCTGCTCCCAATACGGCAAGCCGCAAAGGTCGCAAGGGGCGAAACACACCCTGTAAACGATTACAGATGCCAAATATCTCTTGCGTAGTCCGCAACACTTCTGTCGGCGGAGAATACGCCTGCACCGGCTGTATTCATCAGGGACATTCTTGCCCAGCGAGTCTTGTCGTCATACAGTTCAGAGCTGTATGCCTGTGCTCTTGCATAATCATCGAAATCTGCCAGAACCATGTAGGGATCTGCATTCTTCAGGGAATTCGCAACCTCATTGAAGGTGCAGCCGTTGATACCGTGATACATACGATCAATACAAGCACGAACGATGCCGTTGTTCTTGTAAATTTCCTCGGGATTGTAATGCGGCTTGCGTGCATTCACTTCCTCGGTCTTCATACCGAAGATAATGATATTGTCGTCGCCCACTGCGTCCCTGATCTCCACGTTTGCACCGTCAAGCGTACCCAGTGTTACCGCACCATTGAGCATGAGCTTCATGTTGCCGGTACCGGATGCCTCCGTACCTGCCAGAGAGATCTGCTCGGAAATGTCACTTGCAGGCATCAGCAGCTCGGACATCGTAACGCTGTAGTTCTCCGCAAAATATACGGAAAGCTTATCCTTGATTCTCGGATTCTTGCGGATCTCCTCGGAAATTGCCCAGATCATCTTAATGATCTGCTTTGCCAGATAATAACCGGGAGCTGCCTTTGCAGCAAAGATATAGGTCTTGGGAGTAAAGTCCGCATCGGGGTTTTCCAGCAGATAATTATACTGTGCCAGAATGTTCATCACGTTCAGATGCTGACGCTTGTATTCGTGCAGACGTTTTACCTGTACGTCAAAAATGCTGTCGGGATTCAGAACAATCTTGCTTGCAGCCTTTACCTGCTTTGCAAAACGCTCCTTGTTTTCCCTCTTGATCTTCATGATCTCCGCAAGAACTGCCTCGTCATCGGCATATGCCGCAAGCTTCTGAAGCTCCGCACCGTCCTTGAGGAATCCATCACCGATCAGCTTACGCAGCATAGCTGTCAGACCGGGGTTGGACTGATACAGCCAGCGGCGGTATGCGATACCGTTGGTGACATTCTTGAACTTCTCGGGAGTATCCTGTGCTTCTTCTCTGAACACATCATTGCGGATGATTTCGGAATGCAGCTTGGATACGCCGTTGACGCTGTGAGAAGCCGCAACGCACAGTGTTGCCATGTGGATCTGGTTATCCTTAATGATGGACATTCTTGTGGTCTTGGCACTGTCGTAGCCGTTACGTTCCATCAGTCCCTGACAGTAGCGGTTGTTGATCTCCACAATAATGGAGAAAATTCTCGGGATGACGTGCTTAACAAGGTTCACATCCCACTTCTCCAGTGCCTCTGCCATAACCGTATGGTTGGTGTAAGCGAATGTGTTGGTCACAATATGCCATGCATGATCCCAGCCATAACCGCAATCGTCAAGCAAAATACGCATCAGCTCGGGAATCGCCAGCGTCGGGTGGGTGTCGTTGATATGGATGGCAACCTTTTCATGGAGATTATCCAGCGTGCCGTAAACATTCATATGGGAATCGACAATGTCACCAACGGACGCCGCACACAGGAAGTACTGCTGACGCAGACGCAGGGACTTGCCCTCAAGGTGATTGTCGTTCGGATACAGGATCTTGGAAATGGCATTGGCAATGGAATTCTGTCCCAGTGCTCTTGCATAATCGCCCTGATTGAACATTTCCATATTGAAGTTCGGAGCCTTTGCTGTCCACAGACGCAGTACAGAAACGCCCTCGCTGCCATAACCGGATACATACATATCCACAGGAGTTGCCATTACCGTATTATAATTGATGTGGGAAATATGGTGATACTGATTATCCCAGTATTCGTTGAGTTCACCCTCAAAATGCACTTCGATCGCACGCTCGGGCTTGGGATCCAGCCATACACTGCCGCCGGGAAGCCAGTTGTCGGGAAGCTCTGTCTGCCAGCCCTCCTCGATCTTCTGCTTGAAGATACCGTACTCATAGCAGATGGAATGACCCATTGCAGCCATGCCCTGTGTTGCCATACCGTCAAGGTAGCAGGCTGCCAGACGACCAAGACCGCCGTTGCCCAGACCTGCATCGGGCTCACACTCAAAGATTTTGTCAAGCTTTATATCAAAGGAAGCCAGCATTTTCTTCACGCCGTCAACCATTTCCAGATTGTACAGACTTGTCTTGAGGGAACGTCCCATCAGAAATTCCATGGACAGGTAGTATACCTGCTTCTTGCCTGCGGAATGCACCTGATTGATAAAATGCTGACGCTTCCTCTTGAGTTTTTCCACAACCATTGCAGAAAGCACCTGATACACCTGCTGATCGGATGCCTCATCGGGGGATACACTGAACTTTGTCTGAAGGCCCTCTACAAACGCCTTCTTGAACTTCTCGATCTCGCTTGTTTTCATTACAGCCATACTTCTCATTTCACTCCACAAATTTCCGGAGTGACTCTCCTTTCCGGTGATCGTTTTTTCCTTATTGCAAATAGTACCTTTAATAGTATACCCGATTTTCCCCTTACTTGCAATTGACGTTTTCGACAAAGATTCCGTCTTTCTTTTCTACAAAATGTAAATATAGCAAAAAACAACGGGGAAAAGCCCAAATCACCCCCATAAAGAAAGCTGCCCCGTCGCAGACGGAGCAGCAATATCGCCATGTTATGTTGTCAGATTGAAAAGTTCTGCAAAAGAATTTCCAAATTATACTATTTGTTTTCATCTTCTGCAAGACACCGCAGCATGACCTCATGCATCTCGGGATAGGTGCGTTTCACACGCATGATATTCCCGTCGGGATCAAGGAAGCAATGCGTACTGCTGCCGGTGCAGCAGATCTCCCCCGTTTCGGTATTGCGGATCTCATAGGAGAATCCGTAACGCAGCCCGTTGTACATGGAAAGCCGTGTGAGGATCTCCACGGTATCCCCGAAACGCACCATTTTCTTATAGGCAGCATCCACCGTCAGCACGGGGCACACAATGCCCTTCGCCTCCTGATCGGCAAAACGCATCCCGATGGAATCGAGGTAGTGAATCCTCGCCTCCTCAAACCAGCGGATATAATTGGAGTGGTGCACGATCTTCATCTGGTCGGTTTCGTAGTAATGCGGTGTTCTCAGATATTTGTCCATAGCCCGTTCCTTTCGCCATTACGCCTGTGTTTCTTCGGGAAGCTCCTGTTTCTTGTTTTTGCGGAACACGATGAGCTTGCTGATGAAGTAATTCGACAGCGTGATGATCACCTGCTGGAGGAAATAGAACAGTGCATAGATCCAGATATTCTTGCTGCCGTCCTCACGCACATAGAACAGCGTTGCAAACTGCATGATGAGAACGGTCATTCCCCATGTGATGAGTCTGCCGGAAATGAACGTCCAGAATTCCCACATCAGCTTTTTGAATTCCCGTCCCTCGCTCTTGAACACATAGACTTTGTTGACATAGAATGCAAAAATCACGGCGACCAGCCATGCGGTGCTGGTGGAAATGAAATTCTCGACATTCGCCGACCACGGCGTCAGTGCAAGCAGTCCGAATTCCACGCCAAACTGCACGATGGTATTGACGATCGTCGTCAGCACTCCGTAATAAATGTAAACAATCAGCTCCTCAAAGCGATCATAGAGCTTTTTAAGCGGCTTTGGCAGAAGTTTTACGCAAAAATGAAGGAATGCTTCCATATAATTATCCTTATCCTTTCTAAACGGCTTTTGCCTCCGCTTGGGCGAAGCCCAAAAGGAGGCAGATTGCCAGCGGGGGCTCGCCGCTTACATAAGTTCACAAATAAGATTGGAGAATGCCACGGGATCGGCAACCGGCATACCTTCGATCAGAAGTGCCTGATTATAGAGCAGCTGACTGTATTTCTTCAGCTTCTCATCGTCCGTGCCATGCAGTGCCTTCAATCGTGCAAACACCGGATGCTCAGGATTGATCTCCATGACAAGCTTTGCCTGCACCTTGTTATCCATCGGCATGGCATTGAGCACCTTTTCCATTTCCAGCGTCAGGTCTCCCTCGCTCGTCAGGCATACCGGATGGCTCTTCAGGCGGCTGGACAGCGTTACTCTCTGTACTCTGCCGTCAAGTGCACCGCACATCAGCTCAAACATATCCTTGTTGGCTTCCTTCTTCTCCTCCAGTGCCTTCTTTTCTTCCTCGCTGTCGAGGTCGATGTCATTTGCGGAAACGGACTTGAACTGCTTGCCCTCGTAGGACATCATGGTCTTTACCGCAAACTCGTCCACATTGTCAAGGAAATAGAGGATCTCATAGCCCTTTGCAAGCACAGCTTCCGTCTGGGGCAGTGCCTGAATACGCTCCACGGAAGAACCCGTTGCGTAGTAGATTTCCTTCTGTGCCTCCGGCATATTCTCCACATATTCGGAGAGCGTTACGGGCTTGTCCCCACGGGAGGAACGGAACAGCAGCAGATCCTGCAGCTCATCCTTGTGCATACCGTAATCGGCGTAAACACCGTATTTCAGCTGCAGTCCGAACACCTCGAAGAACTGCTCATACTTCTCACGGTCGCTCTTGAGCATTCCTGCAAGCTGGCTGTGAATGGTCTTTTCTATGCTCTTGGCAATCATCTTCAGCTGGCGGTCATGCTGGAGCATCTCACGAGAAATGTTCAGGGACAGATCCTCAGAATCCACAAGTCCCCGTACAAAGCTGTAATAATCCGGCAGCAGATCGCCGCACTTTTCCATGATCAGCACGCCGTTTGTGTACAGCTGCAAACCCTTTTCAAAATCACGGGAATAATAATCCATCGAAGCCTTGGACGGAATGTACAGCAGGGCATCGTAGGAAACTGTACCCTCGTTGTGTACGTGCTTGTACGCCATGGGCGGCATATAATCCACGAACTTTTCCTGATAGAACGTGTTGTAATCATCATCCGTCAGCTCGCTGCGATTCTTTCTCCAGAGGGGCACCATGCTGTTGAGCGTATCGAGAGTCACCTGTGTTTCAAATTCATCGTCCGTACCGTCCTTGAGCACCTGATGGGGCATTTCCATTTTAATGGGGAAACGGATGTAGTCGGAATACTTTTTGACAAGTGCTGAAATACGATAGGTTTCGAGGAATTCGCTGTACTTTTCTTCCTCGGAATCCTCCATGATCTCCAGAACGATCGTTGTACCGTGGGTTGCCTTGTCGCACTTGTGGATGGTGTAGCCCTCCACGCCCTCGGATGTCCACTCATACGCTTCATCCTGTCCGAATGCCTTGGAATACACGGTCACACGCTTTGCCACCATGAATGCGGAATAAAAGCCCACACCGAACTGACCGATGATCTGCTGATCATCACCAAGCTGATTGTCCGTCTTAAATTTCAGAGAACCGCTGCTTGCGATCGTTCCCAGATTATTCTCCAGCTCCTCCGCGGTCATGCCGATGCCGTTGTCAGTGATGGTAATGGTGCGAGCGTCCTTGTCCACGTCGATGCGGATGCAGAAATCATCCTTGTTCAGCCCCACGCTGTCATCGGTGAGCGAACGGAAGTACAGCTTGTCGATCGCATCGCTGGCGTTCGAGATCAGCTCACGCAGAAAGATCTCCTTATGTGTATAAATTGAATGAATCATCATGTCCAGCAGCTTTTTGGATTCTGCCTGAAATGCCTTTTTTTCCATTGTTATTCCTCTTTTCTGAAAACATTTTCCGGCATTACCCCCGTAACAGGCGGTCTGTTGCCTTAAATTTAGTTCTTTCCGCCCGCCTGCGGCGGGCGGAAAGAACAATGAAAAACGTTATTTTTCTGCTCTGCGGTTATTTATTCCTTCGGAATTTCCAACTATTTGCCGTTCTTATAATCAATCTTACTTGAGAACTTCTTCAGGCTGTAGCCCTCCTTCACAACCATTGCACCACGGTCGATCGCCAGGGAATAATCCGGAACATCCTTTGTCACCGTCGTACCGGCTGCTGTGTAAACATACTTGCCGAGCTTGACAGGTGCCACGAGATTCGTATTGCAGCCGATGAAGCAGTTGTCACCAATCACACAGCGGCTCTTGATGATGCCGTCGTAGTTAACCGTAACTGTACCGCAGCCGAAATTTACCTTCTTGCCGACATCACTGTCGCCGACATAGGTCAGATGTGCCACAGCCGTGCCCTCGCCGATGGTGGAATTCTTGATCTCCACAAAGTCGCCGATCTTGACACCCTGCTTAATGTGGCTGTTCGGACGGATATGCACGAACGGGCCGATCTTTACATTCGCTTCAATCACGGACTTGTACGCCTGTACATAGTTGAGCTGTACGCCGTCCTCCACTGTGCAGTCCTCCACGATGCAGTTCGGGCCGATATTGCAGTTTTCACCGATCACGGTCTTTCCCCTGAGAATCGTGCCTGCCAGAATCACAGTGCCCGCACCGATCTTCACATCGGGTTCAATGGTGATGCCGTCCGTGCAGGTGAATACCACGCCGTTATCCAGATGCTTATCAATCACACGCATTCTTGCAATCGTGTTCAGCTCCAGCAGATCACGCTGGCTGTTTGCACCGAGAATCACATCCGTATTCTCCGTGCAGTATGCACTTGCCTTCTCGCCCTTTCCGAGCAGAATGGCAACGGTATCGGTCAGATAATACTCCCCTGCTGCATTCTCGCAGTCAAGGCTTTTCAGTGCGTCCAGAAGTGCCGCCGTCTTGAACCAGTATGCACCGGAATTGATCTCACAGATCGCCTTCTGCTCCGCAGTGGCGTCCTTTTCCTCCACAATGCCGGAAACACCGTTCTCGGCACGCAGAATTCTGCCGTAGCCCGTCGGGTTTGCGATCTTTGCCGTAATGATCGTCACCGCATTGCCCTCAGCGTCGTGCTGTGCCCTCGCCTGTGCAATGGTTTCCGCATCCAGAAACGGTGCGTCACCGCAAAGCACCAGTGTGTTACCGTCGGTATCCTTCGCAAGGAAATCCGCCGCCTGCATCACCGCATGACCGGTTCCCTTCTGCTCTGCCTGCAGAACCGTTTCATATCTGCCGTCCAGATAAGCGTCGATCTGCTCGCCGCAGAAACCCTTTACCACACAGAGATTGCTCACGCCCGCAGTTTCACACGCACGGATCACCCATGCAAGCATGGGACTGCCCAGCACCTCAAACAGGGGCTTGGGGCGGTTCGCCTTCATTCGCTTTCCCTTGCCACCGGCAAGAATGACACCAAAATCCATGATAAAATCCTCCTATCGTATATCCTTCGTGCAACATATTGCACACATCTCTCCACCATTTGCCGCATCACAGCGGCGTGCGGGGCTTTCGTCCGCAAGCGGACACCCTTACATATTTATTATTATCGCAGATATTGCCTTACATTGCAAGCTTTTTTCATAATTTTTTATATTCTTCACAATTTTTGTGAAAAATGCCAGTAAAATCTGTCGGAAATTTTTTCAAAAACCTATAGCTTTTTTGAAAAAGATATGGTATAATATAATCAAGTCTGGAATGGTGCATTTTTATTTACCATTCAGGATAAAATCTTATGTTGGAGGTAAAAACCAATGAGCACAAAATTCGTTTATCAGTTCAATGAGGGCGACGCTTCCATGCGAAACACCCTCGGCGGTAAGGGTCCGAACCTCGCTGAGATGACCAAGATGGGTCTTCCGGTTCCGCAGGGCTTCACCATTTCCACTGAGGCCTGCACAAAGTACTATGAAGACGGTCGTCAGATCAACGATGAGATCATGGCTGAGATCATGAAGAACATCGAGATCATGGAAGAAAGAGTTGGCAAGAAGTTTGGCGATAAGGAGAATCCGCTCCTCGTTTCCGTACGTTCCGGTGCAAGAGCTTCCATGCCCGGCATGATGGATACCATCCTGAACCTCGGTCTGAACGAGGAAGTTGTTGAGTTTATGTCCGCTAAGTCCGGCAACCCCAGATGGGCTTGGGACTGCTACAGAAGATTCATCCAGATGTATTCCGACGTAGTTATGGAAGTTGGTAAGAAGTACTTCGAAGAACTCATCGACGAGATGAAGGAAAAGAAGGGCGTAACTCAGGACGTTGAGCTGACTGCTGATGACCTCAAGGAACTGGCTGGCCAGTTCAAGGCTGAATACAAGTCCAAGATCGGTCAGGACTTCCCGACAGACCCCAAGGAACAGCTGATCGGTGCTGTTAAGGCTGTATTCCGCAGCTGGGACAACCCCCGTGCAAACGTATATCGTCGTGACAACGACATTCCGTACAGCTGGGGTACTGCTGTAAACGTACAGATGATGGCATTCGGTAACATGGGCGACGACTGCGGTACCGGTGTTGCATTTACTCGTGATCCCGCTACAGGCGAAAAGAAGCTCATGGGTGAGTTCCTGACAAATGCACAGGGCGAGGACGTAGTTGCTGGTGTTCGTACACCCATGCCGATCGCTCAGATGGAAGAAAAGTTCCCGGCAGCATTTGCACAGTTCAAGGAAGTTTGCCAGATTCTGGAAAACCACTACAGAGATATGCAGGACATGGAGTTCACTGTTGAGAACGAGAAGCTCTATATGCTGCAGACAAGAAATGGTAAGAGAACTGCACAGGCAGCTCTGAAGATCGCTTGCGATCTGGTTGACGAGGGTATGAGATCCGAGCAGGAAGCTGTTGCTATGATCGATCCGAGAAACCTCGACACTCTGCTGCACCCGCAGTTTGATACAAAGGCACTGAAGGCTGCTACTCCCATGGGTAAGGGTCTGGGTGCATCCCCCGGTGCTGCTTGCGGTAAGGTTGTATTCACAGCTGACGACGCTGTAGCATGGGATGAAAAGGGCGAAAAGGTTATCCTGGTTCGTCTGGAAACATCTCCTGAGGATATCACAGGTATGAAGTCTGCTCAGGGTATCCTGACTGTTCGTGGCGGTATGACTTCTCACGCTGCTGTAGTTGCTCGTGGCATGGGTACTTGCTGCGTTTCCGGCTGCGGCGACATCAAGATGGATGAAGAGAACAAGAAGTTCGAGCTGGGCGGCAAGACATTCGTTGAGGGTGACTACATCTCCATCGACGGTTCCACAGGTAACATCTACGACGGTATCATCCCGACTGTAGATGCTCAGATCGCTGGCGAATTCGGCAGAATCATGGCTTGGGCTGACAAGTACAGAGTTCTGAAGGTTCGTACAAACGCTGATACACCTGCTGATGCTAAGAAGGCTCGTGAGCTGGGTGCTGAAGGTATCGGTCTGTGCCGTACAGAGCATATGTTCTTTGAGGCTGACAGAATCGCTGCTTTCCGTGAGATGATCTGTGCTGACACTGTTGAAGAGAGAGAAGCAGCTCTGGCTAAGATCGAACCGATGCAGCAGGCTGACTTTGAGGCTCTGTACGAGGCTCTGGAAGGCTGCCCGGTTACCATCCGTTTCCTGGATCCGCCTCTGCACGAATTCGTTCCCACTGACGAAGCTGACATTAAGGCACTGGCTGACGCACAGGGCAAGAGCGTTGAGGACATCAAGGCTATCATCGCTTCCCTGCACGAATTCAACCCGATGATGGGTCATCGTGGCTGCCGTCTGGCTGTAACTTATCCTGAGATTGCTGCAATGCAGACAAAGGCTGTTATCAAGGCTGCTATCAACGTTCAGAAGGCTCATCCCGACTGGACAATCGTTCCTGAGATCATGATCCCGCTGGTAGGCGAGGTTAAGGAGCTCAAGTTCGTTAAGAAGGTAGTTGTTGAGACTGCTGATGCTGTTATCGCTGAGGCTGGCGTAGAGCTGAAGTACGAAGTTGGTACAATGATCGAAATTCCGAGAGCTTGTCTGACTGCTGATGAGATCGCTAAGGAAGCTGAGTTCTTCTGCTTCGGTACAAACGATCTGACACAGATGACTTATGGCTTCTCCAGAGATGACGCTGGTAAGTTCCTGAATGCTTACTATGATGTTAAAATCTTCGAGAACGATCCGTTTGCTAAGCTCGACCAGACAGGTGTTGGCAAGCTGATGGATATGGCTATCACAATGGGTAAGGCTGTTCGTCCTGAGATGCACGTTGGTATCTGCGGCGAGCACGGCGGCGATCCGACATCTGTTGAGTTCTGCCACAAGCTGGGTCTGACCTATGTTTCTTGCTCTCCGTTCCGTGTTCCGATCGCTCGTCTGGCTGCTGCTCAGGCTGCTATCGCACAGGGCTAAGCGAAATTTACAACTGCCCTTATTCCGGTACACCTTCCCCTTTGAGGAGGCGAAAACCTTCCGCAAGGCACAGGGCCTGTATCTGAGACAAACCCAATGGCAGGATCTGACCATGACGGTTTGGGCAAATGTATAAATAGCAAAACGAACCCTCCCCGACTCAATGAGTTGGCGAGGGTTTTTGTGTAGAAACTGCCATTCCGATTGGAATGGCAGTTGTCTTGTATTATCCGCCCAGCTTCTGCAGAGTATCCCGCCGCACCTCTTCCCTTACGGCTTTCAGATAATCCGAAAAGGCAACTTTGTCATCAGCATAGGTCTTGTTCAGTTCGTACTCCTTCGGAATCCATGTGGACAGATCCGAAATATTATGCTGGATCAATGCTTCCAGTCCGTCGAGAGCTTTGAAGATCTTTGCTTCCAATGTTTCACGCTGTTCCATCTCAGCATACAGGGCGGTCATTTCCTCCCGAAGATGTTCCGGCAGTGTGTCCAGCCACGCAGACAGCAGTTCCTTTTCGGTTTGTTCATGGACGTCGTTCTTCTCAAAGGTCGGAATGTCCCCCGTAAATGCTTCGCCCAGATCATGGATGATACACATTTTCATGACTTTATCCATGTCCGCTTCGGGAAATTCGTCTTTGATCAGAAACGCCATCAGCGTCACCATCCAGCTGTGTTCCGCAACGCTTTCATGTCTGCCGTTTCTGGTGTAACAGTGTCTGGTGGCATCTTTCAGGCGTTCGGCAACACTCAATGCTTCAATCAGGGTTCTTGGGTTCATAACGATTCTCCTTCGTAGATTTTTAACGTACTTATTTCTCAATATCATTATATCACGGCTTCATGAAAAACGCAACCTCCCCGACTCGATGAGTTGGGGAGGGTTTTTGTGTGAAGTAAAGCCGCACTTGTGGTGGGGTGCGGCTGGGGTATGGAAATTATTTGGTAAATTAGGATTTAGTGCTGAATTTCAATTTGTTTTTCTGCGATTTCATGCACAATGTCTGCCAGTTGATCACATTTCAGCAGCGGTGAACCGTGTCCGCCGTTGATATAGAACAGTTCCTTGTCCGGTGCATCAACTTCTTCATAGTAATCAGCAGCCAATTCAACCATCGTAGTAGGTCCGTGATCCTTATCACCTTCAATCAGATAGAACGGCATCTCATATTCTGTACGGTCATCGATCGGGATTTGTGCGCAAAGCGCATCGCCATAAGGATGTTCGTCCAGAAGCATATTGTAGTATTCGGGCTGACTGCCCAGCAGGTAATATAGTTCAGTAAACGTACAGTAAGGATTAAAGAAAACCGATGACACCCAATTGAAATCACTGTCCGCAAAAAGATCATCAGTATAACTATACTTGGAATAGCATAGCTGCAATGTCAGCGCATCCTGTTCGGATAACCCCAATGCAGGATCAAAATGCTGTGCGGCGGAATAGATCTCCGGATCCTCCTTTGATTGTTCCAGCATATATTCCATAAAATAAGTGCGGCTCTCCTGCGGATCTACCACAAGAGAGGAAACAATCAGAGTGTCATACCGTCCGGGATTGTCCAGTGCAAGATTTGCAGCAAAGATCGAACCCCATGAATTGCCATAAAGGGTGATCTTATCCTGATTCAGATACTCACACAGTAAATCGGTCATGGCAATACCATCGGAGAGCATCTGCTCGGCGGTAATTGGTTTGGTTTCCTTGTATGCAGGGTAATTGTGACCACATCCTCGTTGATCCCAATTGACAACTGTGTAATCCGCACTGAGCTTTCGGAGAATACTCCAATCGTAGCCGCTGGTCGGCACACAGGGGACCGCCATGCAGATAGAGCAGTACAGGATTGTCTTTGTCCTGCCCATAAATATTGATCCACTGTTTGGTGCCGTTGATATCAACATACATCGTTTCGTTGATACCGCCATCAGGAGTTCGGTTATTGATTGTCTTTCCAACAAACCGCACAATCAGCAATATCACAAGAAGTGCGGCAAGTACAATGCATATCCATTTCAATACTTTCAAAAGTGACTTGAATATCTTTTTCATTTTCTGCTCCTACAAATTCCGATTGACTGTCCCCTTTATTATACCACACCCCAATGGAAAACGCAATGCCCCGACTCGATGCGTTGGGGAGGGTTTTTATGTGCAGAGAAGCACTTGCTTCATCAAATCTGCATCAGTTCGAAAATGATTACACCGGCACATACAATCAGCATGATGATCGCCTGTGCAGCGACAATGATCTCCAGAATCTTCAGGCTTCTGCGTTTTTTCGCTTCATTTGTCCGTTCAATGTCATCGAGTGTCTCGCCGTTTACAAAGGCAAGCACCTCCCGATAGGTCTGTACATCATTCTCGCTCTTGATCTGCTCAAATCTGTGCCACGCAAGGAATACACCAACTGCCAGTGCACCCCAGACAACGCCGCCGACCGCACCGCCATATTCTAACAGCGGCATACCTGTCACAATCAGCAGCAGGATTCCCAGCCCACCGATCAGTTGGAGCTTCTTGAATGTTCTTACGTCTTTGCTTTTTACCTGTTCTTTCATAACCGCAACATCTCCTTTGATCAATTCGTCAAGAGAAACACCAAACAGATCGCTCAGAATCAGCAGGCTATGCACATCGGGATAGCTTTTCTCAGTCTCCCAGTTGGAAACAGTCTGGCGGCTGACATAGGCTTTCTCTGCCAGTACCTCCTGTGACCAGCCAAGCTCCGCTCTGTGCTGCTTGATCGTTTTTCCAATTTCCAAATCATCCATCTCCTTTCCATTGGGGGTTTCCCTGTGTATGTATCATAGCATATCTGCAGCCGTTTTTCTACCAAAAGGACTTGACTTTCTGAAAAACAGCCTGTCAAAACATTTTGACATGGCGTATCTGCGTCATTTTGTCACTTTGTCCACTTCCATTATAGCATAAATGAGGGCATAAAGCAATCTCCCCGTCTCGCTGAGTTGGGGAGGCTTTTTGTGTGTACAGCAAAGCCGCACCCGATATGCAGGTGCGGCTTATGTATCAGAATTCTCCCAGCAGCAGTTTCACAGCATAGATGCCAAGCAGATGGGCAGGATAGAATGCATAGAAAAACCACTTGGTAAATGCCGGGTGCTTGCCCTTTTCCCCATTGTAGCATTTGTCAATAACGAAATAGGCGGCAAGGCAGGAGAGTGTCTGCAAGACGAAAACCGCCGAAGTCCACCACCATCCGGAAAAGCTCAAAATCGCACTGGTTGTCTGCATGGCAAGTACAATGGCGATAAATGCGAGAAATCGCTTTTTCGGCTGTTCTTTCAGATGGCACAGCACAAGCATCAGCGGAATGCCGAAAATCATCCATTCGGAAAACAAAAGCAATGTTGCGGCATCGAGCAGGATGATCAGAACGATTTTTTGCCATTTCTTCAGCTTTGAATCCGAAACCATCAATGCAAGCAGTCCAATCAGCAGTGTGAAGATAATATTCAATGGTCTGAAAAACGCCCATGTCAGCAGTGTTCCTTCATTTGCAAGCACAAAGGGAATCTGTGTGATTACAGCAAACAACAAAAGACGCAGGGCGTATTTCTTGCGGGAACGGGTGTAACGGAAACCTTCTGTGATACAAAAAAAGAAGATGGGCGGTGCAAACAAAGATAGCTGAATCAGCAGGAATACTGCCGGTGACATATCCTGATACAAAGTTTCGCCTGCCAGATAGGAGCAGAAATGTCCGATGGTCATTGGGATGATCGCAAGAAATTTGATTGCATCACGGTTAATGATGCTGAATTGGATTCGATGCTTATTCATTTATGATCTCCTTATCCTTTTATTGAATCCACCATTCGGGTGTAATTTCACCAAGTCTTATGGTGCGTCCCGTGGCATAATTCAACATAATTTCAATCTCCTTGTATTTGCCGGGCATAAGCTGCACCATCAGCTCCCGACAAGCACCGCATGGTGCACCGTTTGTCCCATCGGGAAGAATACACAACACCTTGTCAATTTCCTGCTCGCCATTGGTGATCATATTGAAAATTGCATTTCGTTCAGCACAGATGCCAAGTGTTGAGCAGGTGTCGATGCACACCCCCGTATAGATCCTTCCCGACCGTGACAGGATTGTCGCTGCCACTTCTCCGCAGGTCACATAGTCCGACACTCTGCGTGCGTTCAGAACCGCTTTGGCGGCATTATACATTTCATCCCAGATGTTTTTCATTTTGTACCTCCTCCAAATTCCGATTTTTGCTGAATCCATTATACCACACCCTCCCCGAAAAAGCAAGAACCACCCCATTCCGGCTGGAATGGGGTGGTTCTTGTGTGTACAGAAAAGCCGCATCCGTTGAATGGGTGCAGCTGGAACATAGTAAAACGAGGATTTATCACTTGATTTGCTTTACATATACTCTTGACAATTCTCCATAAATACTTTTCATTTCTGTTAGATACTCAAATCCGTATTTTTCATATAGACCGATGTGATCTGTCGAAATATAAACGGCAGATATGTTCTGTTCTTTGGCAAGTAATTCAATTCTATCAAACAGCATGCCTATATAGTGCTGTCCTCGATATTCAGGAAATGTATATACGAATCCTATCCATGGCGACAATTCATCCGATTGAATTTCATCCCTCTTGGCATATGTACAAAATGAAACAAGTTTATCTCCGTCTGTAAGCAAAAGCAGTTTAGAACCTTCCCCCACAATATTAAAAAAAGTGTTATTACTCAATAATTCGTGCAGATAAGTTCCAGCTCTCCAATCGCTTTTTCCGAGTTCATTAAGCCAATGTGCTTGCCTTTCAGTATCATAAAAGCTGATTATTTCCAATAACAACTACACCTCAATCCTTAATTATCTTTATTTTTATTATACCATACTCCAACAGAAAACACAACCTCCCCGACTCGATGAGTTGGGGAGGTTTTCGTGCGATTCATCCGTCCAAAGTTTCAGCGAAGAATCTTTCATCGTTTTTTGTATACAACAAGTTCCGGATCCGCACCATTTTCGCCATAAGTGCATACCAACAGAAAATCCATTCCTGCTGCAATACCGAAGCATCGCTCTCCGCCGAAGGGACTTTCCAGCTGGCTGCCGAGATAGGTTGCTTTGTCATCCAGGAATTTCACCATTTTGCCGTTGGGCAGTCGGTACTCCAGATTGATAAAGCTGCCCGGGAGCACATTGAGATTTTCCACCTTGGGCAAACCTTCCTCATGGAGCAGTACATTGAATTCGTCCATGATCTGTCGCTTGAATGCTTCAAATTGTTCTTTTCCGCCAAGTGCAATATATTGTTTCCAAACATCCAGCGTAAAATCACCGTCAGCATAACACCATTTGCAGTATTCCTCGTTATATATACCATTCGGTTCTTTGCTGGTGGTAGTGTCCTCCAAGGACATACCGCAGCATTGACAGATCAGCTTTCGGGGTGAGCCCAAAAGGGTATTGATGGAAACATCAAACAGCACCGAAAGCCGCTTTAACGTTTCGGTATTTGGTATCGTATCGCCGTTTTCCCAGCGGGATACTGCTTGTCGGGTCACATAGAGCTGCTCGGCAAGCTCGTCCTGAGATAATCCTTTTTTCGTGCGAAGCTGTAATATAATATCCTTGGTATCCATGCAATTCATCACCTCGTATCCATTATACTATAGATGCGGAAAATCTGCAAGCAACTCGCTGTTGCGTTTGGAATGGGGAGATATAAAACCGCACCCGTTGAATGGGTGCGGACGGAACATAGAACAAACTGGATTTTATATTTTAGAGCGAATGATAAAGCACATGATCCCAACCACCGCAAGAACAATCCCGATTACAAAAAACAAAATCATTCTTCGGTGCAATCTGACGAAAAGATCCGGCGATCCGTCAAGCACATGATAGTACCCAAATAAATTTAATGCAGCAAATAACAAGGATAAAACACAGGCAATCAAGCTTACAATGCCAACGATCAACAATAGTTTCTTCATGTCTGCCTCCTACAATTCATGATTCATCCATCCGCTACCAGATGAAAGGAATCAAACGATATTTCACCTTATGCTGATATGCACAATACCCGTCGAGTTCCTTTGCAAGAAAGGCTTCTTCGTGTTTGATCCGCTTGGCGATGATAAAGGGATACACGAGAAAAATGCCAAACGCATACACCGAACCCAACACAAGGGGCATTGACAAAAACAGCAGCAGCGTTGCACTGTACATGGGATGTCTGACAATACCATACAGCCCGGTGCTGATCACCGTCTGATGCTCCTGCACTTCAATCGTGCGGCTCAGATATGTATTCTCCCGCAGCACCTGTGCATACAGGATATACGCTATCAGAAAAACTGCGGCAGCACCGAATACAACAGGTTTTGGCAAGGTATACCAGCCAAAACGGTGTCCGAGTCCTGCAACGACGAATCCTGCGATAAACATAAGCCCACTCAGTTTTACAACCAGATCCTGCTCTTTTTGCTTTTCTTTTGCATTCAGACGTTTTTTCAGCAGTGCAGGATTTTTGATCATCATCACAATTCCGGCAGCGAACATCGGCACAAATAGAATTCCCATCAGCAGCCATCCGTTAAAAAACGCAAGGGAACCTGCCGGCAGGAAAATCAGCAGCCCAACCAAAAGGATACCAAAAATAAATTTCATTATGGCTTGCAAAAATTCTTTCATCGTCACGGTAATCACCTCAAAAACCGGAATTTTCAGCACACGCCTTCCATCAACCATTCAAGTTTGATGGAAGCGGCTTGTAGAAAAAGTCTATTTTAGAGACAGGCACCCTGTAATTGCCCCCAACCCCAACCCCTCCCCAAGGGGAGGGGCTATAGTTCGGGGACTTCGTCCCCGAAGCCCTTTTTGGGGCTTTTGCCCCACTACCCATTTGGAGGTTTTTCGACAGACTGTTTCCATCAGACTATTTAAGTTTGATGGAAGATTAGTATCATTATACCATATCTTCGGCGAAAACGCAACTCCCCGTTCTGTATGGAACGGAGAAAATTTATATAAAAAATCTCCGTCCTTTGCAAGACGGAGATTTCAATTTATTATCTGAAAGGTGTATCCTCATCGGAAGATGACGTCGATTCGGCATCGCCGGATGTTTCGGGCTGCTCCACGGGGATTTCATCCACTGCGAACGCATCCATAAGCTCGCCACGCATGAGCTTTGCAAATTCTTCGCCGTCAATCTTTTCGTGCTTGATCAGGTACTGTGCTACGGTGTGCAGCTGATCCATATGCTCTGTCAGGATCTCCTCTGCCCTCTTGTAGCCCTGTTCCACATAGGCACGGATTTCGGCGTCGATCTCCGCAGCTACCTGCTCGGAGTAATTCTTGGTGCTTCCGAAATCCCTGCCGAGGAATACTTCGTTCTGATCGCTGCCGTAAACCACAGGACCGAGATTCTCACTGAAGCCATAGCGTGTGATCATGTTTCTTGCCGTTGCCGTTGCACGCTCCAGATCATTGGAGGCACCGGTGGAAATATCATCCAGAATCAGCTTTTCAGCCACACGTCCGCCCAGCAGGGTGACGATTTCCTCACGCATTTCCATCATGCTCACATAGGACTTGTCATGCTCCGGCAGGGACATGGTATAACCGCCCGCCATGCCTCTGGGAATGATGGAGATCTGGTGCACCTTGTCCTGATGCGGACAGTAGTAGGTGCAGACTGCATGACCTGCTTCGTGATAAGCGGTGAGCTTGATTTCCTTTTCGGTCTTGACACGGGATTTCTTTTCAGGGCCTGCCACCACCTTGATGGTTGCCTCCTCAATATCCTCGTTGGTGATTGCCTTTCTGTTTGCACGGGCTGCAAGCAATGCCGCCTCGTTGGCAAGATTGGCAAGATCCGCACCGGTAAATCCGACCGTACCCTTGGCAATTGTAGCAAGATCCACATCGGGTGCGAGGGGTTTGTTCTTGGTATGCACCTTGAGAATTTCTTCTCTGCCCTTAATGTCGGGATAGCCGACCATGATCTGTCTGTCAAAACGTCCCGGACGCAGCAGTGCCGGATCGAGAATGTCACGGCGGTTGGTTGCCGCAATGACGATAACGCTTTCGTTTCCGACAAAGCCGTCCATTTCTACCAGCAGCTGGTTGAGCGTCTGCTCACGTTCATCGTGGCCGCCGCCAAGACCGGCACCTCTGTGTCTGCCGACAGCGTCGATCTCGTCAATGAAAATGATGGATGGTGCATTACGCTTTGCGGTTTCAAAGAGGTCACGCACACGGGATGCACCCACGCCGACAAACATTTCTACGAAATCAGAACCCGAGATCGGGAAGAATGGACAGCCCGCCTCGCCTGCTACCGCTTTCGCAAGCAGCGTCTTACCGGTACCGGGAGGGCCGAGCAGCAGGATGCCCCTCGGGATCTTTGCTCCCATTTCGGTGTATTTCATCGGATTCTTGAGGAAATCCACAACTTCTGCCATCTCGAATTTTTCTTCTTCCGCACCTGCTACCTCGTCAAAGGTAACCTTTTTGTCGTTTGCGGAATTCTTGATATTCGCTCTGCCGAAATTATTGAACTTGCCGCCGCCTGCCTGACGCATCATAAAGACAAACAGCACGATGCCCATAATAAGGATCATGAATGTCGGCAGATAGGTCACAAGCCATGAATTGTCCGTGATCTTGAAATAATCCTGCTCCAGCGGAGCGTCGGGATTCGCCTTATTGTATTTCAGACGGTAATCATCCGTATCGTCCAGAAAGATGGAAACATTCGGAACGGAATACTCGATTTCCGTACCATCCTTGAGCGTCAGCTCCAGCTCTCCCGTTCCCAGATCCAGCGTATAGTAGCTGACATTCAGATCATCAAAATGCGAAATGATCTCCGTGTACGGATACTCGGAATCCGGTTTGCTAAGCTTCGGAATCATGTACGCAAAAAGTAAGATCAGTACTGCCGCAACCAGAAGATAGGCAAAAATGCCCCTGCTTTTTTTCGGTGTCAAACGATCCTCTCCTTTTCCTTATTATTTTTCATATAAAGCATAGTGTACCACGACAGGGTGGTATTGCTGTGTGACATTTGTGTTTATTTCGTGATAATACGCAGATACAGCATATTCTGCGTGGTTTCCGTGACTGCAGCTCGTTCTGCTGCACCAAGCCCCTGCACCCAGAGCAGACCGCTTGCGTCCGAAAGATAATGCACCTTCGCACGCTGCGTCGGCGAAACCTCCGCATTCAGCCATTTTTTCACAGAAACACTGTGCTCTTTGCCCTGCATTTTCAAATGCAGACCATTTTTCCTGCCATGCAGTACGGCACACTTATTTATTATATCATAATCCAGAACAGAATTTGTGAACATTTCGTGAATACTTGCAAATTTCTCGCATTCTGTCCTTGCAATCACTTCTGCTTCGACAAAAACGCCCTCAAAAATACAATTTTCACCGATTTTCAACGGTTTTTCGGGAATCCCCTCAACGGGGTATTCCAGCCACAGCACATCACGGCTGACGCAGGCACGCAGTCCGCCTCGCACAAGCTCGACCGAACCGCCGTTTGCAAGAAGCGATTGCACGGCAAGGATATTCCGACGGCTTGCAAGCTCTCGTTCCTGCAAAAGCAAACTGATGCTGCGTCGCTGCATGGCGGGATGCAGTATAGCCAGCCCTTTGAGTGAACCATCCGCCTGCAGACATCCGGCATATGCCGATTTCGCCTGTGCTGCAAGGAAATCCTCCTCAAGCCGCAGCGTATCCGTCATCTCCGCACAGGTTTCCTCCAGCGAAGGATTGCATTCTTTCAGCTTCGGCACGACCTGATGCCGCAGGAAATTCCGACGATAGCAGTCCTCGGAATTGGTGCTGTCCGTCACATAGGAAATCCCATGGATTCGGGCGTACTCCTCCACCTGTGAACGTGTCACGTTCAGAAGCGGACGAATGAAACGATCCCGCACGGGCGGAATCCCGCACAGACCCTTCAGCCCCGTACCCCTTGCCATTCGGAAAAGGATGGTTTCCAGATTGTCCGAGGCGGTATGTGCCGTTGCCACAAAGCCCTCGCAGTGCTCCGCAAATGCGGCATAGCGGCATTCCCTTGCCGCTGTTTCTACGGAAATGCGGTGTTTTTCCGCATAATCCCGCACATCGCAGGAAACAACCTTCAGTTCAACACCGAGCGATTGGCAGACATCCCTGCAAAACTGTTCATCCCGTTCGCTTTCCGCACCACGCAGATTATGCTGTATGTGGATCGCACGCAGATCAAGGGAGTATTCCTCCCGCAGGGAAACCAGTGCGTGCAGCAGGCAAACGCTGTCCGCACCGCCTGAAACCGCCGCAGAAATGCGGCAGCCCGTGAGATTCCGTTCCTTGAGAAAACGGCGTACTTCATCAAGCAGGTGCATCCATCTTCATCTCCATGGTACTGAAACGTGTATACTGTCCGTCCCAGATGAGGTTGACCGTACCCGTTTCGCCGTGACGGTTCTTTGCAACGATACATTCCGCCACATTCGGCTGCTGGCTTTCCTTGTTATAGTATGCGTCACGATAGAGGAACATTACGATGTCCGCATCCTGCTCGATAGAACCCGATTCACGCAGGTCGGAAAGCATGGGACGCTTGTCCGTTCTGCTTTCGGGACCACGGGAAAGCTGGGAAAGCAGGATGATCGGAACATCCAGTTCCTTTGCCATGATCTTGAGCTGACGAGTGATCTCGGAAATGATCTGCACACGATTTTCCGTACGCAGCGTCGTCTGGATCAGACCGAGGTAGTCAATGACCACAAGCCCCAGATTCTTCATGCGGCGAAGCTTTGCCTTGATCTGCTGCACGGTGATGCTTGCGGTATCGTCTATGTAGATGGGTAAGCCCTGCATATAGGCTGCCGCCGCACCAAGACGCATCCAGTCATCGCCGTCAAGACGGCCGTTTCGGAGCTTGTGGGAATCCACCTGTGCCTCCGAGGAAAGCAGACGGGAAACAAGCTGTTCACGGGGCATTTCCAGTGAAAATATGCAGACATCCTTGTCACCGTGCCTTGCCACATTGCAGGCAATATTCAGTGCAAATGCAGTTTTACCCATGGCAGGACGTGCTGCGATGAGGATGAGGTCGGATCTGTTCAGACCCGAGGTCAGCGTATCCAGATAGGAAAATCCGGAGCCCGTACCCAGATACAGTTCACGGTCGGGACCTGCGATCTTTCCGATATGATTATAGGTTTCGGCAACGATTTCCTTCAGGGGGGTAAGTCCCGTGACATCCCTGCCCTGACGAATGTCGAAAATCCGCTGTTCTGCGGCATCAAGCAAAAGCTGTGCATCCGTTTCACCGCTTTGGATATCCGAAAGGATGCCCCTTGCCGCTTCCGCCAGAGTGCGGACATAGTACTTGCTGACAACAATATTACAGTAGCTTTCGATATTGGAAACGGACGGCACAAGCTCTACCAGATTGCCGAGGTAATTTCTGCCCTCCGCCGCAGTTTCAAAAACCTTGAGTGAAACCGCTTCATTGAGAACCGTAATGACATCGGCTCTCGCACCGGACGAAAACATCCGCACCATAATATTGAACAACTTGCGGTGATTGTCCAGATAAAAACATTCGGGCTTGATGTGCTCAAGCACCACGGACAGCACATCCGGCTCGATCAGGATCGCACCGAGAATGGTCTGCTCCGCTTCCAGACTGTAGGGCATTTCAATATCCTGAAATCCACTTGTTTCTGCCATATGATCTCCTCCTTTCCGTTTTTGGGGAATTTATGAAATTCCCGAAAAAACGCCGAATATCACCTCTGAGTAATCAGAGGTGATATGAAAAACACTTATGCCTCGGTAACTTCGATCTTCACTTCCGCAGAAATTCCCGTATACAGGCGAACCTCCGCTGCAAACGATCCAAAGCTCTTGATGTCGGACTTGAGAACGATCTTCTTCTTGTCGATCTTGCAGCCGAACTGTGCTTCGATCTGCTGTGCAACCTGAGCGGCAGTTACGGAACCGAACAGCTTGCCGCCCGCACCTGCCTTGCAGGTGATCACAACGGTTTTGTCATGCAGCTTCTCACGCAGCTCCTGTGCATTCTGCTTGTCCATGTCGATCTTATGCTGTGCGGAGGACTGCTGTCCCTTGAGGTGATTGATGTTTTCAGGGGTTGCCTCCACTGCAAGCTTCTTGGGCAGGAGCATATTTCTTGCGTAGCCGTCCGCTACGTTCTTCATTTCACCTTTTTTGCCCGATCCTTTTACATCGGCGAGAAAAATAACCTTCATGATGATCCATCCTTTCTGATTGACATATCACTGCTGCATCTGCGAAATCGCCTGCAGCAGCATCTGTTTTGCTTCTTCCATTGAAATATCGGGAATCTGTGTTGCCGCCATCGTCTGATGGCCGCCGCCGCCGAGTGCCTCCATGATGAGCTGTACATTGACAGCACCAAGGGAACGGGCGGAAATATTGACGATCTGGTTGATCTCGTAAATCACGAATGCGGCGTCAACGTTCTGGATGCTCAGCAATTCATCCGCTGCCTGCGGTGCGACCAGACGCACATCCGAAGTGGTTTCCGAGGCAATGGCAATTGCGTGACAACCGATAATTTCCGCTGAACCGACAATATCCGTGCGGCTGCGGTAGGCTTCGATCGAGCCTGAGAACAGGCTCTTTACCTTCACGGTATCCGCACCGATCTTCCGCAGAAATGCGGCTGCTTCAAAGGTTCGTACACCCGTCCGCATCACAAAATTCTTTGTATCGAGCATAATACCCGAAAGCAGACAATCCGCATAGCAGGAGTCCACCATGCCGTCGAGCTTGCAGTACTGGATCAGCTCCGTGACCATTTCGCAGGCAGAGGACGCATAGGGTTCATGGTGGAACACCTTTGCGTTATCCACGAAATTCACCGTCTTGCGGTGGTGGTCGATCACCACAACATTGTCCTTCGCTGCCTTGTACAGCTTTTCACTTTCGAGAATATCCTTATTATGTGTGTCCACGATGATCAGCAGGCTGTCATCGGAAATCATTTCCAATGCCTGCAGGGGACTCATGAACAGATCGCCGCCAACCTCATCCATCATCATGGAAATCAGCTGCGGTGCCAGATTTTTCTGAGGATCGACCACAACGGAAACGGGAACGCCCAGAAGCCGTACCGCACCTGCCAGACCGCAGGCGGCACCGATGGAATCCAGATCACCGAAGCGATGTCCCATAATAAAGACATTGCCGCTGCGTAGGATCAGATCCTGTATTGCACTTGCGATGATGCGTGTCTTGGCACGGGATTTCTTCTCCACGCCCTTGGACACACCACCGAAGAAACGGTAGCCATTTTCCGTCTTGACGGCTGCCTGATCGCCGCCCCTGCCCATTGCCATTTCAAGGCTCTGTGCAGCAAGCTGTTCTCCCTCATGCAGTGTAGCGGCACCGTGACCGACGCCGATGGAGAGCGTCACATAATTTTTGTCATCTGTGCGGATCTCCCTTGCACCGTCCAGAATGCTGAACTTTTCCTGAAAGATCCGTTCCATGTGACGTTCTTCAATAATTGCCATAAACCGTCCGTTTTTCAATCGGCGGAGAATGCCGTTGGTTTGGGAAATAAAGTTTTCGAGGAGCTTTTCGATGGCTACGCCGATCTCAAGCCTCACACTGTCCCTGGCATTCTGCAGCAGATCCTCGTAATTATCCACCATGATCAGCAGAACACTGGGACGGCTTGCACGGTATTCCTTCTCCAGTGCGGAAAAATCCGTCACATCCGTCCACAGGAATGCCGTCAGCTCCGAACCATCCTCCCGATAGGGCAGGGAGGAAATCCGATAGGTCCTGTGCTGCCAGAGGTATTCCTGTTCTTTGAGCTTGGGATCAAAATGCATCACATCATAGAGGTTTTTTCCGAACAGATCAACGCCCTCGAGAACCTGTTTGCGGAAATAATCGTTGTAATGCATCAGGGTACCCTTGCTGTTCACCACGCACATACCCATCGGAAGCTGCTGGAGCGTTGCCAGCTCCGCACGCTCGCATTCCTCATTGAGCTGTGCCACGAACCGTATCTGATTGCGTCTGAAATAGACGGCGGCAAAAACCATCACACCAATCAGCAGAACTGCCGGTATACAGCAGAACAGTCCATATTCCACCCCATGATACACCAGGAACACCACCGGCAGAATCGTTGTGATCAGCAGCAGTGCAACGATGATCCAGAGCAGGATATGCAGTTTTGGCTTCAATCCGTTCACCTCCTTACAAAAAAACTTCAGCGGATATGATTGTTAGATTTCCATGATGATCGGCAGGATCATCGGGCTGCGTTTTGTCTTACTGTAGATAAAATCCGACAGTGCGTCACGCAGCTTGGTCTTGAGGGATGTCCACTCCTTCAGCTCGTAGGCGGAGCATTCATCCAGCGTATGGCACATCACCTGCTTTGCCTGCACCATGAGTTCTTCGGCTTCACGCACATAGACAAAGCCTCTGGAAATGATGTCCGGTCCTGCCACAATGGTGTTGCTTGCCTTTTCGATGCCCACAACAACGATGATCAGGCCGTCCTCCGCCAGATGCTTACGGCCACGCAGCACGATGGAGCCGACATCGCCGACGCCGAGTCCGTCAACCAGCACTCTGCCCGCCGGAACCTGAGAAACCACTCGCATGAATGTGCCATCCGTTTCAATGACATTGCCGATGGAGCCGATAATGATATTGTCCTGCGGAATGCCCATTTCTACGGCTATATTGCGTGCTTTGATCAGATGCTTGTATTCACCGTGCACGGGAATGAAGTACTTCGGTCTTGTCAGTGCCATCATGAGCTTGAGTTCCTCCTGACAGGCATGACCGGAAACGTGCACTTCATACATTGCCTCGTAAACCACCTCCGCACCGGAACGGAGCAGCTCGTTAACCACCTTTGTCACGTGCTTTTCGTTGCCGGGAATGGGTGTTGCGGAAATGATGATGAAATCCATGGGCGTGATATTGACTTTTTTGTGGTCATTCATCGCCATACGGGTAAGTGCGGACATCGGTTCGCCCTGACTGCCCGTGGTGATCAATACGATTTGTTCGGGCGGATACTGGTTCATATTTTCGATGTCAATGATCGTATTTTTCGGAACCTCCAGATACCCAAGCTCCAGTGCGGTAGAAATCACGTTGATCATGCTTCTGCCGAGAACCGCAACCTTTCTGCCATTCTTTGCAGCAAGGTTGATGATCTGCTGGACACGATGGATATTGGAAGAAAATGTCGCAATGATAATGCGTCGCTGTCCTGCTTTTGTGAACAGCTTTTCGAAGGATTCGCCCACCTTATGCTCGGACTGTGTGTATCCCGGACGCTCGGCATTGGTGGAATCCGTCATCAGTGCAAGCACACCACGGCTGCCAAGCTCACCGAATCTTGCAAGGTCAATGGGACCGCCGTCAATGGGTGTGAAATCCACCTTGAAGTCGCCCGTATGCACCAGAACACCCGCAGGTGTATGAATTGCCATGCCCATCGCACCGGGGATGGAGTGATTGACTCTGATAAATTCCACTGCCATACAGCCCAGCTTCACGGTTTTGCGGGGTTCCATGACATTGAGGGAAACCTTGCCCAGCATACCGTGTTCCTCAAGCTTATGCTTGATCAGACCGATCGCCATACCGGAACCATAAACAGGTGCACTCACTTTTTTGAGCAGATAGGCAAGACCGCCGATATGGTCCTCATGACCGTGCGTAATGATAATGCCACGCAGCTTGTCGGCATTGCGTTCCACATAGGTGAAGTCCGGCAGTACAATGTCCACGCCGGGCATATCCGCATCGGGGAATGCAAGTCCGCAGTCGAGGATGAACATATCATTGCAGCACTCGAAAACCGTCATGTTCTTGCCGATCTCGTTCAGACCGCCAAGCGGAATGATACGGATCGGTGTGCGGTGCTGTTCCTTCTTTTTCGGGGGCTGGGGAACCTGCCTCTGCGAATGGTTCGCAGCATTCCCGTTGTATTTGCGGGATCCCGACCGATGGCCGGAATGACGTACCGTAAATTTCTTTCTTCTGGAATCACTGGATTTTGCGTTATTCAATATAATACCTCATTTCTTGATCAGCAGAATGACCGCACTCGTAAAAATGCACTCTCTTTCAATTCGTGCCGAAAACGCACGATTTCCGCTCAAAGAGAGCCCGATCCGCCGCATTGCAGCTGCGTCAATGCACAACGCAAACACCTGCACCGCATAGCGGCTGCAAGCTGGAATACAATGTTACGGGCGGAGCAGTTGTGAGTAGAAAGCAGTCAGTTGCTCGGTGAATGCCGCACGGGGAACCCGACGGCAGCGTTTAAGTACGGGACGCTCGGGCGTCCCTGTTTATTCTGGGCAGTTGTGCCGAATATCATCATCCACGCCCTTTCGGAATCTTCCGAAAGCGAATACATACTTCTATTATAGTAAAATATCCGTATTTTGTCAAGTACGACAATTGTCGAATCCTCAGATTTTGGCAGTTTGGATAAAAACAAATGCGTCTGCAAGGATTATTCGTTACTCTGGGACAAATCCGCTGATGCGTCCTCTGCGGCACGCAGTTTTTTCTCCCAGAAGCCGCAGAGTTCCGCCGCAGCTTCCATGGATTCGGCATATGCCATCAGCCGCAGAATTCCGCTGTTTGTGGGAAGTGCAATGCTCACCGCCCTGTCGGGATTGCTCCGCTGCAGCTTTTCCACAGCCTGTCTGCCAAGACTTGTGGAAATCTCCCGTTTCGCCGTATACATGGGCGGCAGAAGCGATACCGCAGCGGCAAGGGAAATGTGCCGCCTGTCCAGTATTCTCAGAATATGGGCAAAAAGCAGAATGCCATCCGTGCAGACGCCCTGCTGCGACCAGAGCTTTGCGGCAGTCGGAGAAACTGCGGGCGTGAACAGCCGCAGGATCCTTCCGCCGAAGCGTGCGGCAAACTGCTCCGCCGAGGGGTGGAATTCCGCAGGAAGTGCCAAAGCTTCGCCGTTTTCCCGAAAGGAGAGCAGGCTCAGGAGCAGCAGGCGGTCATGGGACACCATTCCCGATTCCGCTGAATACACACTTGCCTGCGTGCCGTCATCGGAGAGATTGAGCACGATCCTCTCCCCCGTTCCACCCGAAAACAGCCGCTGTGCCGTTTCCCGAAGTGCGGCGTTTCCGCAGCAGATCTCAACCGTAAACTGCGGCTGCGGCAGGATCTCACGACATTTCAGCTCCCAGAGAGACAGGAATGCCCGTGCGTCGCAGAGCTTTCCACATTCTGCGATTCTTGTGGAAATTTTTCCTTCCAACGCCTGTAAAAGTCTGCGGCTTTGCATCGGGTTCAGCGGAAATCCGTTTGCAGCACGGGGAATGAGATACTGCACGCAATCACCGTGCACCCAGAGAATGCCGTGGCAGTCTGCGGCTTTTCCGCAGTGGATGAGCTGCGAAAGCCCGCATATTCCGCAATTCCACACCTGTGCTCCCTGTGACACCGCACCAACGGAAGCAGCAAGGGCAAACGGCAGTGCCGCTGCACCGTCAGAGCCAACAGCAATCCGCATACCGAGCACTGTCATTGCCGCCCCTGCCTGCAATGCGGTTTCCACCGTATTCCAGCGTGGCAGTCCTTCGTGGATGCCGTCATCCTCATCCACATTAAAATGCCGTTTCTGTGGTTTTTCCCGATGTGCAGAGGCAATTTCTCCCTCCCCCACAACAGCGTCCTCCAGCGTCATTTCTCTGTCAACGAGAGCATGACGGCAGACCACACAACGCCGCAGCACCGTACCTGCCCCGATCTGAACACCATCACCAAGAACACAGTCCTCCAGCACAGCACGATCCCCGATGATACAGTCGTTGCCTATGATGCAGGTTTCGGATACCACAGCTTGCTTCCCCATGCGGATGCCCTGCCCGATACGAAAATACGGCATTCTGGGCTGGCTGAGCAGCTCACGCTGCATACGCAGGTATGCCTGCGGTGTTTCGGGCATCCGGAATTCTGACAGAATTACCGTCAATGCCGTCTTCGGAACAAACAGTCTGCTTCCCGCAGGGTGCAGCTCGGCATTGGTGGGCGTGCCGTCGGAATGCACGAGATGCACGGGGGCGGCATCACAAAGAACCTGCAGCTCCCCCATGTTCCAATTCGGCAGGGATAGCCTTCGGAGAACAAGCGTGGGAGCTTGGGTACGCAGATTTTCGGGGGAATCCGTGAAATGCAGCTGCGGCGAAATCGACAGGGAATCCGCCAGAGAACGTACCGCCCGATTCGCCCCGACAAGCGTAATGTCGGTGATGCCATCCCGTTCCAGAAACCGCAGAATATGGGAAAGCAAAGGAATATTGCAGCACGGCAGAAGTGCTTCTGGCACGGAACGGACAGGGATGCAGGAAACAAACCCGTCACAGAACAAAATTGCGTGCATAAAAAACCGCCTTTCTTGATTGTTGTCCATGTTCTTTCAACAGTATGAGCGTCAGCGTACCAAAATATGCAGGAACAAAACAGGGGGATCCATCCCCATCCGGACAGATCCCCCGAAATTCCTACGATTCCCCTTGGAACATCAAGAATTAGTTTCAGCACGCCCTTCCGAGCAGCCTTTGCAGCTCCTTCCCCATCGAAAGCCACAGGATCAGCACATACACCGCACCGCCGCACGCCACCGCTGCAAGCAGGGAGATTCTCTGGGAAAGATGCGGCAGCACCCTGCTGTAACACAGCCACGCCGCCGCCGCACACATGACGGATGCATAGCCGATACGAAGAAACGCCCTGCCGACCGCAAGTGGTTCACCCAGCTCCTTACGAAGAAACAACAATGCCAGCAGCAGGATCACACCATAGCAAAGGCTTGTGGAAACCGCCGCACCTGCTGTGTACAGCAGCGGAATCAGCAGCAGATTCCCCAAAAGCTTCACCGCAACACCTGCCGCCATAATTTTTACCGGAAGATCCGCACGTCCGATTGCCTGCAGCAGGCTGAACACGGGGAATGCCAGACACAGAAACACCAATCCCGCCGCCAGATACTGCAATCCGCTGCAGGCGGCGTCGATTTCCGCCGGACGTCCGGCATAGAGAAATTCCAGAATTCCCCGTGACAGCACAAACATTCCGCCCGCCGCCGGAACCGCTGCAAGTCCTGTCAGCACCAGCACCTGTGATGCATATCCGGAGGCTTCCCTGCGATCCCCCCTCGCCCACGCCTGTGCGGTACAGGGAAGAACGCCCTTTGCAAACATATTCGTCAGGGAGGGAACCAGATTGAATACGGTTACAGAAAGCCCCATGAAGGAGCCATACACGAATGCTGCCGCTTCTTTTTGGGGGATATCGGAAGAAAGGGATGCTCCCTCATAGAACGCCGCCGCATCTTCAGCGATCATGTCGTTAAAGCAGCGGATGACTGTTACAAGGTCAATGAGCGAGGTGAGATTTGTCACAAGAGAACCAAGAGCCACGGGAATCATCACCGCCAGCAGCATCCGTACGATCTTCCATGGTGAAGCTTTCACAGCGGATTTGACGGGACGCTGCCGCTTTACCCCGAATACAAGCGTACAGAGCCAGCCGGCTGCCGTTGACAGCGTTACACCCAGCACGGCGGCAGCGGCGGCGGCACCCTCACGGCTGATTCCGCCGAGAAATGGCGGTAGTTCGGGGATTTCCATTACAAGATGACAGAGCCATAAACCGCACAGAAGCTTGCAGAGGGCTTCCATCGCCTGTGATACGGCGGTGGGGTACATATTGCACAAGCCCTCATAATAGCCCCGCTCCACCGCTGTCAGACAGCTGAACAGCACCGCAGGTGCAATGGCAAGCACGGCAGGATATGCCTCCATGCTCTCGGCGGTATAGAGCGTGAAAAGTCTTGCTGTCAGAATGGCAAGTGCCGTGCCGGCAAGTCCGCCAATGAGGAACATCCGCCTTGCAACGCTGCGGATGTGCAGTGCACCGGATGCATCCCCCGAAGCGGCACTGGCAGCAACGGAACGTGCCACCGCCGTGGAAAGTCCCGTGACAAACACCGCATACAGCGGTAGAAACAACCCGTAGGCACAGCTGAAGTACCCCATTCCCGTGCCGCCGAGGAGATTTGTCAGCGGAATTTTAAACAGTGCACCAAGAAGCTTTGCTGCGAGTGCGGAAACGCCGAGAATAAGAGAGCCTTTGAGAAATGTTTGTTTTTTCATGACAAATTTCCTTTCCGCTTCAGCGGAAAAACGCTCCGCTACAACAAATTTTTCAGTTTTTTTAAATTTTATGTTGCCGAAATCCAAATTATGTGTTATAATAGAAATAAGCCTCTGCATTTGAACGGTTTTTCCCCTTGATTGGTGATATTTTTCAAATGGGTGCAATACAATGTTCCAAAGGCAGAGAGTTTTTAGCAAAAAGGAATGAAATACATGAATTATTCTTTTTCTGAAAAGGTTTCACAGCTGCAGGCTTCTGCAATCCGTGAAATTCTGAAATATACCGCAGATCCCGAGGTTATTTCATTTGCAGCCGGAAATCCGGCACCCGAGGCATTCCCCATTGAGGCAGTGAAGGAGATTTCCGCAAAAATGCTGGCTGAAGAACCCATCGCAGTGCTGCAGTACGGCATCACCGAGGGTTATACGCCCCTGCGTGATATGATGAAACAGCGTATGGCGGCAGCCGACTGCTTCAACGCCGAGCGTGAAGATCTGATCATCACCTCCGGTGCACAGCAGGTCATGGAGCTTGCCTGCAAGTCCCTGTGCAATGCCGGCGATACCCTGATCTGTGAAGCACCCAGCTTCATCGGTTCACTCAATGCCTTCAAATCCTACAATGTCAATCTTGTGGGCGTTCCGCTGGATGACGAGGGTATGGAGCTGAATGCACTGGAAGATGCCCTCAAGGCAAACCCCAATACCAAGCTGATCTATGTGATCCCCAATTTCCAGAACCCCACCGGAAAGACCACGAGCCTTGCACGCAGAAAGCAGATCTATGCACTTGCACAGAAGTACAACACGCTGATCCTTGAGGATAACCCCTACGGCGACCTGCGTTTCACGGGCGAACACGTGCCGAGCATCAAAACACTGGACACCGACGGCAGAGTGATCTATGCGGGCAGCTTCTCCAAGGTGCTTGCCCCCGGTATTCGTGTGGGCTATGCAATCGCTCCGAAGGAAGTGATCGCAAAGATGGTTGTCTGCAAGCAGGTTTCCGACGTGCAGAGCAATAATTTCGGTCAGATGCTGGCATACAGCTTCCTCAAAAATTACGATTTTGACGCACATCTTGCCATGCTCCGTGGTATCTACAAGCAGAAGTGCGAGAGAATGCTCTCCGGTATGGATGCGGCATTTTCCAAAAAAATTCAGTTCACTCGTCCCGAAGGCGGTCTGTTCATCTGGTGCACACTCCCCGATGACTGCGATATGATGGGCTTCTGCAAGAGAGCCGTTTCGGAATATAAGATCGCAGTGGTTCCGGGCAGTGCATTCATGGTGAGTGAATCCGATAAGACCACGTCCTTCCGCATGAACTACTCTACGCCCACCGATCAGGCAATTGATACCGGCGTGGAAATTCTCGGAAAGCTGACAAAGGAAATGTTCGGTTAATTAAGATAAATACTCGTTTTTGAGCGATTACACACGAAAGGAATTTTGAATCATGGCAGTAGTAAGACGTTCTCCGCTGGATCCGTATCCGGTGACACCCCAATATCTGGCAACCCGCAGCAGTGCACTGCATATTCCGCCCGCACAGTTCTCCAAAATCAAATTCAAGGCGGATGAAGTGTACGGCGTTGTTGTGGATATGCCGATGAGTCCGATAATCATGGTGACCATGGTGTGCTTCATCAATGGTGCTGCAAACCTGTATTTCAATAATGGTGCAGAGTATACCGGTGCATCCGTGAAATACAAGTCCGTTGTACAGGCAGCAAGAAATCTGGTTGTCAACTCCAACCAGCTCCTGCCCCTCGGCACAAAGACCTCGCAATTCCCCCTGCCCACGAATAACGGACATCACGTATATCTGATGACGAAGCGTGGCACATTCAAGGTGGAAATTGATCCCCGCAACCCCGCTGCTCTGGAACGTGAAAAGCGTGTGATCCATTATCTGTATCAGCAGGTAATGGATGCACTCCGTGTGGCACAGATGCGTGACAACGGTGGTGAAGCGGCAGTTACCGGAGGCGATGAGGCATGAGTGAGCAGGTACAGCAGTCCGCTGCAGCACAGGAAAAAAAGCTGATTTTCAGCGGCATTCAGCCCACCGGCACCTTTACACTCGGTAACTATATCGGTGCGATACGCAACTGGAAACCCCTGCAGGAGGAATATCGCTGCATTTACTGTGTGGTGGATATGCACGCAATTACGGTAAAAATCGAGCCTGCGAAGCTTCGCCGCAATACACTTGAGGCGTATGCACTTCTGCTTGCCTGCGGCATTGACCTCGACAAGTCCCTGCTGTTCATCCAGAGCCATGTCAAGAGCCATGCGGAGCTTTCATGGATCCTCAACTGCTCCACGCAGTTCGGCGAGCTTTCCAGAATGACGCAGTTCAAGGAAAAAAGCCAGCGTCATGCGGATGACATCAACGCCGGTCTGTTTGATTATCCCGTACTCATGGCGGCGGATATTCTCGCATACAATGCGGATCTCGTTCCCGTCGGTGCGGACCAGACGCAGCATCTGGAGCTTGCAAGAACCATCGCACGCCGTTTCAACAGCAGATACGGCGATACGTTCACGGTTCCGGAGCCGTATATTTCCCCGATCGGTGCAAGAGTTATGTCATTGCAGGATCCGACAAAGAAGATGTCCAAATCTGACGACAATCCCAAC
Source organism: Oscillospiraceae bacterium (assembly GCA_045592405.1). Lineage (GTDB taxonomy): Bacteria > Bacillota > Clostridia > Oscillospirales > Ruminococcaceae > UBA3855. The sequence goes on from JAZNUR010000174.1 coordinate 35,442, forward strand.
GCCTGCATCCTGATTCTGGATGACAAGGATACCATCATCCGCAAGTTCAAGCGTGCCGTTACCGACAGCGAAGCGGAGATCTGCTTCCGTGAGGGCAAGGACGGCATCAACAACCTGCTGACGATCTATTCCGCTGTTACCGGTAAATCCATTGATGACGCCGTAAAGGAATTTGCGGGCCAGGGCTACGGTACTTTCAAGCTTGCAGTCGGCGAAGCGGTTGCCGATCATCTGGCACCGGTTCGTGAGAACTATACAAAGCTCATTGCTGACAAGGCATACCTCAAGGAATGCTACACCCGCTGCGGTGCAGAGGCTCTGCGGTATTCGCAGAGGATCCTGAGCAAGGTATACCGCAAGGTCGGCTTTATCGACGCAAGATAAATAGGGAGATTCCCCGAATTATGGGCAATCTATAGGGAGGAACTATGGTTGAATTTGAACAGAAGCCGCAGTATGGCATTGCGGATCTGCAGGAGATCGTGAAACTTCTTCGCAGTCCGGGCGGCTGTCCGTGGGATAAGGAACAGACTCACACCTCCATCCGCAACGATTTTCTGGAGGAAGCATACGAAGCAGTCGAGGCAATTGATCTGCTGGATATGCCCCTCATGCGTGAGGAACTCGGAGATGTGCTGCTGCAAGTGGTATTCCACTGCTGTCTGGCAGAGGAAAACAACCATTTTGATTTCGCAGCTGTCTGCGATGAGATCTGCAAAAAGCTGATCATCCGCCATCCCCATGTGTTTGGCGATGTGAAAGCCGAGGATACGGATACGGTTCTGAAAAACTGGGATGCCATCAAAAAGGAAACCAAAGGGCAGGAAACCTATGCGGATACGCTGCACAGCGTTGCCAAGTCCCTGCCTGCACTGGCAAGGGCACAGAAGGTCGGCAAGCGTGCCGCAAGAGCCGGCATGGATTTTGACGATGCGGCGGCGGCATTTGACTGCGTTCGTGCAGAACGTGCGGAGCTGCAGGCGGCAATCGTAGAGGGCGACAAGGTAATGATGGAGGAAGAACTGGGCGATCTGCTCTTCTCCTGCGTCAATACTGCACGTCATCTGGGAATTGATGCAGAACAGGCTCTGACAAAGGCAACTGCCAAATTTATCGACCGCTTTGAAGCGACCGAACAGCTGGTCAGTGCGGATGGCAGGAATATGCCCGATCTGACCATCGAAGAACTGGATGTGTACTGGGCGGATGCCAAGGAGCATCAGCGTCAGGCACAGGAACAACAAATCGAACAAGAAAATACACAGGAGGAAATTCATAATGACTAAATCTGAACTCATCGCAAAGTATGCAAAGCACAGCGGCTGCACCAAGAAGGAAGCAGAGGCAACTGTAAATTATATTTTTGACACCATCCGTGACACTCTGGCAACGGGCGAAAAGGTCGTTCTGACCGGTTTCGGCACATTTGATGTCAGAGATCGCCGTGAAAAGGTTTGCCTCAATCCCAGAACCGGTGAGCCGATCCAGCTCCCTTCCGGCAAGGCTCCGGCCTTCAAGGCAGGCAGAGGTCTGAAGGATGCGATCAATCCGAAGGAAGACTAAGCGATGCGTCTTGACAAATATCTGAAAAATTCCCGACTCATCAAACGCCGCACCATTGCCAATGAAGCTTGTGATGCCGGCAAGGTCATCGTCAACGGCAAGGTGGCGAGAGCTTCCTATGATGTGAAGGTGAATGATGTCATTGAAATCCAGATGGGCACACGTCCTGTGAAAGTGCGGGTGCTCGTGGTAGCCGAGCACGCAACCAAAGCCGACGCTGCGGAAATGTATGCTGTGGTCAATGAATAAAAATAAATTGTGCCCCGTCATGTGACGGGGCATTTGTTTTTCCTCGAGCATCCCCTTCTGGGGGGATGCTATGCGTTACTTTTCAACAAACTGAAAGGACGATGCCGAAGCATCGTCCTTTATTCGTATTATGTTATTATTCCTTAGCCAAGAACAACGACAACCTCGTGTACGCCGCCATCCTTTACAGGAATCACATTGCCTGCAACAGCTTCGCCGTCAACAGTCATGGAAACAACGCCCTTGCAAACGTGGTTCGGGTTCTCAACCTTGATGTTGTAGGTTGCACCACGGAACTGTCTGGTTGCCGTGAAGCCGTCCCATGCAGCAGGAATGGAGGGATCCACTCTCAGACCATCGAAATCAGCAGCGATGCCGAGGATGTACTGAGAAATCGCAACCATGTTCCAAGCAGCAGTACCCGTCAGCCAGGAATTCTTGCCCTCGCCGAAACGGCTTGCATCCTTACCGGCAATCATCTGACCGTATACATACGGCTCAGTCTTATGCAGGTCGGAAATGTCCTCGTTGAATGCAGGAGCGATCTTGCTGTAATACTCGAATGCCTTGTCGCCTCTTCCTGCATAAGCCTCTGCACAGATGATCCATGCATTGTTATGTGTGAAGATACCTGCGTTCTCCTTGTATCCGCCGGGATATGTGGAGATTTCGCCGTACTGGATGTAGTACTTGCTGTATGCAGGATTGTTCAGTACCAGACCGTACTTTGTATTGAGGTACTTGTCAATGGAATCAAGAGTCTTGATGTCAGCTCCGACATCCTTACCGATCTCGGACATAACTGCAAAGCCCTGCGGTTCGATGAAGATCTTGCCCTCTTCGCACTCCTTGGAGCCCATCTTTGCACCGGTGGAATCATATGCACGGAGGAACCAGTCGCCGTCAAATGCGTGTTCCATCACGTTCTTCTTCATCTTGTCGATCTCAGCCTGTGCAGCAGCAGCCTCTTCATCCTTGCCCAGATGCTTGAGAATTGCTACATAGTTCGGGCCTGCATAGGTGAACAGTGTTGCAACCATAACGGACTCAGCAACCTTGGAGTAGCCGCCTTCAGCAGCAAACTTGGGATTGGTGTAGGTCTGGAAGCTCTCACCGGGTGTGTCGGAATAGCAGGAAAGGTTCACACAGTCATTCCAGTCCGCTCTCATTGCCAGCGGCAGATCGTGCGGGCCGAGATTATTGACGATCTTGTAGAAGGAAACCTTCAGATGGTCAAGCATCGGCTGTGCCTTGCTCATATCATTGTCATAGGGAACCATCTCATCAAGAATTCCCCAGTCGCCTGTTTCCTTGATGTAAGCGGAAACGGAAAGGATCATCCACAGCGGATCGTCAGAGAAGTCGCCGCCGATGTCGGAGTTGCCCTTCTTGGTCAGGGGCTGATACTGATGGTAGCAGCCCCCGTCGGGAAGCTGTGTGGAAGCAATATCAATGATACGCTCTCTTGCTCTGTCGGGAATCTGGTGAACAAAGCCGAGAATATCCTGGTTGGAGTCACGGAAGCCCATGCCTCTGCCGATACCGCTCTCAAAGTAGGATGCGGAACGGGAAAGGTTAAAGGTAACCATACACTGGTACTGGTTCCAGATATTTACCATACGGTCAACCTTGTCATCCGGTGTATTAACGTTGAGAATGCCCAGCAGCTTATCCCATGCGTTCTTCAGTTCAACAAGACCTGCTGCAACCTTCTCGGGAGAATCGTACTTCTCGATCATTGCGAGAGCCTTCTCCTTGTTGATCGTCACGCCATCAGCCTCAAACTTCTTGTCAACGGGCATTTCAACGTAGCCGAGAATGAAAACAAGTGTCTTGGATTCGCCCGGAGCAAGTGTGATCTTCTTGTAGTGGGAAGCAATGGGAGACCAGCCGTCAGCAAAGGAATTTGCCGGCTTGTCAGCCATAACAGCCTGCGGATCACCAAAGCCGTTATACAGACCGATGAAAGAATCTCTGTCTGTGTCATAACCGTCGATGCTGTCATTTACTGTATAGAAAGCAAAGTGGTCACGTCTGTCTCTGTACTCGGTCTTGTGGTAAATTGTGGAGCCTGCAACCTCTACACGACCTGTGGAGAAGTTTCTCTGGAAGTTTGTGCAGTCATCCTGTGCATCCCACAGACACCATTCTGCAAAAGAGAACAGGGAGAAGGTCTTAGCCTCTGCACCTTCATTGGTGAGAACAACCTGCTGTACTTCACCATCATAATTCTGGGGAACAAAGAATGTCACCTCAGCCTTGAGGTCATTCTTCTTGCCGGTGATCACGGTGTAACCCATACCATGACGGCACTCGTAGCTGTCAAGCTCCGTCTTTACGGGAGACCAGCCGGGATTCCATACTGTACCGTTATCGTTGATATAGAAATAACGGCCGCCCATGTCAATCGGCACGTTGTTATAGCGGTAACGGGTAATTCTGCGAAGACGAGCGTCCTTGTAGAAATGATAACCGCCTGCGGTATTGGAAATCAGTGAGAAGAACGCCTGTGTTCCGAGGTAGTTGATCCACGGATAGGGAGTTCTGGGGGAATTAATGACGTATTCCTTATTGGCGTCGTCAAAATATCCGAACTTCATAGCTTTAACTCCTTTGTCTTATATTATGTATCTTTCTGTTCTTACCGGTCATTGCCGACAGAACACCACTTTCATTATATCATATTTTTCGATGGTTGGCAAGTCCCTTTTCCCCTTTTATCAGCTGAAAATATACACAGTGCTTTGTGCAGATTGTACAATTCCGAAGCACATTCTTCCCTCAATTCCGTCAGACAGCGTTTTCTGCGTACCTGCGTGTGCTTTCTCTATGCGAAATTTCAAAAACTGTAAGTTTTTTTGAAAAAATTTTTCAATTTCCTATTGACAAATGTAAATATGTATGGTATAATATATTTACCACGGCGAAGGAAGGTAAACATTAATTACTTGCTGTTTCTGCCGCAGCTTTTCACGCTGTACTTTGCATTCAGCAGTGCAAGATACACAGGACCGGTCTACAAATTTATTTAATGCATATCTTGACAAATTTCGACAAATTCTGTATAATAAAAAATATTATGATGTAAAGGGGGGATTATCGTGGACAATACAATGATGATGGATCAGGGTTCTGAAGCCGGTGCAGCGGTGCTGGTCGGTTTTTATGTAGTTTACTTCATCGTCCTTTTGGCGGTTTCGGTGCTGATGTACGTTGCACAGTGGAAGCTGTTCACAAAGGCAGGTGAAGAAGGCTGGAAGAGTCTCATTCCGATCTATAACGGTTATGTGATGTTCCAGATCATCTACGGTCAGGGCTGGAAGTATTTCCTGATGCTGGTGCCGGTTCTCAACTACATTGTTGCGATCGCATACATGATTCGTATGGCACAGGTATACGGTAAGAGCATTGGATTCGGTATTTTGAATCTGCTCTTCTCGCCGATCACAATGTGCATCCTTGCATTCGGCGATGCCGATTACGAGGGTCCGATCGACAGTTTCCTGTAAGCAGACATAAAGCCGCAGTGTAAACTGCGGCTTTCAGCTTGTCAGCGTTTATCCAGCCCGCCGCAGGCGGGCTGGATGAACGTATTTATGAGCTTTCCCCCGCCTGCGGCGGGGGAAAGCTCATAAGAGATCATAGTTTTTCGACACTCTCAAACCGCCTTACGGCGGTTTTTTTATGATACAGCTTACTGCAAAGTAAAGAATCTCTGGTGGAATGTACAGCTCTCCTCCGGTGCAAGCTCCTTGTAGCCTGTGAATGCATTCGGAAGATCCAGATTCGGAGCGTCGATCATTGCGGACATCGGCTCGGGACAGAAGTAACCATTGAAGCCCCTGTCGTTCCAGATAATCCAGAATTTGTAATTATCACTGATCTCATACGCAAATTTCTTACCGCTTGCCAGATCCTCGCAGACAAGTCCGTAGAAATCCTCGCCCTCGATCATCATATGCTCCGCAAAATACATTTCATTGTCGATATTCTGCAGAACGGGACATCTGCTGCCGCTGCGGTATTCCAGATCCTGCACCGTCAGGTCGCCCAGCTCCTTGGTCGGGAGGCAGCGTTCATTGAGCAGGCAGCGTTTGCCGATCGGCACGGTAATACGCTCATCCTTTTCCTTGCCGCCCACAACGAACGGAGAATTGATGGCAGTATGCGTTGCCACGGAAATGGGCATCATCTTGCGAGAGAGATTGATCAGCTTGAACTCGTATTCCAGTCCGCAGGCGGAAAGAATGAATGTGAATTCCGCACGGAAACGAATCGGCAGGAACTGGAAGAACGGATCCTTTTCATCATAATCATAGGCTGTCTTTGCCCATGCACAGTTGGCATCCGCACCATGCTCCACCACAGTATGTGCACGCTTGTGCAGGAATCCGTGAATGTGATTGTTGTAGGGAGCCTTCTCATTCACCGGCAGATGGTACACAGCGTCCGATGTTCTCAGCACGCCATCCGCAAAGCGATTGGGCAGGTAGAGCGTCGGCAATCCCCAGACCTCGGCGGACTGCAGCAGCGTTTCATAGGTGTTGTTGTCGCTGAAACGGAAAAATTCCAGTCCGTTCTCCACATCCTGCAGACGGATGACGTTGGAGCCTACCTCCGGTGCAATCAGTGCGGAATAACCGCCCGCATCCAGACGAACGCAGGGCATACCGCCCCACTGCATCATTTGGGTTCTGTTCATAGTTTTGTCCTCCTTTGAAATGATCTTGTATTGCAGGGAATACTATCCTATACATTTTACCATTTTTTTCGGCACTTGTCCAGAGATTACCGAAAATGTCCACACTTTGCACAGCTTGCAGGCTTTGTTTTGTGCAATTCCACGAAAAGTGGGGTTTGTGGAAGATTTTGATACTGTATCATTTGAAAAAAAGCAAAATTCCCTTGCAAAAATATCCATAGCGTGGTATAATAAAGTATCTGTGAATTTTTACACAATTTTATGAAGAGGAGGAACGATATGGCACAGAAAAAAGCGGATGCACCGAAAAAATCTCCGGCTGCAGCAATCCGCAACATCACTGCAGAGGGAATTCAGAACGCATTGCAGAGCTGGGCGATCAAGAACAGAATCTACTTCATCGCATTCTTTATCCCCATCATCCTGATGTACATTTCCTACGCAATTTTCGGCTTACATCCGTTTGGAGAGGAATCCGTACTTGTACTTGACCTGAACGCACAGTATGTCTACTATTTTGAGGCACTGCGTGACGCATTCTGGGGTGACGGCAGTGCATTCTACAGCTGGGCAAGAAACCTTTCGGGTGAATTCATGGGTATTATCGGCTATTATCTGGCAAGCCCGTTCACACTGATCGTCATGCTCCTGCCGCAGAAATGGATGCTCACAAGCCTGCTGATCATGATTCTCGCAAAAATCGGCTCGGCAAGCGTAACCTTCTGCTATTTCCTGCAGAAATCCAAGAAAATGGAGGCAAAATCCGCACTGGTATTCTCCGTCATGTACTCCCTCTCGGCGTACATGGTCATCCAGACGATCGACCCGATGTGGCTGGACGGTCTGGTATTCCTGCCGCTGATCATGCTCGGCGTGGAATATCTCATCGACGACGGCAGAAAGCTCAACTACATCATCCCGATCGCCATCATGTTCGTGGCAAACTTCTATATCGGCTATATGGTCGGTATCTTTACGGCATTCTACTTCATCTATTACCTGTTCTTTGGCAGCGAGGTAAAACGCCGGAAGATCGGCGATTATATCTATGCCGGCTGCAATTTCACAGTCAGCACACTGGTTTCCCTGATGCTGTCCGCATTCATGATCCTTCCGGTCTACAATGCACTGCAGCTCGGTAAATTCAGCTTCACCGATCCCGACTACAGCTTCAAAACACAGTTTGAACCGCTGGATGTACTTGGACAGCTGCTTGTTTCCCAGTATGACACGGTTAACGTGGATGGTAGCCCCGAGATCTACTGCGGTATCCTTGCCGTGGTTCTGCTCCCCCTGTTCTTCCTGAACAGCAAAATCAACGTCCGCAAAAAGCTGGGCTACGGCTTCCTGCTGGTTGTGATGTTCTTCAGTATGTATATCAAGCCCGTGGACATGATGTGGCATGGCGGACAGGTTCCGAACTGGCTGCCCTTCCGTTATTCCTTCATCATCTCCTTCATTCTGCTTTCGATGGCAGCATCCGCATTCAAGAATATCGACGGTACGAAGCTTTCACATTTCGGCGGCGTATTCTTCGGCGTTCTGGCGATGCTCCTGTTCATCAGCACGCAGGGCTATGATCATCTGGATATGATGAAGTCCATCTGGCTTTCCATCGGTCTGGCAGCGATTTATCTTATCATTCTCTATCTGCACGCCGCAAAGCCGGAGAAATTTGCAATCCCGATCATGCTTGTCTGCATCCTCTGCGGTGAGCTGGTCTTCAACAACGTCTGCACACTCAAAGCCATTGATGAGGATGTTACCTATTCCACAAGGGCTTCCTACGAAATGTTCGTACAGTCCGGTCGTGGTGCGGTGGATCTGATGGAAGAGCTTGACGACGGTCTGTACCGTTCCGAAAAAACCTATGTACGCTGCGTCAATGACAACATGGCGTTCGGACTGAAGGGCATCACCCATTCCAGCTCCGTTATGAGTGCAAAAGCTCTGAATTTCATCGAAACTCTCGGTTATAATACCAGAAGCTACTATTCCCGCTACGACGGCACAACGGAGCTTGCCGACTCCCTGATGGGCATCAAGTATGTCCTCGACAGAGGCGACAAACCGGATCGTCCGCTGCTGCATCCGAGCTACCAGAAGGTGGATGAATACAACTACAAGGACAAGGACGACACCTACGCTGACGGCGATCCGAGAGATAAGACGATCTCTATTTATGAGAATCCCAATGCACTGTCCATCGGTTACATGGTGGATGAGAGCATCCTGACGCTCGGTCATCTGGGCAACGACAATCCGTTCAACAGCCAGAACATCCTGCTGAGCACCCTGACGGGCAACACGGAGTTTGATGACGCAAATCCCCCCAACATCGTGAATTTCAACAAATACTACACACGCATTGACATCGGCGAACCCGTTCTCGGTGCGGTAACACTTTCCGATTACAACGGACAAGCCTGCTACACCAAGATGGCAAGCGGCGACCCGACCATTGACTATCGTTTCACGGTTACAGAGGAAAAAGAAATTTTCATGTTCCTCAAAACCCAGAACGAACAGAGCGTCAACCTCTGGTTCGGTGAGAAGAATGCGGATACGGGTGAATACGATTTCGACTCCTATGGCACCTACTTCAACACCAAAAACTACTGCATCATCGACCTCGGCAAGCATCCTGTCGGCACAGAGCTTTGTATGCGTGTGACGGTTGACAATGAACACAATGCCACCATCATCAAGGAACCTTTCTTCTACTACTTCAACAGAGATGTATTCCAGACTGACATCGACACTCTCAAGGATGCACAGCTGGAAGTGCAGAAGTTCAGTGACACCTACATCAAGGGTACTGTTACTGCTTCCGAGGGTGAGGTTCTGTTCACATCCATCCCCTATCAGGATGGCTGGACTGTCAAGGTTGACGGCAAAAAGGTGAAGCACGTGGAGGCTCTTGAGGCAATGATCGCCGTCAAGCTGACGCCCGGTACGCATACCGTAACGCTTTCCTACACACCGCCCGGATTTGTATTCGGCGTGATCCTGCTGTTCCTTGGCATCGGAATGCTGGTGCTGTTCTATCGCTATGACAAGAAAAACAACAAGGTTCTGCTTGCAATCAAACGTGAAAAGAAGCTTGCTGCAATTCAGGCTGAAAAACAAGCATAACAGGAAGGGCGGCAAATGACATTGCCGCCCTTCTTTCACAATTGGTGAAACTGCTCCGGTACTTCGGAATATGATGAAGAAACGGAACAAAAAGGAGTTGATTCTATGATCAAACTGCAGATACCGGCAACCAGTGCAAATCTCGGTGCCGGCTTTGACGCACTGGGGCTGGCACTCCAATACTATAACTATGTGGAGATGGAGGAATGCGACCGCATTGACATCACCTCCGCTGACGGTACGCCCGTACCGACGGACGAAAAGAATCTGATCTACGTCTCCGCAAGGGATCTGTTCGAGATCTGCGGAAAGAAGCTTCACGGGCTGCGGCTTGTGCAGACAAATAACATCCCCATGACAAGGGGCTTGGGTTCGAGTTCCGCCTGCATCGTCGCCGGGCTTGCCGGTGCCAACCACCTGCTGGGTAATCCCCTCGGGCAGGACGATCTGGTCGATCTTGCGGCACAGATCGAGGGACATCCCGACAACACCGCACCTGCCTTGCTGGGAGGTATCGTCACTGCTGTATTTGACGGCAGGAGGGTGCATTGGGTGAAGCAGGAGGTTTATACAAAGCTCCGCTTTGTGGCAATGATCCCCGATTTTGAACTAAAAACGGAAAAGGCAAGGGGCTGTCTGCCCTCGGAGGTTTCCCATAAGGATGCGGTTTACAATCTCTCCCGAGCCGCACTGTTCTCGGCATCCCTCCTGACGGGTAAGTTTGAGAACCTCCGAACAGCGGTGCACGACAAGCTCCACCAGCCCTACCGTATGGCACTCATTCCCCACGCCCGTGAGGTGTTCGACATCGCCTATGCTCACGGTGCGTATGCAGCGTACATCAGCGGTGCAGGTCCGACGGTGATGGCGATCGCCGACGAGGAAAACACATTCTTCGCAGGAAAAATGCGTTTCTCTCTGGACAACGCAGGACTCTCCGGCTGGCAGGTGCATGACCTGAAAATCGACAATACGGGCTGCGTGCTGCTGTAGAAACAGTTTCAGCCCATATTTGAAGCCTTCCCCTGC
>JAZNUR010000175.1:0-13040 GCA_045592405.1 Oscillospiraceae bacterium
ACAAAATTCCACATAAAATAGTAGCTCACATATGACAAATATTACAAAAAACGCAAAGTAATTTTGTGCAGTTGCGAAAATTTTCAGAAGGATGCGTCAAATTGCTTGTGTTTTCGGAAGATTCTGGTATAATGGAATGTAAGGTGGCATTGCCTGCACGATTTGGGGTGATGTCGAAGGTGATCCGAATTAGGGGATTCGGATGAGGAAAGGAAGGTATTATTATGAAACTGAAAAAAACAGCTGCTGCGGTACTTGCCGCAGCTATGGTACTGGCAGGAAGCGGTGTAATGCAGTGTGCGGCAGAAATGACAGCTGCACCGACGGAGGCTGTGCAGCTTGCACAGGTACCTGCAGGTCTGAAATATCAGAATTACGGCAGTTATGTGGTAATTACCAGCTGCAGCACTCTCGTAACGAGTATGGATATTCCGGCATACATTGACGGCGTACCGGTAACAGGAATTGCGGACAAGGCGTTTTCCCACTGCACGAAGCTGACTTCCGTGACCATTCCGAATACCGTTACACATATCGGAATGCAGGCATTCCGCAACTGTGAAGCTTTGACTTCTCTGACGCTTCCCAACAGCGTGACAGCAATCGGACAGGAAGCATTCTATTATTGTACTGTTCTCAAGAGCATGACGCTCCCGAATTCTGTCACAGTTATCGGTGACAATCTGTTCGGTCATTGCTATGAGCTGACAGATGTTGTGATTCCCAATGGCATTACCAAGATCAATGACTGTATGTTCTTCCAGTGCAAGGGGCTGAAGAATCTCACGATTCCCGCAAGCGTGACAAGCATCGGCAACTGGGCATTCGAGGAATGCAACAGCCTCGAAAACGTATATTTCGGCGGCACACAAGCAGCATGGAGTGCTCTGGCGGTTGGCACAGTGAATGACGCATTGAAAACAGCAACCATTCATTATGGCTCTACAACGCCCGAAACACCGCAGCAGCCCACTGAACCGGAACAGCCCACCGATCCGGAACAGCCTACCGATCCGGAACAGCCCACAACGGTCAAACTCGGCGACGTGGATGAGGATGGCGATGTGGATGCAGCGGATGCGGCAAATATTCTGGTAGCTGCAGCAGCAGTTGGTGCAGGCGGTGACAGCGGATTCACGGAAACACAGGCGAAGAATGCTGATGTCAACGGTGATGGTACTTTCAATTCGCAGGATGCTGCGAATGTTCTCCAGTATGCGGCAGCGGCCGGTTCTGGATATACCGGCACACTGGAAGAATTTATAGCATCTTTATAATATAATTCCGTCGCTGAAAGGAAAATAATTATGAAATTCAGACAGAGAATCACTGCAGTGCTGGCGGCAGCTGCCATGCTGCTTGCGGGCAATGCAGGTGTACTATATTGTGCGGCGGAACTGACGGCTGTTCCCGTGGAAACTGTGCAGACGGCACAGGCACCGGCGGGGCTTGCCTATCAGAATTGCGGAAGCTATGTTATGATCACCGGCTGCCTTACGTCCGTGAAAAGCATGGAAATTCCGTCAAGTATTGATGGCTTGCCCGTCAGGATTATCGGCGATGAGGCATTTGCCTATTGTGATAAAATGACAGTTGTTTCCATCCCGACCACTGTGACTACGATCGGAAACCGTGCGTTCCGCAACTGTAAGTCACTGACTACTGTGACGATTCCGGCAAGTGTTACAACGATGGGCGAGGAAGTGTTCTATTATTGCGAGGGACTCAAGACCATGACGATCCCGAGTACTGTACAGAGTATCGGCGATACGATGTTCGGACACTGTTACGCACTGACGGATGCAACGCTTCCCAACGGCGTCAGACAGGTCAATAATTGTATGTTCTACCAGTGCACAAATCTGCAGAATGTTACGATTCCCGGAAGTGTAACAATGATCGGCAACTGGGCGTTTGACGAGTGCAGAAACCTGCGGAATGTGTATTTCGGCGGATCCCAGTCACAGTGGGGTTCAATGGTTGTTGGAGAACTGAATGATGCACTCAGATCGGCTTCAATTCATTACGGTGCGGTAATTCCCGATACACCGCCAATCATCGTTCCTATCGAAACCACAACGACAACGCCTGAAACCACTACCACAACAACGACCACTACAACAACGACTACACCGCCCACAACGACGACCACCACTACTACTACCACACCGCCCACAACGACGACTACAACGACAACCACCACACCGCCGACAACAGAAACGACAACGACCACAAGATGGGAGCCTCCGGTTACCACAACGACTTCGGAAGTGATCTCACTGTATGTGAATATCAACCCGAATCCTCTGAGAGCCGGCGAATTTGCAGATGTGTACATTCAATCCTATGCCGGCAGACTGAACAGCTACAGAATTGAAAACCCCAATATCGCTCAAATTGTAGAGGATGATAACGGTTCTTATACTGTGAATCTGCGGATTCAGGGTGTTTCCGAGGGCAGAACAAAACTGATCGTTGTACATGATGGCGTAGAACGCAGGTATGATATTACAGTTAGACCCGGTATTGCAACCACAACGACTACAACAACAACTACACCGCCCACAACGACGACCACCACTACTACTACCACACCGCCCACAACGACGACTACAACGACAACCACCACACCGCCGACAACAACTACTACCACCACTACAACCACAAAGTACGAAGATCCATTTACAACGACCATGGATTTGATTTCTATGTATGTGACGATCAATCCGAATCCGCTGAAGGCAGGGGAATACGCTCAGGTCAGCGTCATTGACCATCTGGGCAGAATGATCGAGTGCAGCATTGAAAATGAGAACATCGCAAGGATTTCGGACACTTACAGTCTGAACGGTTACTCGGCATCCCTGCGGATTCAAGGGGTTTCCGAGGGAAAAACCAGACTTCTCGTCATGCGTGACAGAAACGAATCCCATTCCTTCGAGATCGTTGTTTCCGGCGGAAGCTTCACCACTGCAAGCACGACCACAAGTGCAACCACAACTACAACGACCACAACCACTTCTCCGACAGATCCCCCTGAAGCCACCACAACCACGACGCCTGAGCAGCCGACGGTGGATTATCTGGGCGATATGGACAGAAATCAGATGGTCAATGCGATTGATGCCGCAATGATTCTGGCAGCCTCCGCTGCAAAGGGTGCGGGACTGGATACCGGACTGAATGCGGAGCAAAAGGCGGATGCCGATGTCAATGGCAGCGGTGATTTCGATGCACAGGACGCATCGGTGATCCTGTATTACGGAGCATCGGCGGCAGTGGATTTCAAGGGTTCATTGCGTGAATTCGTAGCGAGGTTTTTGTAATACTATCCCCATAGGAGGTTTCCACCGCCGAAGGCGGTGGAAACCTCCTTTTTGTGTTCCGTTCACGTTGAGGTGTTTTCTTTCGTGCAGTCACCGCCTCCTCCTTTCCGGCATATTCTGTAAAAGAGCAGAATGCTCAAAAAGGAGCGATGATTGATGAAACAAAGCGAAAAGACTGTCCTTGTGGCAGGCGGAGATTTGCGTTATGTATATACAGCCGGAATGCTTGCAGAGCGATTTGCGGTCTATGCCGCAGGCTTCTCACGGCAGATCATTCCCTCAGAAAAGGTAACACCGGTGGGTTCCGCAGGGGATGGGTTCCCCATGTGCGATGTGCTGGTGCTGCCGATGCCCATTTCCGATGACGGTGTATTTGTCAACGCCCCGTTCGGGCGGCAGAATCTTTCCCTCAAAGGACTGCTTGCCTCGCTCAAGCCGGGCGGCATCGTGCTTGGCGGAAAATTCGGCGAAACGGCGGAGCTGTTCCACGAAGCGGGCATACAGACAGTGGATTACTTAACGAGGGAGGAGCTGTCCGTTCTGAATGCAGTTCCCACTGCGGAGGGGGCTTTGCAGATTCTTCTGGAGGAAATGGCGTCCACAGTGTACGGAAGCCGTGTGCTTGTGCTTGGATTCGGCAGGATCGGCAGCCGCTTTGCAGCGGTTCTGCACGCACTTGGTGCGGAGGTTACGGTTGCTTCAAGGGATGTGGCGGAGCTTGCCCGTGCGGAAATGTCGGGCTGCAGGGTGCTGCCGCTGAGAGCAGTTGTGCAGCACGCCGCAGAATTTGAGGTGATCTGCAATACGATTCCCTCAAAGGTCGTAACGGCGGAAATACTGGAACGGATACATCCGGAAACACTGATACTGGATCTTGCCTCCAAGCCCGGCGGCGTGGATCTGGCGGCAGCACAGCATTGCAGCCGCCGTGTGGTATGGGCACTGTCACTCCCCGGAAAGACTGCACCAATTACGGCAGGAGAGATCATCGCAAAAACCATCTTCCACATACTTGAAGAAAGGGGTGTTTCCTGATGATTGATTTGCAAGGTGTCAGGATCGGCTTTGCTATGACGGGCTCATTCTGCACCTTTCACCATGCGTTTGCACAGGCGGAACATCTGGTTTCCTGCGGTGCAGTGCTTCTGCCGATCATGTCCTATCATGCGGCACAGATTTCCACCCGTTTCGGGGACGCCAAAGACCAGCGTGAACGGATCGAACAAATTGCAGGACGAAAAGCCATCTGTACCATCGAGGATGCAGAGCCGATCGGGCCGCTGCAGCTGACGGATATCATGGCTGTCGTGCCGTGCACATCGAATACCGCAGCCAAGCTTGCACTGAGCATTACGGATACGCCCGTCACAATGGCGGTGAAATCCCATTTGCGAAGCGGCAAACCCGTTGTCCTTGCGATCGCCTCCAACGATGCACTTGCAGGCAGTGCCAAGCATATGGGAATGCTTGCAAATCTCAAACATTACTATTTTGTTCCGCTGCGGCAGGATGATGCGGACAAAAAACCCACCTCCCTTGTGGCGGATTTTGACCGCACAGCGGATACCATCGCCGCTGCCCTTGAGGGCAGGCAGTACCAGCCCGTGATAGATGCGGCAAGTAAGCAATAAATCCGATTTGTTCGATGAATATAAAACAGCCGCTTCTCCGTAGAGAAGCGGCATTTGTCTGGAATCAGCCTTCTTCAAAGCTTTCTATATCAAAATCGGGCGGTGCGTCAATTTCTTCGGAAACGTATTTTCCGCTTTTCTTCCACTGTTTGACACATTCCGTCAGCAGATATTCGATCTGTCCGTTCACGGAACGGAAGTCGCTCTCTGCCCAACGTGCCAGATCATTGTAGAGCCTGCCCGAAAGACGCAGCGGAACCTGTTTCTTTGTATTCTTTTCCTGCAATGCAGAACGCCCTCCTTTCTTAGTTGTTTCAGCTTCAAAAAACTACAATCAATACAGGCTTCCGGAATTGACAACGGGCTGTGCGTCACGGTTTCCGCAGAGTACGACCAGAAGGTTGGAAACCATTGCTGCCTTGCGTTCCTCGTCAAGCTCCACGACCTGACGTTCATTCAGACGATCGAGAGCCATTTCTACCATACCGACCGCACCATCCACGATCATCTTGCGTGCGTCAACAATGGCGGATGCCTGCTGACGCTGGAGCATAACAGCGGCGATCTCCGGTGCATATGCAAGATAGGTAATGCGTGCTTCAAGCACCTCAATACCTGCATCGGTGACCTTCTGCTGGATTTCATCACGGATACGTGCTGCCACGACTTCGCTCGAACCACGCAGACTGCCGTCATCGGCAACGCCATCACCGGTAGTATCCA
Source organism: Oscillospiraceae bacterium (assembly GCA_045592405.1). Taxonomy (GTDB): domain Bacteria; phylum Bacillota; class Clostridia; order Oscillospirales; family Ruminococcaceae; genus UBA3855. The sequence goes on from JAZNUR010000175.1 coordinate 5,681, forward strand.
CGTTCGGTGCTACGTCATAAGGATACAAACGTACCACATTACGCAGTGCACTATCACATTGCAGGGACAGATATTCCTTGTAGTTGTCCACATTGAAGGCAGCCTTCGCCGTGTCCGTTACTCGCCACATGACCGCAATGCCGATCTCCACGGGATTGCCCAGACAATCGTTGATCTTCTGGCGGTTGTTATTCAGCGTCATGATCTTCAGAGAAATACGCTTATCCACGGCAGCAGCAGATACCTCTGCTTTTGCTGTGCCTTCCATAGCGATGGCAAAACCGGAGCCTGTGCCGGAAACATCACCGCTCTGACGAAGCTTTGTGGCAGCGGCAGGGTTGACCGCAGAACAGAACGGATTGACATAATAGTAGCCCGCCTCCTTCAGCGTGCCGATGTATTTGCCGAACAGCGTCAGAACCAGTGCCTCCTGAGGTCTGAGGATCTTCAGACCCAAAAGCGGAATCCATCCCACGCACAGCCATAAGCCGCCTGCAATGAGCAGAGCCATATTCCATACAGCCGCACCCGTTTCCTCGACGGAAATTCCGGCATATATGGTGAGTGCCGCAGCCGCAATGTAGAGCAGGATGATCAGACACAGGGCGGCAAACCCGTTCTTTTTGTTTTTCAGTACGATTTCTTTCATAATAAATTCCTTTCCGTCCGGTGGACTGTTGTGATTGCTCAGATTTGTTATCCATCTGATATCATTATGATATCACACTTTCCGAATTTTGTCAAGAGCCGGAAGAAAAAATGTACGTCGGATTTTTGGAATTGTACGAAACAAATAATTTAAATGTGCTTTTCTCTGGTTTTATTGTGCGTTTCTACAAATATCAAAAATTTCGCTTCTTTCCCTTGCTTTTTCTTTGTGAACGTGGTAGAATAAAAACAATGAAGCACTTTAATACTTGAAAGCTTAAAAGCTTTAAATTGCAAAATTGAAAGAGGGAATATGTAATGCAACGTAAGGGTAATCTGATGACATACAGACCTGACATAAAGGTTTTTGATGCAACCATCCGTGACGGCGGACTGGTGAATAATTTCCGGTTTACGGATGAATTTGTAAAGGCACTGTATCTGGCAAATCTCAGAGCAGGCGTTGATTACATGGAATTCGGCTACAAGTCCTCGAAGGAGCTTTTCAAGGTTGAGGATTATGGCGACTGGAAATTCTGCGATGAAGAAGCGATCCGCCGTATCGTGGGCAACAATGAAACGGACATGAAAATTGCAGTTATGGCTGATGTAGGCCGCTGCAACCTCCAGCAGGATCTTCTGCCGAAGGAGGAAAGTGTGATCGACATGGTTCGCATTGCGACCTACATCCATACCATGCCTGCGGCAATCGAAATGATCGAATACTGTCATTCCCTCGGCTACGAAACAACCTGCAACATTATGGCGATCTCCAAAACCAACACATCCGATATTGATGCTGCACTGGAAATGCTGTGTGCATCCTCCGTGGATGTGGTATATCTGGTGGACAGCTACGGTTCTCTGTTCCCCGAACAGATCCAGCGGCTGACGAATCAGTATCTGGAGCACGTGGAGGCACACGGAAAGAAGCTGGGAATCCACGCACACAACAACCAGCAGCTGGCGTTTGCCAATACCATTGAAGCCTGCTCCATCGGTGCAAGCTATCTGGATGCCACCATTGGCAGCATGGGCAGAGGTGCGGGAAACTGTGCGATGGAACTGCTGCTGGGCTTTTTGAAGAATCCGAGATACAACATTACACCCGTGCTGAAGTTCTATGAGGATTACATCCTCAAGCTCAAGGCAGAGGGCATCACATGGGGCTATGACATTCAATACCTGCTGACGGGAAAAATGAACCTGCATCCGTCCTCCGCAATCACGTTTACCAAGGAAAAACGTACTGACTATGCAGAATTCTACCACTGTATCTTTGATATGGAGGCGTAACCCGCAATTTCCGCATCAATAGCGTATATTCCCCCTGCCTGATCGGCAGGGGGAATTCCGCTTGTCGAAAAGTAGTTTTCAGTGTTCTTCCAGCCCGCCGCAGGCGGGCTGGAAGAACCTATCTATGAGCTTTTGGACACTCTCATTCCTCCTGTCAGAACGACAGGGGGGAATTGTATTTATTCCTTACATAAAAACAAATTGTTAAATTTTATTTACCCTATTGCATTTTATGGAAATATATGTTATAATGCAATAGGGTGATTCCCAAAAATAAGAAAGACGGGTGTTGAAAATGGATATGAAAGCCAAAATCGAAGAACTGACCGAGAAGATCAAGAGTGACAAGGATCTGCAGGCAAAGTTTCAGAGCGATCCTGTTGCAGCGGTAGAATCCCTGATCGGCGTAGATCTGCCCAATGACCAGATCGAGGGCATTGTGGACGGCATCAAGGCAAAGATCAAGCTGGACAATATCGGCGACGCACTGGGCGGTCTGGGCGGTTTGTTCGGAAAGAAGTAAGTCGGTTTTACAGGCATGGCGGCATAGTCTGTAAAAGCTATGCTGCCGGCGTGTCCCAAACACCTGCAAAAAACAGAAAAGGAGTTAGATTTATGAACCTCAAGAAAATCACTGCAGCAATGATTGCACTGTCCATGCTGTGCGGATTCTCCGTTCTTCCTGCTTCTGCCGAAGAGGAAACCAAGGAATCCACTGAATCCACAGTACTGACAGAAACCGAAGAAAACGGCACCATTGCCGCTGCGAATGCACTGAAAGTCAACACTGCGATTCAGGGCAACAGCAGCAGCAAAACCGACAAAGACTTCTTCAAGCTGGAACTGAAAAAAGCCGGCAAGCTGGACTTCAACTTCACCATCACGGAGGCTGTCACAGAATATACCAACAAAACCCGCTGGACGCTTCGACTGTATGATGAGAATGGTGCAGTAATCAGAACCTACAACATCACCGGTGCACAGATCATCTACAATCTCAACGGGGTCGGCGTGAATGCAGGTACTTATTACCTCTCTATTACACCGTCTGATAGCAATTATTATTTCACCGATCAGAACTATTCTCTGACAGCAAAGTTTGATTCTGAGATCGAATGGGAATCCGAAAGCAATAATACCATTGCAGCAGCGGACCCCATGTCACTGGATACCCCCATCGGCGGCAACAGTCTTAGCACGAATGAAGTGGACTACTTCAAGCTGGTGTTGGAAGAAGATGCTGCACTGGATGTGACCTTTACCATTCCGGAGCTGTTCTCTTCCAATACAAATGAATACTGGAAGGTCTATCTGTATGCAGGCGACAGCGGTGATGAGATCGTACAGTCCATTTCCGTTCCCGGCAATTCCCTGAATCACAAGATGAGAACCATCGGTCTTGGTGCAGGTTCATATTATATCAAGGTCGTTGCAGATGATTATAACCTCTACAGCGGCAGCTACACCCTGACTGCAACAACGGCAAAGGACAAGGCATATGAAAGCGAATTCAACAACAGCTTTACTGATGCAGATGATTTTGTAATCGGCACACCGATCACCGGCAATATCCATGCCTATGGTGATGAGGACTACTACAAGATCGAACTGACAGAGGATGCGGCTGTCCGCTTCAATATCAGCATCGAAGAGCCGATCACAACTTCTACAAGTCATTCTTACTGGTATATTGCCATGTATAATGACAATAATACACTTCTTGCTCATTATACCTACATCGGCAACAGTACATCCGGTAATATGAATGACATTGGTCTGAAGGCGGGCACATATTACTACAAGATTTACGGCTACAGCTCTTCCTACTGGTCCGCTGTTCCCTATACGATCAAGGTCACAACGGATACTGAAACGCCGTGGGAGAAGGAATTCAATAACACGCTCGACAATGCAAGCACACTGGAGCTGAATACCCCCACAAATGGTATCATCTACATGAAGGATGACGTGGACTACTATAAGTTCGAACTGAAAGAAGCTGGCGGCATTTCCTTCAATTTCGATCCTGTCAAGGTTTCTGATGACTCCACTTCCAAGGAATACTGGGGCATTTCGCTCTGCTATGAAAACGGCAATGCCTTTACCTCCTATGCCATCACAGGCAACAAGCTGACCAACAATTTCACCACCCTCGGTCTGGATGCAGGTACTTACTACATCCGCATTCAGGATGATGACTACTATGCACATACACAGTATGTTCTGACTGCAAATACGGTGGAAGATCTGTGGGAAAGTGAGACAAATAATTCGCTCTCTACAGCGGATGAGCTTGCACCTAACACTCCCATCAATGGAAGAATCCACGCAAGCAAGGGCCATGACTACTACAAGCTGACACTTGAAAAGGGCGGCGTGCTGGATGTGAACTTTGCGATCGAACCCTATGCACAGAATGATGACAATTACTGGACTCTTTCTCTGATGAACGAAAACGGCGATGTGCTGCAGAAAAAAGCAGTTAGCGGTGTCAATGCACTGGTAACACTCGGCGAATATGAAGCAGAAGCCGGTACCTATTATATCGGCGTAGTGAATGACTTCTACTACCACTATCCGCTCACCTATACAATTACTGCAAATTTCACAGCGGATGAAGGCCTTCTGGGCGATGTCAATGAGGATGGCAAAATCGACGCAGCTGATGCGGCAATGGTTCTGGTTGCAGCTGCAAAGATCGGTTCCGGTGACGACAGCGGTCTGACGGACACACAGAGCGTCGCAAGCGATGTCAACCTCGATGGCAATATTGATGCAATGGACGCAGCAGCAATTCTTCGTTATGCGGCAGCCGTTGGCTCCGGCGATAGCGAGGCAAAGCTGGAAGATTTTGTATAATCGCTTGGTACGCATCATAAATTTTCAGATCATCCGACCTGCCTGCAGCAGGCCGGATGATTATCTTTACCTGTATATTTTCGATGCGGCTTTGGTGCGGTGCATAATTCTGTGATTGCGGTACATAATAGAATTGTCCGACAGGGCAGAAATCACAGAAAGAAGGATTCATGATGATGAACCAGATGAAGAAGAATTCCAACATCCAGTGCACCGTTTCTCAGTGCAAGTACAACATGGAAACCGAGGATTACTGCAGCCTTGACTGCATCAAGGTTGGCACACACGAGGCGAATCCTACAGTACCCGAATGTACCGAGTGCGATTCCTTCGTAAAGAGAAGCTGTTCCGGCTGCGAATAATCCCCCGTAACCGCAGGGGCACGTCCCCTGCGGAATTCGGCAAAGTGCACAAAAAACGGGTCAAAAACATTGCAAAACGTAGAATCCAAAGAGAAATCTACCGCAAACTATTGAGATACAAGCAAAAATAAGGTATAATATAAGTGGTTAATTTTTTCCGAAAAGGGGGAAGCATCATGTCTGATAAAACAATGAAATTTTCGGTGAATGAAGAACGTGAGATTGAGCTCAAGCGTAATCTTACCATCATTTATGATGCTCTTGTACAGAAGGGTTATAATCCGATCAATCAGATTGTTGGTTATATTTTGTCCGAGGATCCGACATACATAACCACGCACAACAACGCACGCAGCCTGATCCGCCATATAGACAGAGACGAACTGCTGCAGGCACTGGTAAGAAATTACCTGAATCATTGAGTGGGATTTGCAATGTCCGCATCTTGAGGGATGCGGACATTTCGTTGTTTCAGAAACATCTCCCACACATATGCTGTCCATTTGAATGCATACTATTCTTGCGGCACAGACCGCAGAAAAGAGGGGTTGTATGAAATGGATCACAGCATTGCTGCTGGGATGCGTGCTGATGACGGCAATGCCCGTTTCTGCATCCGGCGGCAGCATGGGATATGGACAGGGCACACAGGTTGACGGGAACAACTGCCCGACGGGGGCACTGGATTTTGACGCACAATTTGGAAAATACGATGCGTATGCGACTTCCGGAGACAGGAACAGAATCATTCTGACATTCGATCAGGGCTACGAAAACGGCTACACGGACGAAATTCTGGATACGCTTGCAGAAAAGAATGTTACAGCCATTTTCTTCCTGACGGGGGACTATGCAAAGACGGAAACCGCACTCATTGAACGAATGATCAAAGAGGGGCATATGCTTGGCAACCACGGCATGACGCACGCATCGCTGCCAAAGCTGGATGATGCGGCGGCAAGGGAGGAAATTTCATCCCTGCATGAATTTATGATTGAGAAATACGGCTATACGATGCAGTATTTCCGTTGCCCCTGCGGTGAGTTTTCGGAGGATACGCTGAAAACGGCACAGTCGCTCGGCTACAAGACACTGTTCTGGAGCTGTGCATATGTGGACTGGATCACGGACAAGCAGCCCGATCCGGCGGAATCTTTGCAGAAGCTGACGGATGCTGCACACGGCGGCGAAATCCTGCTGCTGCACTCGGTTTCTTCCACCAATGCACAGATTCTCGGCGATCTGATCGACAATTTCAGGGCAAAGGGGTATACCATCTAAAGAATCAGGGCTTTCTTCATCTTTTGAGAAGAAAGCCCTGAATTGCATTTATTTTCTGTTTTCAAACCCATAGCAGGAAAGCTCGTACAGGCAGTGTGCCAGTATGCTTTCTGCTGAAAATCTCTGAAGCGTCACGGGAGAAATGCCAAGCTGTACAAATTCTCCCCACGATGCGGATGCGATGGAATACACGGTTTCCTCCACGGGTGAGAATGCACTTACATCAAACATCAGCTCGTTGTCGTCCTCGTCGAACTCGTCCACACGGACATCCTCTTCTTCGTCCTCCATGAAAACGCTGATGTACAGGAATAATTCCTCCTCGGACGGTATGGGCGTTGTGCCGCAGAGTGACTCGTATAGAGTGCGGTATTTGTCAAGCTCCCGTGCACCGTAGTGCAGGCGGAGCTTGCGTTCCACATCTTCGAATTCACATCGCTGCAGCAGGTCAGCAATTCTGGTAACGGCGTTGGGGTTGGTGGTCTGTTTGATTTCGGGCATGGGGATTCCTCCTAAGGTCGATTTTCACTCATTATAGCATGAATTTGTATATTTTGTCAATTACAAACATATCATAAAATAACTTTTTTCCATGTGTTCTAAAATTGCAAAAACCTATTGAAAATTGCGAGGTTTTGTGATATGATAATATATATTAAAAAATACCCCGTCAAAACGACGGCATACCGCCGCACGCTGATGCGTATTCATCTGGAGGAGAGTGTACTATGACAAATGTAAGACCGGAATCCACGGCAAGAATCACCAGTGCAGAGCTTGCAAATGCTTTCATTGAAGAGCAGATTGCAGAGGTTCGTGCACAGGTTGGTGACAAGAAGGTACTGCTGGCACTGTCCGGCGGTGTGGGCAGCTCCGTTGTTGCGGGACTGCTGATCAAGGCAATTGGCATGCAG
>JAZNUR010000176.1:0-3726 GCA_045592405.1 Oscillospiraceae bacterium
CAGAATATCATAATTGCTCTGATCGAAGAAAGAGCGATCCATCACAATATCCACGTTCTCTCCCTGCATGACATCCATCAACAATCGCATATCTGCTGTCTGAAGTCCGCCGCTGTCATCCGAGCCAAGCGAATAGATCACAGGCTTTACATGATAACCGTTGTCCATTTCGTTGAATGCCTCTATCGCTGTTTCCAGTTCCGGCAGCAGGTATTGCGTTTCATCCGTTGCAATGCGGATAAGAATGTCCCCGTTCTCATCCGTTGGTGCCGGCTCCTGTTCGGCTGCTGCCGAATCCGAGGTCGTCGGGGTGTCCGGATTTTGCACGGGCTTGCCGCCGCAGGCGGCCAGGGAGGGCAGCAGTGCCGCCGTGATGGTTGCAGTGAATTTTCTCATGTGGGTTCCTCCTTTTTGCGGTGCAATACAGTAACTCGCATTCAACCTTAATACACATGAGGGAGCCGAAATCTGACAAGAGTTCCAAAAATTGTAGACCTGCACAATGCCGTGCAAAAGAATTTGGCAAATCGGACGAAAACACCTCGTTTCGGCAGTTCTCCGAAACGAGGTGTGTATCACAAATTTTAGTTTTTCTCCTGAAATCCATCCAGCAACGCATATTGTGCTGCCACACGTTCCGCCGCCTGTCGTCGGAAATCGGGGGGACCGAGAATTTCCACCACAGGGCCGAAGCTCAACAGCTGAATGAGCAGTTCCGTTTCATCCTGCGTATCGTACCACAGCCGCACCATGCAGGTGCCACGGTCGGCGTCCCATTCCGTGTGCTTCTCAAATGATGCAAATTCCATCAGAAACCGTTCAATGCCGTTGCGTTCTCCGTAAACCTCGACCTGCACAGGTTCCTTGCAGCGGCGGCTTGCAAGCCACTGCTGCGTCAGTCCCTCGCTTGAAAAATGCCTGCCCGTTTTGGAAACTTCCGTAATACGCCCGATGTTCAGCGTACCGAAACCTGCAACGCCATCCTTTCCAATGCGGCAGCAGAACGCTCGGAATTTGTCGTTCTTACGGGAATATTCAAGCTTCAGCGGCAGGAAATACCCGTGCTGTGGCCTGCCCTTGCCGCTGACAAAGCGGATTTCCAGTATCTCGTCCGTGTGGATGGCTTGCAGAATTGTGCGGAATGCATGGCGGTAGGCTTTGCTTTCATAGCTGTCGCCGTCAGAGAAAACGTCGAAATAGCGGAACATATCCGCAGGGTAGAGCGGCTCGGTATCCGCAAGCTCGGCATCCAGTCCTTGCAGAACGTCCTTTGACAGGAACAGCCGCATTCTTGGGTCGGAGAGCTTCGACTTCAGCCAGCGTTTTTGCAGCAGCGTGAGGAATTTCGGCGGCGGATTTTGGGTAATGCGGGAAAAGCTGCCGTCAGGATTTTTCCTGAGCAAGCCCCAGCTTTCAGGGGAGTCAGGATTGAGCTTCTGCGGCAGAAAGAGGGCGGAATCCCGAAAGGCTTCCGTATGTATGATGTCACGGATCTCCTGTTTGGTGATCCGTTCTTTTGACAGAATTCGCTCAACAGTGCGAAAGTACGCACCATAAATTTCACTGAACAGCTGCATCTTCCGCCTCCTTTTCGTTGTACATCCGCTGCATCCGCACAATGTCCTGCACGAACCGTTTGGTTTCCTCCGACGCTCCCTCAATGGACACAATACGCCCGATGAAGGTTTTCACCCAGTGCATCAGTTCGTTGGGATCAAAAACCTCTGCCGTGAACGCATACAGCCCGCTGCCGATGCATTCGACCGAACCGCAGCGTTTCTCACGCTGTATCCGATCAATGATATATGGTTCCGTCTCCGCATCCGCCCGAATGGTCATGCGGACAGTATGCACCTCCGGATGATCGCCGCATTCTCCGAAGGATACGCCGTAGCATCGGTTTGCATTCCGCTGCAGGATGTCGGCATATTCACGGTACTTTTCACATTTGCCGCAGTCGGTGATGCGGCGGATGAAGTCCAGACGATAGGAGGTGAGACGCTTGTAATCGGTCTGGTAGAGAATCAGATAGCGTCGCCCCGTCTGGGCAGATGCATAGAGCTTCAGCGGTATGCCTGTAATTTCCTGCGGGATGCGTTTTCTGCCGATGTACTGGATACATACGCTGTGTTCATTGCCGATGGCGTCGCTGAGCTGCTGGAGAATTACATCCTCAAGCGTATGCACGATATAATTGTGCTTCATCAGGAAACAGTCGTTCTGCAGACCGGCGGACTGCAGGATCGTGTGTCCGGTAAAGCCGAATTCCGGCAGGCAGGAGAAGAATTTCACGGCATCTGCAAGCCCCTCATGCGTTTGCAGCAGGGAATGCGGCGTTTCGGCAGAGAGCTGGTAGAGAATGCTGTTTCCCGAGCGTGCAGCGATCAGGATTCCCTCCGCTGCATATTCCCGAAGCTTTCCCCGCACAGTCTGCTCATCAAACACCGCATCATATTCCGTCGAGAGTCTTTCTGTGAGCGTGCGGATGGAGCATGGCTTTCCATCGGAAAGCAGGTCGAGCAGCAGGAAATGCAGACGGATGTCATTATCGGTAAAGCTGCGGGATGCCAGTGCACGGTAGAGGGGATTGACGGAGATCTGACTGCTGTCCACGGAAATGGCAACCTGCTTGCCACGCTCGGTGGTGTCGTATCGCAGAAAATCCCCCAGCCAGCTTTCCACACGGCGTTTTTCGTTGTCGTAGGTTCTTGCACTCTTGCCGTCGAAATCCCCACGCACCTTGAAACCGTAAATAAAAAATTCACGGACATAATCCCGTGTCTTGTCGAAATTTTTGATCAGCTCGGAAAAAACGCTCATGCTCCATCACCCCCGCAAAAATATAGTTCTATTATACAGGATTTTGACGGGAAAAGCAATACTTTACGTGCTTCGGCAAAAAAATGAAAAAAAGACTTGACAAACAAACCGAAATATGATATACTGTATAAGTCGCAGAGATGCGGCGGCTTATATAGGGGCGTAGTTCAACGGTAGAATAGGAGTCTCCAAAACTTTTGACGAGGGTTCGATTCCTTCCGCCCCTGCCAGTAAAAGCTTCCGAGTGATCGGAAGCTTTTTGTTTTGACTCATAAATTAGACTTGACATTCCTGCTACGAAGGCGTATAATAAGAATGAAGAGAGTGCACCGGTTGACGGTTGTTCCCAAGTTAGAGTTAAGAAATAACCGCTAAGTTTGGACGCTTGGGTGGTTATTTCCTTTTATTGTCACGAAAAATCATATACAAAAGCGAAGTAAATCCAACAAGGAAAATCCCTGCCTGGATGAAATCCGTAATTGAAATAGATAATGAGGTTGGTGGTAACTATGAAAAGATTATTAGTGGTAACTTTATCTTTGCTTTTATGTACAGGATGTAATGCGAGTGAACAAAGTTCCGGTAAACAAGACTCAGAAATGGAAACATTCACATCCGACGTTGCGCAAAGCATGACAGACGATACAAGCGAGACAGACGATACAAGCGTGACAGATGATACAAGCGTAACAGATGATACAAGCATGACAGATGATACAAGCGTGGCAGATGATACAAGCGTGACAGATGATACAGGCGTAACAGATGACATGATGAATGATATACAGGTAATTGATTTGAAGTTGCCTGAAAACAGCAGCTATCTGGAATATTGTAAGGAATTTTCCTATGGAAACGAGTATTCTTTATCCGATGGTCGGAAAATAGTCGAAGATACGAATCTCT
>JAZNUR010000177.1:0-4023 GCA_045592405.1 Oscillospiraceae bacterium
CCACGGGGTGGGGAGACGTCACGAAGTGACAGAGGGGACGGTGGCAGTAAGCCACGCAGTACCCTCGCAATATAGCCCCACCCACTTTGGGGGAGGGGTTGGGGTGGGGGCAGGCTTCGGGGTGCCAACCCCAGAAAATAGACTTTTTGACAAGCTAAATCCCCCGATACAATCGGGGGATCCGGTCTTATTCAAGAGCATCCATTCTCATACGCACATAGGTTTCCAGATAATCGGCCGTCTTTTCAATACCAAGGCGGCTGGCATTGATCGTAATATCATAGCCTCTGGAATCACCCCACTTGATCGGGCAGTGGTAATTGTGGTACGCCTTACGCTTCTTATCGTGGCGGAACATGATCGCACCTGCTTCCTTTTCAGAAACACCACGCTTTTCCTGCACGAGCTTGAGCTTATCTTTGACATCGGCAAGAATAAAAATTTTGATTAGTCCCGGATAATCACGGAGCACGTGTTCCGCACAGCGGCCAACGACAACAAAGGATTCGCCGCTTTCCGCCTTCTGTCTGAGATAGTCAAACTGGAACTCCGCAATCGCCTCCTCGGGGGAGTTGGACATACCACGGACGGTGCGGGAGATCAGCATATTCCTCGGACGCTCATCGTACTTGTGGAGCTTTTGCACATCCACATTCTTGTGGGTTGCGATCTCATCAAGCATATTTCTGTTGTACAGCGGAATGTCAAATTTCTTCGACAGTGCCAATGCGATGTTGTGACCGCTTGTGCCGTATTCACGGCTGACAGCAATGATCAGTTGTTTTTCCATTTTCTGCACCTCCTGCATTATTTATATTACAAATATACTGCACAAATGTAAATTGTGCTGATAACCAGAACGATCAATGTTGCAGGCACCATTTTCTTGCAGTACTCGCCCCATCCGATGGGATGACCTGCTTTTGCAGCTGCTGCCGTACCGACAACGTTTGCGGATGCACCGATGGGCGTTGCACTGCCGCCGACATCCGTACCCATGGCAAGCGACCACGCAAGGGTATCCAGACTGATGCCCGTCGTCGCCGCAAGACTCTTGATAACAGGAACCATGGTTGCCGCAAATGGAATATTATCAATAAATGCACTTGCAACTGCAGAGAGCCAGATAATAATGATTACCATCAGCTGATAGTTTGTTCCGCAGATCTTACTGATGAAATCCGCAATCACGACCAGCACACCGGTATGCTCAAGACCGCCGACAACAATGAACAATCCAATGAAGAACAGCAGCGTCTTGTAATCCACCTTCTTCAGAACCGTCAGAAGGTGCTTTCCGGAGGTGATGACGGTTACAATTGCCACTGCAACACCGATGAAGGCAACCGTGAATCCCGTTGTGGAATGGGTGATCAACAGCGTTATCGCTGCAAGGAAAATCAGGACATTCACAACAAAGCCCACTTTATCGGTGATGGCACTTTCGGGGGACGGAAGCTTGGAGAAATCCGTTGCCGTGCCGCCGGAGGAAGATAATTCCTTACGCATAACCAGAAAGAAATAGGTAATAATAAAGACAAAGGAGATCAGTGCGATTGCACCGGTATTTGTCACGAAATCCATGAAGGAATAATGCAGATTGGAACCGATGATGATATTGGGCGGATCACCGCACATGGTGGCGGAACCGCCGAGATTTGCACAGAAAATCTCCGACAGGATCATCGGCACGGGATTGAATCCAAGAAGTCTTGCCAACTCAATCGTCACAGAGGCAAGGAAGAGAATCACGGTGATACTGTCAATGAACATGGCAAGGATGAACGACATGGTCATGAATGCCAGAAAAATCGGGATGGTCTTATAGCGAACCATTTTGGCGATACGCATACAGAGCCAGCGGAAAAATCCGACTCTCGCCATTCCCTCGACCATGATCATCATGCCGCCGAGGAACAGAATGGTTGCCCAGTCCACACCGCCGGATTCGGATTCCGCACCGGTAGTACGCCAGAATCCCGCAGTGCCCAGTGCCTTGAGATTGATAATATCCCAGATCGCACCGACATCTTTCATGCAGATGCCGAATACCACCACGAGGGTAAGCAGACCTGCACCGAGGGTCACATAGTGTTTTTCGATTTTTTCCGTAATGATCAGAATGAACATTGCCACAAATATGACAATGGCTGAAATTTGAGCAATCATTGCAGACTCCTTTCATCTTGCTGCATTCCATGCAAACGAAAACAGCAATGAGCTTAAATTGGCTTATGCAAGACACAAACCCTCTTAATTATATCTCACAAAAAATAAAAGTCAAGCGGCTTTCATAAAGTTTTTCATTTTTTGTATACTTGCACATTTTCCTGTCAAATTCCCATGATTTACTTGTAAATTTGCCATTGCAATCATCAATCGACTTCATGTATTATTTTATATATAATAGGATAGCACACTGAATTTTGTTCCACTCAAAAATTTTTTCAAAAAGGGCTTGACAAACATTTCAAAACGTGATATAATATAAAAGCTGTGAAACAGCAGACCAAATATTGGGGTGTCGCCAAGCGGTAAGGCAGCGGACTCTGACTCCGTTATTCGAGGGTTCAAATCCTTCCACCCCAACCAGTAAAGCGTCTGTGCCGTCAGACGCATTTGAAAGCTTCCGAGTGATCGGAAGCTTTTCTTTTTGCAGTATAGCTTGACATATATTATCAATAGTCACCTGAAAGTGAAAATAGTAATTATTGACAACTATATCAGATTATGTTACAATATTCATATCGTTGCGTTTCGAGTTGAGGCATACACGGATGACAATCATGAAACCATTCAACATTTATCAGGAGGAAAAACATGAAAAAAATTCGTAACAAAATTGGTGTTTTTTCTGTTGCGATTCTCGCATTTACAATGCTGTGTACCGGATGTGCATCCCATAAATTGGATCCGAGAGAGTATCGTGCCGCCATCGGATATAATTATGACCTGAGCATCGCATCCCCACAGAAGCAATTGCTGTTTCAGAATGATGATAAATCCGTCATCTATCAGGTAACACATCTTCCGGACACAACTGCCGAAGATGCCGCAGCAAAGTTTGGTGCCAATGCAGAAAAAACAACATGGGAACAAGCTATATGGGAATACCATCGTTTCTGCTATGAGAACAGCTCTGAATCAATAACGGGAGATGTGTTTTTCCATTCTCCGGATTATGATCTTACACTTTGGAAATTTGTAGCAGATAATTCAGAAAATGCCTCCACAACGGAAACACTGTTTTGCGACAGAGCCGATGGATGTTATTCGATTGCTATGACTTATCCCACAAAAGATACTGCTGCAAAAATTGCGTTATATACAATAGTTGAAGACCAGTCTTTCCAAGTAGATATTGATCGTATTAATAAAATCGAAAACGAAATCGACTGGGATTGGGGAATCAACGAAAACGGAGAGCTGGTCATTACAGCAACGAATAATGGGAATGAACCGGCAGAGAGCGTTGGCTGTTTGGTCAAAAAAACAACTCTGCCCAAGCCCAAAGAAGACGGTACTGTAGAACAAGGCGGCGGTTATTCACTCGGAGACGAGGAGCTGCTCCCCGGGGAAACAACTACGTTTACGGTTTCGGCAGAATATATGAAGGATGCTACGGATTACTCTGTTGAGCCGGGCGTGTATTTTTTAAGTCGTATGATCGACTCGGAAGGAAAAGTATATAATTTAAGCTGATGTCTTAAATGCAACTATTGCTCCCGGAATCTCTTTTTAAAGCCGTTTGTGACTAACAATCACAAACGGCTTTTTTATAATCCAAAACGAACAACAAACCTCCGATGAGAAAGCATCGGAGGTTTTTTATTGCAATTATCTGTAAAGTGTGGTATAATATAGAAAATCGGACAGACCGATAAATAAGAATTTGAAAGAGATGTACCCAATGGATAGTAAAGCATTTATTAAATACATATCAGCATTATTGCTGTTTGGTCTTAACGGAATAGTTGCAAGTCATATACCACTTAACAGTTACGAAATAGTGTTTCTGCGAAC
>JAZNUR010000178.1:0-12576 GCA_045592405.1 Oscillospiraceae bacterium
GTCCGGTTTCGCCGATGGGTCCCTGCGGACCGGCAGGTCCGGTAGCACCGATGGGTCCCTGTGGGCCTGCAGGTCCGGTTTCGCCGATGGGTCCCTGCGGTCCGGCAGGTCCGGTTGCACCAATGGGTCCCTGCGGACCGACAGGTCCGGGAGGTCCAACGGGGCCTTCCGGACATACAATGCAGTCATAGGGCCTTCTGTGGCAGCAATATTCATCAGAATTATGGTTACAGCAGCAGTCGCCGCCGAAATTGTTTTGTCTGCTCATGACGCTCCTCCAGTCTATCAATACGGTACTTGCAGAAAGTACCTACTATATTATATGTGTACGCATGACAAATGTTACCGTTCAGAATGCCATTTATCGAAAAACGGCAGAATATGCAGCAGGTTTGCAAAATTAGGCAATGGCAGTGTTTCGCTTGCGTTTCATAAAGAGACTGGAATGAAAAATGCAGACGATCATGGATCGCCTGCATTTTTACGTTACTTATAAACAACCTTCTCAAGCACAACCTCGCTCTTATCGAGTTGTATCACCTCGCCATTTGCATCCGTGGTCATGTAGTTGTAGATCATAAGTTCCATGCTCATTGCGTTTTCCGGAACCGGAACATCCAGAACCAGCCTGCCGTTTTCGTCAAACGGGTGTGTACCGAGCTGTGTGGTGTCATTATGCACCCATACGCCCATTTTTCCCGTTTCCTCATTTTTTACTGTCGGATCCCAATAACCGTACGCAAGCTTTAGGTTGTTTCCTGCCTTTGCAGAAAATGTGCAGGTGACAGTTTTGCCGCCCAGACCATTTTTCAGCCGCCACTGTCCCGCTTTGGTTTCCCAGAAGCCCACCACATCCTCTGTGACAGGAGCTGTTCTCCAGACTGCCAGATTCCGTTTCAGTACGGCGTGATCGAAGGCATTAATCGTACCGTCCTGTGTAAGATCGGCGTATTCATTTGAGATTTTTGTATTGGATTTCGCAAGCAGAAAATCGCCGAGCAGCCGCACGTCCGTATCATCCACGCTGCCATCGGAATTCACATCGCCCATCAGAAGATACTCATCAGCAATGATTTCGATCTGCACAACGGACAGTGCAGGGATTTCGAGTGTGAAGCTGTTATCCTTGATGCTGTCCACTGTATCCAGCAGCCTGATTTCGCTGGAATCCCCTGTGATGCCATAAACCTTTGCGGAGCTGTATTCCGCATCGGAATCAAGACGAATGGACGCTTTCTGCGTTTCCGTCAGGCTCTTGTTGGTCAGAACCATTGTAATTTTGGAGGCATCCGAACCGCTGATGGAGGCGTAGGCAGTTGCCCTTTCAATGTCAGAAGTGGAGGACATAACGAGGGTGTCACCGAAATGTGAGCCTTTGCCGTCATAATTGGTATAGAGATTGATGGCGGAAAGCTGGTATTCGATCTCATTCAGCTGCCAGATATTCGCCGCATATACGCCATGCGATGCGAAAACGCCCAATGCATCCGCTTGTGCGACTGCACCGGAAATGTGGTTGCCGCCGCCGAAATTATACTCTGTCATTGCAATTTTTGTATCGGGATAATACTTGTCTATGGATTTCTGCACATTTGGCAGGATGGGCAGAAACTGCTGGAGATTGTCGCCCACCCAGCTTTTCTCAACATAATTATGGTCGAACAGCGTACGGGGCGATTGCAGCCGTGCCTCCACGCAATCGGTATGTGTGGGATCCTGGCATTCCGTCACTCGGCACTGTCCCTTTGCCTCCGAGTAATAGTGTAGGTCGATCACGTCAATCAGGCGTCTGCCGTATTCCTCCTCTGCTTTTCGCATCTCATCCAGATAGTAGGACAGGAACCAGTCGTATTTATCGGAATGCTCCGCCCAGTCGGGAGCATTGTTGAATCCCGTATAGGCATTGACACCGTACAGGGCAAGTCCGAAGATTTCTGCCTTTGGATCGACATCCTTGATGGCGGACGCGAATTCTATGGATTTTGTGACGATTTCCTCACAGGTGGGCTGCTCAGGATGCATTCTGGCGTGCGTTGTCCACCACAGGCTTGGCTCGTTATCCAGATTATATGCCTGATAGCCTGTTTTTGTCGATGCGTCGCCCAGATTCTGTACAAGGTAGTTAACATATTCATCCATGTACACATAATCATCCGTCTTGTCGGGCGTCAGTGAAAATGCACTGCCTTTTCTTGCCTTGACTTCTTTCCAGCGTGCAGAAGGAGCGATCTCATCCTCGCTGATCTCTCCGGCACCGTCTGCGGCAACATACCCCGCCATCTGTATGGTCGTGACCTTGTAGGAAACGTTCTTCTTTGCAGCCTCTTGTGCAAATCCGAGTGCAGGTGCACCGGGGATGGCAAGCTGTTCCTTGTCAAAATCCACAAGATAGGCATCGGAATTGTGCAGCCAGTCACGACCTGCGTTGGAGTAGTTCGTTTCCCAGTTGTAGCCGGAAAAACGGTTGCCGCCCTGACGTGCGGAAGTCGCATACGCAGGATACAGGTATTCCTCCGTACGGAACTGACTGTTGACGCCATAAATATAGGGGCTGATGGGTTTGCGGTAGGCGTCCAAATTCACGGATACTTCTACGTCATAAGCATCCGCAGCAAAGATGTCCTGCTGCGGCGAATGTGTCGTTGCAGCAGCACAGAGCATGGCAGCAGCTGTAATGGCGGAGATTGCTTTGCGTTTCATATATACACCTTCTTTTGTAAGACTATCAAACGGGGTTGTTTACCGGAAAGCCCCGTTACCATGATTATACCATGAGCAGAAAAATACTGTCAATGAAATCTATATTGTTTACAAAAAAAGTTAACGAAATATTCAATTTATCCACCAAAACGTTTAATATGGGGTTGTGTACATAGTGTGAATTGTGTTAAAATAAATTATGCATAAGTTTTTTTACATACAATGCAAGAAAAATAGAAAAGGGAGGTTACTATGAAGAGAACCAAGAGATTATTATCGCTGGTACTTGCCTGTACGATGATGTCAATTTCTGTCCCGCTGACAGAGCTGACAGTTTCGGCTGCAACATCATCCAAGGGCTTAAAATCAGCAGTAACAGCAAATGTGAATGCTAAAAAGTTCACGCACAAGGAATGGACGGGTAAGGATTACTCGGACGTGAACGGCAGAAACGTGACGGGTGAGGATGTGTTCGGCATCAACCGGGAAGAGGCGTCGCTGACATTGATTCCCTACCAGAACACAGCGTCCGCTGCGAATGCAGTCTGGGATTACAATGCAAGAGAAAAGTCCACCTATCTGCAGATGCTGACAGGTGAGGGTGAGGACTGGCAGCTGGCGGTATTCCAGAATGAGGGCAAAGCACAGCCGCTGATCAACGCAGGCTTCATGAACAGCAATTATACACCCAACGGTGCGGACGGCTGGAAGACCGTGCAGCTTCCGAAAAGCTGGACGTGTCAGGGCTTTGATTTCCCGATCTATGCCAATGTTGTCATGCCGTGGCAGAGTGGCTATGACTATGTAACGGTTCCGGAATCTCCGGTCAACTACAATCCCGTTGGTCTGTACCGCAAGACGTTCACTGTGGATTCTGCAATGCTTGCCGACAGCAGACGTGTCATCATCCACTTTGAGGGCGTGGAATCTGCATACTATGTGTATGTCAACGGCAAGGAAGTCGGCTACAGTGAGGATACATTCAGCCCGCACAGATTTGACATTACGGATTACCTGACAAGCGGTGAGAATACACTGGCAGTCAAGGTACATAAGTTCTGTGACGGCACATGGTTCGAAGGACAGGATATGATCTATGACGGCGGTATTTTCCGTGACGTATTCCTGACCAGCCAGCCGCTGGTACACATCAGCGACTATACGGTAAATACAGATCTGGATTCTTCCTACACGAACGCAACACTGAATCTTTCTGTGGACATCAAGAACCTTTCCACCACTGCCCACAACGGCTGGAACGTGAATGTGGAAGTACTGGACGAAGCAGGAAAAAATATCGTCGGCAGTACCAGCATTCCGGTAACTTCAGTAGAATCCGGCAAGACTGCAAACTTCAAGATCAGTAAGCCGGTAACTGCACCGAAATTATGGTCGGCAGAAACTCCCAATCTGTATGCACTTGTGCTGACACTGGTTGACGGCAATGGTGTTGCAGTGGAAACCGTTTCTCAGCAGCTTGGTTTCCGTGAGGTTGGATTTACTTCCACACAGGTTGATTCCAATTATAAGGTAACCACAACAAAGTGGGATCCCATCACCATCAATGGCAAGCGTCTGCTGTTCAAGGGCGTTAACCGTCACGATACGGATCCTTTCAACGGTAAGGCAGTGACGCAGGAAGCGATGGAAGAAGACATCCGTGTAATGCAGAGAAACAACATCAATTCCATCCGTACCTCGCATTACAGCAACGACTCCTACCTCTACTGGCTGTGCAACAAGTACGGTATGTATGTGATGGCAGAAACCAATCTGGAATGCCATGCACTGATGAACAACCACGATGCCAAGGGATTGTTCTATGAGCTGGCAATGGACAGAACCAAGACGACGTTTGAACGTCTGAAGAATCATCCTTCCAATGTTTCTTGGTCCATCGGTAACGAGATGGTATATACGGGCGATCCGAATACTTCCAACGGTATGTTCCGTGATATGATCTGGTTCTTCAAGAGAAATGACCCGACAAGACCTGTACATAGTGAGGGACAGGGCGACAAGCTGGGCGTTGATATGTCAAGTAATATGTACCCCGGTTCCGGCAGCCTCTGGGGCAGAGCAGGTGCCGGCAAAATGCCCTATGTAATGTGCGAATATGACCACGCAATGGGTAACTCCGTAGGTGCTCTGAAGGAATACTGGGATCCCATCCGCAGTGCCGACAATATGCTCGGCGGCTTCATCTGGGACTGGTGTGACCAGTCGAGAGCTGTGAGCCTGAGCAAACTCAATCCGTCCTATGCAATCACCGACTCCGTCGGAAACAGCGGTTCCTGCTACGGTACGGACGCAAACTGGAACAACAATGCAGGCACTGGAAGCCTTAACGGCGGTAAGTCCTTCAGCGGCTATTCAACACTCAAGGATACTGCAAAGTTCAATGCGGCACTTGCAGGAACGGGCAAGGCATTTACCTTTGAAGTTTTGGTAAAGCCCGCATCCACAGCATCCAACAGCGTACTGCTTTCCAAGGGTGACAAGCAGGTGGCACTCAAGACCAGAAGCTCCGGCAGCGGACTGGAATTCTTCGTATACGACGGCGGTTCCTGGAAATCCGTATCCTGTGACTTCCCCTCCAACTGGGTGGGACAGTGGCATCAGGTAGTCGGTGTTTACAATAAGGGTGCAATCTCCATCTATGTGGATGGTAATCAGATGAAATCCGGCAGCGTTGCTGACAGCATTGCAGCTGGTACACAGCCGATCGGTATCGGTTTTGACTCCGAAAACGGCAGAAAAGTTTCCGGTGAGATCGCCATTGCACGTATCTATACAAGAGCACTGTCTAAGTCTGAAATCGACGGTCAGCGTTCTTCCACACCGGCAATTTCTTCTTCCGATTCCTCCGTACTTGTATGGATGGATTACAGCAAGAACAGACCCTCCGGTGACAGCGGTCTGTGGGATTACTACGCACAGAGCTATGCTCACAAGAATCTGTATGCTGAAGAAAGCAAGGGCCACTATTTCGCTTACGGCGGCGACTGGGGCGATAACCCCAATGATAACAGCTTCTGCCAGAACGGTCTGGTAAGCCCCGACAGAACGGAGCAGCCTGAGATCGCCGAAGTTAAGTTCCAGTACCAGAATTTCTGGTTCAGCGGTGATTCCGATCTGATCAGCAGCAGAAAGGTATCTGTTTATAACGAAAACAATTTTAGAAACCTTAACGAATATACCGTAGAGTATCAGCTTCTCAGAAATGGTATCGTTGTGGATGAGGGCTTGGCGACAAATACAAATGTTGCACCGCTTTCCAAGGGAACCATTACCGTACCGTATGAAATGCCGAGTGTTGTGAAGGCAGGCGATGAGTTCTATCTGAACGTATCCGTACTGGTAAAGACGGGAACAGATTTGCTTCCGGCAGGCACAGAGATCTCTTACGGACAGTTCCAGGTACCGGCAGCTGCAAGAAAGGTGACGGCACCGGTCAGCAAGGATGCTGTGACTGTGACAGAATCTACAAACGGCTATGACGTAAAGGGCGAGGATTTCTCCTTCACCATCAACAAGGCAACAGGTACAATGAAATCCTATACCTATAAGGGCGAAACCCTGATCAGCGAAGGTCCTGTACCCAATTTCTGGCGTGGATACGTTGAAAACGATAATAACGCCGGTAAGCAGAAGCTGTTCGATACAAACTGGCAGCACGCTGCAAACAGCATCAAGGTAAACAGCGTCAAGACATCGAAAAATGCAAGCGGACAGAATGTCATTACCGTGGATCTGACATTCCCGAATGCAGGAAACACCAAGGAAACCATCGTTTATACCATCAACGGCAGCGGTGAGGTTACCGTGAACATGACTGTGGATGCAACAGCGTCCGGTATGGGCAGCTTCCTGAGAGTCGGCTCAATGATGACACTTCCTACAGGCTTTGAGGATGTTTCATGGTATGGCAATGGCCCTGTAGAAACCTTTAATGACAGAAAGACAAACGGCAGACAGGGCGTATGGGAAAGCACAGTATCTGAAATGTTCTTCCCGTACATGAAGGCGGACGACTGCGGCAATCTTACGGATGTCAAGTGGATCGCCCTGCAGAGCAGCAAGCACACAAGCGGTCTGCTCGTTGCAGCAACCAATCCTCTGGAGGCAAGTGCACTGCACTTCAAGCCCAGTGATCTTCAGGCTGCAAAGCATCCCTATGAGCTTACCCCCAGAAAGGAAACCATCCTGAGCGTTGACTATGGCTCCATGGGTACAGGTAGTGCGACCTGCGGACAGGGAACACTTTCACAGTACTGCCTGTCGAGCAAAAATGTTTACAACTGGGAATTCACCATCATTCCTGTTTCCGGCAAGGCATCCGCTGAATCACTGGCGGAAAGCTCCAAGCCGTATCGCAACATTAATTCCGTTGTGGTTGATCAGAGTACAAATCAGATCGTAATTCCTGTGACATCCTCCGCATCCCTCAAGGAGAAGGATGGAAACACTGTTCTGACCGGATCCGTTTCCGTACCTTCCGGCAATGATCTGGGTGCTGCACTGCAGGGTAAGAACTCCTTCACAGTTGAAGTGAACGTTACACCCACTGGCAACCCTGAATTCAATATGTTTGCAGGAAAGGGCGACAATGCGTTCGCTCTGAGAACCAGACCCGGTATTCTGGATTTCCATGTGTATGCAGGCGGTTCGTGGAGAAGTATTTCTTACAATATGCCCGATGATATGGCAAACAGCTGGGTTGGCAGACAGCATCAGATTGCAGGTATTTATGACGCATCTGCAAATACCATTCGTCTGTATTGCGATGGCAAGATGCTGACCGAAAAGGCAACCGGAACTACAGAGGGCGTAGCTCAGTCCAAGTACAATTTCACGATTGGTGCCTGCCCCGATACCGGAAGAGGTTCACAGGCAGAGTTCTCCTCTGTACGTGTATACAACAAGGCACTGACTGCTGCAGAGCTTTCGGCACAGAATACCGCAAGCCCGAAGTATGCGGCGAATAATGACGCTGTAGAGCTTTGGGTGGACTTCAATGCTGATGGGCCTGTACTCGGCGACATCAATGCTGACGGTGCTGCAAACGTTGTCGATGCAGTGCTGCTTCAGAAGTACCTGCTTGCGAAGGAAGGCTTTGATAAGGCAGAATTTGCAGCAGCCGATCTTGACGGCAATGGTGCAGTGAATGTATTTGACATGGTTTATATGAAGCGTATCCTGCTGGGTATGCTGTAAGAAACGATTCCCCCGCCTTTGGCGGGGGAATCCTTCTGTCAGGGGAATGATCGTCATACGATTGAAATTTCCCCTTGATTTTTTTGCAAAAATATGCTATGATATAGAATATGCTGAGAATTTAAAGAAAAACCACGCATTCATGCGTTTTTCAGAAAGAGAGTAACACATGGCAAGAAAACAGGAGTATGGCAACGACAGTATTACGATGCTGAAAGGTCCTGACAAGGTACGAAAGCGTCCCGGAGTCATTTTCGGTTCCGACGGTCCTGATGGCTGTGCACATTCCATTTTTGAGATCATTTCCAATTCCATCGACGAGGCGAGAGCCGGATTTGGCGGAAAGATCATCATTACCCGCTGGAATGACGGCGTAATAGAGGTCGAGGACTTCGGTCGAGGCTGTCCGGTGGATTATAATAATACGGAGCAGCGTTTCAACTGGGAGCTGGTTTACTGTGAACTGTATGCGGGCGGAAAATATGATGACGATGCTGCAACCTATGAATATTCCCTCGGTCTGAACGGTCTGGGTTTGTGTGCAACACAGTTTGCATCGGAATTCATGGATGTTACCGTGCATCGTGATGGTTATGAATACACCCTGCATTTTGAAAAGGGTGAGAATGTCGGCGGTCTGCAGAAAACACCGTACAAGAAAAAGCAGACGGGCACCAAAACACGCTGGAAGCCCGATCTGGAAGTGTTCACGGATATTATGGTGCCGGACGCATTCTTCCATGATACGCTTCGACGTCAGGCGGTTGTCAATCCGAATCTGCTGTTTGTGTATCGTTCCCAGCAGTCGGACGGCAGCTTTACAGAAACGGAATATCTGTACGAAAACGGCATTTCCGACTATGTGGGAGAAATGACGGAGGAAAAGTCACTGACCTCTGTGCAGTGCTGGAGCTGTGAACGTGTTGGCCGAGATCGTGCGGACAAGCCGGATTATAAAGTGAAGCTTTCCGTTGCTTTGACATTTTCCAATCAGGTGAACTGCATTGAGTATTATCACAATTCCAGTTTTCTGGAACATGGCGGTTCTCCCGACCGTGCGGTGAAGAATGCCTTTGTTTCGAAGATCGACGCCTATCTCAAGGCGAATAATAAATATAATAAGAATGAGAGCAAAATCACATTCGACGACATTCGTGACTGTCTGGTGCTGGTTTCCTCATCGTTCTCCACGCAGACGTCCTATGAGAATCAGACCAAGAAATCCATCACCAATAAGTTTGTGCAGGAGGCAATGACGGATTTCCTCAAGCATCAGCTGGAAGTGTATTTTATTGAAAATCCTGACGAGGCAAACCGTATTGCCGAGCAGGTTCTGATCAACAAACGCAGCCGTGAAAGTGCGGAACGTACAAGGCTCAATATCAAGAAGAATCTGACAAGCAATATCGACCTTGCCAACATGGTCGCAAAGTTCGTTGATTGCCGTACAAAGGATGTTTCACGCCGTGAAGTGTATATCGTGGAGGGCGATTCTGCGTTGGGTGCGGTAAAGCTTGCACGTGATGCGGAATTTCAGGCGGTCATTCCCGTGCGTGGTAAGATCCTCAATTGCCTGAAGGCGGATTATCCCCGCATTTTCAAGAGTGACATCATTACCGATCTGCTCAAGGTGCTGGGCTGCGGCGTGGAAGTCAAGCTGAAAAATACGGGAAATATTGCACAGTTCAGTCTGGATAATCTGCGTTGGAACAAGATCATCATCTGCACCGATGCGGATGTGGATGGATTCCAGATCCGTACACTGATTCTGACAATGCTCTATCGTCTGACGCCCACACTCATCCGTGAGGGATATGTGTATATTGCGGAGTCACCGCTGTATGAGATCACCACGAAGAATAAGACCTATTTTGCATATACGGAAAAGGAAAAGGCAAATATTCTCAATAAAATCGGCGATCAGAAATTCACCATCCAGCGTTCCAAGGGTCTTGGTGAGAACGAGCCGGAGATGATGTCCCTGACAACGATGAATCCCGATACCCGCCGCCTGATCAAGGTGATGCCGACGGATGTGGAACGTACCGTACAGATGTTTGATCTGCTGCTTGGTGACGATCTGCAGGGCAGAAAGGATTACATCGCACAGTATGGCGGAGACTATATTGATCTTGTGGATGTATCATAATATAAAAAGGATGTTTCTCATGGAGAAACATCCTTTTTGCTTGCCGAACATAAATTTATGGGCATTCCCCGTCGAAGGCAAGGGAATGCCCAAGATAAACGATAGCTTTGTACAGCACCGGCATCCTTAGGTTTAAAACATTTTGCGGTAATGAATGCAGGAAAGCATGGTTGCGTATTTGTTGTAAATTTTCCCTTCCTGAATATCGTGGGAGCTGTTCAGGGTAAGGTTATTGATGGCTCCGGAATACGGCTCGAAGAGGATCCGACAGGTGTGGGCTCTTTCCTCCGGCTGCTCGGCGAAGAACCATTTCCCGCTGTGCTGTTGACAGAACAACGTCAGAATGGCACGTTCACCTTCGTAGTCACCGGCGTTGATGAAGTCCGCACACCGGATATGCTCCGGCAATTCGGCGTTTGTCTGTTCAACACGAATCTGCAGGCAGACCATTTCGCCTTCCATTGTCAAGGCGATTTGCAGTGATTGGTAGCAGTCGCATTTTTTGCAGCAGAGCGTAATCGCAGACAGTGCCGCCATGAGGAATTCATCCATATCACCCTGCAGAAATATCTGTTCGGAACAGTTTTCCAGTGCAACATCCGCACACACACGCAGGATGGCATGGCATTTTTCATACAGATTCTTCAGAGCGGAATTGACGGAAAAGAATGTGCTCCTGCGTCTGCCCGTCTGTAAGCGGTCGAGTTCCTTCTGGAGATACGCCATACGGTAAATCCGATAACAGTTGCCGATCATCGTGTTCAGCAAGGGCGTCTGATCGTATAGCTCCATCTCTTGAAGTTCGTTGTACAGTGCCTGACAGGCAGAGGTCATGGACTGCACGGAAGCGGTGATCGCATCCACGTCCATTCGCAGGTTGGTTCGTTCTGATTGGGAATGTGGAAAGATCTCCGCAACCCTGTAACCGTCCTGTGGATTGCATAACAGATGGCATTCCTGCATAATCCCATCATAAGTGAACAGATGGGTTGAATTATTCTTGTGATCGGTGGGGATGCCAAGCTGCTGCGGAAGATACTGCACATGGTGGTTTTGACGGTTTGACCAGAGAATCTGCCAATCCATATCCATAACAATGACCAGTGACAGGCTGTGAGCGTAGCAGTTTTTCAGTATTTTCAGTGTGCTGTCTTCCAAAACCTTCCCTCCTTTATAATGATTCGACAAAATTCGACAAAATTCGTCAGGGTATCATTAATATTATAACATTTTTCAAATAAATTGTAAAGTCCGTTGTGTTCATTTTTTAGTGTTTCCGGATGATTGTGGATTTTTCATAGTTTTCTCTTGCAATAATTGGATGAAATGTTGATTTTCGCCGGAATATATGAAAAATTTGATATTTTTCTATCAAAGTACTTGCATTTTTTCCAAATTTGGTGTACAATATAAATATAAAAATTTAGGAGGTATATCCAATGTCAGTAAAAGTTGCTATTAATGGTTTTGGTAGAATCGGTCGTCTGGCTTTCAGACAGATGTTCGGTGCAGAGGGTTATGAGGTAGTTGCAATCAACGACCTGACAAAGCCTTCCATGCTCGCACAGCTGCTCAAGTATGATACAGCACAGGGCGGTTATTGCGGTACAATCGGCGAGAACAAGCACACAGTTGTTGCTGATGATGAAGCAGGCACAATCACAGTAGACGGCAAGACACTGAAGATCTACGCAATGGCTAACGCAGCAGAGCTCCCTTGGGGTGAGATCGGCGTTGACGTTGTTCTGGAGTGCACAGGTTTCTACTGCTCCAAGGCAAAGGCACAGGCTCACATTGACGCTGGTGCTAAGAAGGTTGTTATCTCTGCTCCGGCTGGTAACGATCTGCCCACAATCGTATTCTCTGTAAACGAGAAAACACTGACAGCTGATGATACAATCATTTCTGCTGCATCCTGCACAACAAACTGCCTGGCTCCGATGGCAAAGGCTCTGAACGACTATGCTCCGATCCAGAGCGGTATCATGAGCACAATCCACGCTTACACAGGCGATCAGATGATTCTCGACGGCCCGCACAGAAAGGGTGACATGAGAAGAGCAAGAGCCGGTGCTGCAAACATCGTTCCGAACTCCACAGGTGCTGCTAAGGCAATCGGCCTGGTAATTCCTGAGCTGAACGGCAAGCTGATCGGCTCTGCACAGAGAGTTCCGGTTCCGACAGGTTCCACAACCATCCTGACAGCTGTTGTTAAGGGTACAGACGTAACTAAGGAAGGCATCAATGCTGCTATGAAGGCTGCTGCTTCCGAGTCCTTCGGTTACAACGAGGATCAGATCGTTTCTTCTGACGTTATCGGCATGAAGTCGGATCAGCCATGTCGTTCTGTGAGCCAAGGAGTTGTGTGTGAATGTTGTCTTCCTAAGCCCGCTTGGCCTCCGACTTCGTAACTAAGGAAGGCATCAATGCTGCTATGAAGGCTGCTGCTTCCGAGTCCTTCGGTTACAACGAGGATCAGATCGTTTCTTCTGACGTTATCGGCATGAAGT
>JAZNUR010000179.1:0-18688 GCA_045592405.1 Oscillospiraceae bacterium
GGGGCTATCGTTCGGGGACTTCGTCCCCGAACCCCTCTGTGGGGGCTTCGCCCCCACTCCCTATTTTAAGGTTTTTCGACAGACAGAAGCGATGTACAATAGTACATCGCTTTTCGTTTATTCCTCGATCAGAGAAAGGATCTCTTCCGGTGTAAATGCGTATTTCTTATCACAGAAGTGACAGCAAACCTCAATATTTTCCTTGCTTTCTGCCAGCTCCTGCAGATCTGCCTTGCTGATACTCGTCAGTACCCTTGCGGTTCTCTCACGGCTGCAGTCACAGAAATAACCGCATTCCGCCTCATCCAGTAAATTCGCATCCAGTCCGTCCAGACATTTCAAGACAACATCCTCCGCCGTCATACCCCTTGCAAGCATCTCCGTGAAATGCGGCATTTCAGCCACATTCTTCTCCAGAATCGGGATGCACGCTTCATCCGCAAAAGGCAGCAGCTGAATCAGAAATCCGCCCGCATACTGTACACTCAGATCGGGAGCGACCAGTACGCCAAGACTCAGCACCGTCGGAATCTGCTCACTTGTAGCGTAATAATTGGCGATATCCTCTGCAACTTCGCCGGAAATCAGTGGAATCGTTCCCACATATGGTTCTTTCAGTCCCATATCCTTGATTACAGAGAACGTGCCGTTTCCGACGGCACCACCCACATCGAGTTTTCCTTTCGCATTCAGCGGAATTTCCACAATGTAATTTTCCGCATAAGATTTCACATGACCCCAGCTGTCAGCACAGGCGACCATACTTCCGATTTGTCCATCGCCATCAATACGCAGCGTCAGGGATTCATCCTCACTTTTCAGACCATAACCCATCAGTGAAGCGGCAATGGAAAGCCGTCCCAGTGCTGCCGTCACCACGGCAGAGGGCTTGTGGTATTTCTCAATCATCGCAACCATATCGGTTGCGTCAATTGCGGATGCAACTACACTGCCATCCGCAGAAATCGCTCTTTTAATGGTACTCATTTTGTATCCTCCAATTCCGGTTTGCGTGCTGCAAACAGCATACGCTCCGATGTTTCCTGCAATTCTGAAAGAATTTCCGGCTGCTCCAAGTTCCTGTCAGCGTCGAAAATTCCCACAAGTTCCAATCCGGCATTTTTGAGAGCAGCTTCAATTTGTTCAGAAGTATAGGCGTTTTCCGTAATAAACTCATCACTGCGGTAATACACCTCACCATCCTTCTCGAAGAATGTCAGCTGCATTTCGACCGTGTTCGTTCCCTCTTTCAGGTGGTTTTCCCACACGCAGAATACGGAATCCGTGTCAAAGAGAAAGGTTTTGTCATGCAGAACTTCCCGATGCTTGTACACTGTATTCATGTCAAAAATAAACAAACCGCCGGGCTGTGCAAATAATGAAACCTTGTGGAAAACCTGCTGTACATCCTCAAAAGAGGGGAGGTGATTCAGACTATCCAGCGTGCAGATGGTTACATCAATCGTGCCGAACATATCAATTTCCCGCATATCCTGACATAAATACTGAATCGGCAAACCGCTTTCGAACTTTTTGTCCATTGCCGCTGCCAGCATAGCAGGGGAATTGTCAACACCAATGACATCGTAGCCGAGTTTTGCCATTTCTTCGCTCATCGAGCCGCTGCCGCAGGCAAGATCAAGCAGGATTCTGCCTTCTGTGCGGATCTCTCTCTCCACAATGTGGTGAATCCTTGCCGCACGCAGCGGATAATCCACATTCTGCGTCAGTGCGTCATAGAATGCAGCAAAATTTTCATAATTCATTGTGTCACATCCTTTTATCAGAACAGATGCTTTTTCAGCATGATTGAATCTTCCGATGTAAGTCGGCGTATTACCCTGCATGGA
Organism: Oscillospiraceae bacterium; assembly: GCA_045592405.1. Taxonomy (GTDB): domain Bacteria; phylum Bacillota; class Clostridia; order Oscillospirales; family Ruminococcaceae; genus UBA3855. Next base: position 1,851 of record JAZNUR010000179.1, read on the forward strand.
TTACCTGCCGCCAGCACGCCTTCGGAAATATCCCTTGTCACAACACTTCCGGCACCAATGACCGAGCCTTTTCCGATGGTTACTCCGCCGCAGACCATCACATTTGATGCCAGCCAGCAGCCATCCTCAATGATGATGGGTGCGGCATATTCCAGATCATATGGTGTTCCATCGTTTTTAAAGCGAATCTTTCGTTCCTCTGCAAGTAACGGGTGGATTGGAGTTGCAAGGGTGCAGTTTGGACCGAAGAAAACATCATTGCCAATGGTGACAGGACAGCAATCCAGAACAGTCAGATTGAAATTGGCAAAGCAATTGGTTCCGAATGTCGTGAATTCCCCATAATCAAATTGAATCGGACCAAGCAGATACGTGCCATCACCCATATTTGGGAAAAGTTCCTTCAAAATGGCACATCTTTGCTCTTCCTCAGTCTCGTCAAGAGAATTGAACGACCGGCACAGCCGATGTGCACGAATTCGTTTTTCATTGAGTACTGCATCGGATGGATCGTAAATCCTACCCGCCAGCATTTTTTCGAGTTCAGTCATATTCATAGTCTCCGATAAGAAAAGCGTCAGCCCTCTCCGCCATGGAACAGAGAGGGCTGATAAAATTACAGATTAATTGTTCTCCTTCATAGCACAGCACTTCTTGTATTTTTTACCGCTGCCGCAGGGACACGGATCATTCGGTCCAACCTTCATGGACTGACGAGCTTCCACGCTGCCTGCATTCGGAGCGTCGGGCTTTGCTACCTGCTCACGTTCCGGAGCTCTGTCCTGCTGGATCTGAATTGTCAACAGCATACGAACAGTATCCTCACGGATATTCTCAACCATAGCGTCGAACATATCGAAACCTTCATAACGATATTCAACAACAGGATTCTTCTGACCGTAGCTGCGGAGAGTAATACCACGCTTGAGCTCTGCCATATCATCAATGTGAGCCATCCACTTGGTATCTACGACCTTGAGCATAACAACACGTTCCAGCTCACGGATGATATTTTCACCGTAAGTTTCTTCCTTCGCTGCATACTTGCTCTTGATCTTATCCACCAGGAAGCTGACGATATCGGACTTAGTCTTGTTGAGCATTTCTTCTTCTGTGTAAACCAGATCGCCGTCATCCAGCAGCCAGCCGTAGAAGTAGTCCTTCAGACCGATCAGGTTCCAGTCGTCCTGATTCTCCTCTTCGGCAATGTACTGACCAGCAACTGTGGTAACCAGCTCTTCCATCATCTTAACGATGGAATCATGCAGATCCTCACCATCGAGAACCTGAGCACGCTGCTTGTAGATGATCTCACGCTGCGTGTTCATAACATCGTCGTAGTTCAGGACGTTCTTTCTGATGCTGAAGTTTCTGCCTTCCACCTTCTTCTGGGAAGAAGCGATGATCTTGGTCAGCCACTTGCTTTCGATGGGTTCGGTTTCCTCCACATTGAGGGAACGCATAACGGATTCCATTCTGTCACCGGCAAAGATACGCATCAGATCGTCCTCTACAGAGAGGAAGAAACGGCTTTCGCCGGGGTCACCCTGACGGCCGGCACGTCCACGAAGCTGATTGTCGATACGTCTGGATTCGTGACGTTCCGTACCGATGATGAACAGACCGCCTGCTTCACAAACAGCAACTGCAGCTTCCTTTACCTTAGCGTCAAACTTTGCATACAGCTCACGATAAACCTTTCTTGCTGCAAGGATTTCCTCATCTTCAGTATCTGCAAAACCGATTGCTTCGTTGATTACGATTTCATCATATTCGAGCTTACGCATTTCAGCCTTTGCGGAGAATTCAGCATTACCGCCGAGGATGATGTCAGTACCACGACCGGCCATGTTGGTAGCGATGGTAACCGCACCAAGCTTACCCGCCTGTGCAACGATCTCAGCTTCCTTTGCGTGATACTTAGCATTGAGAACCTCATGCTTGATACCACGGCGTTTGAGGAGCTTGGAGAGCAGTTCGGATTTTTCGATAGAGATCGTACCGACCAGAACGGGCTGACCCTTTTCATGGCACTCAACGATCTGTTCAATGATCTGCATGAACTTGCCCTTTTCGCTGCGGTAAACCTGATCGGGATGATCAATACGGATAACCGGCTTGTTTGTCGGAATTGCCACAACGTCGAGTTTGTAGATTTCCTTGAATTCATCTTCCTCTGTCATTGCAGTACCGGTCATACCGGAGAGCTTTGCATACAGACGGAAGTAATTCTGGAATGTGATGGTAGCCAGTGTCTTGGATTCACGGGCAACCTTAACGCCTTCCTTCGCTTCGATCGCCTGATGCAGACCGTCGTTGAATCGACGTCCGAGCATCTTACGGCCGGTGAATTCGTCGATGATGATAACTTCGCCGTCTTCCACGATATAATCAATATCGGGCTTCATGATGCCGATCGCCTTGAGAGCCTGATTGATATGATGCAGGAGCGTCATATTCTCAGGAGCCATCAGGTTTTCTACATGGAAATGTTCCTCAGCCTTCTTTACACCAAGACGGGTGATCGTAGCAGTTTTTGCCTTTTCATCAATAATGTAATCGGCATTTTCGTTCACATCATCCTGATCCTGCTTGTCGTCAATTTCAACGACTGTCACAGAGGACAGTGTCTTTGCAAAGGCGTCAACCAGAGTATACAGTTCGGTGGACTTATCTCCCTGTCCGGAAATAATCAGCGGTGTTCTTGCTTCGTCAATCAGAATGGAGTCCACCTCATCGACGATGGCGAAGTTAGGAGCACGCTGTACCATGTCCTTCTTGTAAATAACCATGTTATCACGCAGATAGTCGAAACCGAGTTCGTTGTTGGTTGCATAAGTAACATCGCAGTTGTAAGCCATACGACGCTGTGCGTTGGTCAGACCATGCAGGATACAGCCAACTGTCAGACCGAGGAAACGATGTACCTTACCCATTTCTTCGGACTGTGTCTTTGCGAGGTAGTCGTTTACAGTTACAACGTGAACACCATTGCCGGAAAGTGCATTCAGATATGCAGCAAGGCAGGCAACGAGGGTTTTACCTTCACCGGTTCTCATTTCAGCGATACGTCCCTGATGCAGAACGATCGCACCGATGATCTGTACGGGATATGCACGCTTGCCGAGAACACGGTCACCGGCCTCACGAACGGTTGCCAGTGCTTCGGGAAGAATATCATCAAGGGTAGCACCCTCACTCAATCTTTCACGGAATTCATAAGTCTTTTCCTTGAGTTCAGCGTCGGAAAGTGCCTTGTATTCTTCCTCAAGGGCGAGAACTTTTTCTTTAATCGGTTCGATTCTCTGCAGTTCTTTCGCACTGTAGGAACCAAAAATGGTTGTTAAAATACCCATTTATTTCTACCGCCTTTTCTGTTTACTTATAAAATGATATAATATTATTGTATAATATTTCAGAGGTTTTGTCAATAGCTGTACAGCATCGCCTATGTTCTATACAAAATTCAACATTTGCATTTGGGTAATACCATACAAAGTTATTGCTTGTCCTTAGAAGGACAAATTTCACGCAGCGGACACGCCTCACACAGAGGTTTCCGAGCCTTGCAGAACTCTCTGCCGAACAGCACGATTCTGTGGCAGAAATCCGAAGATTCCTCCGGCGGAAGAAGCTTACGCAGATCGGATTCGACCTTCTGCGGCTCTGAGTTCCTGGTAAGTCCCAGCCTTCCGGCAATGCGGATACAATGCGTATCCGTCACGACCGCCGGTTTTCCATAGAGGTCTCCGAGGAGGAGATTTGCGGTTTTGCGTCCGATACCGGGCAGCGTCAGCAGTTCCTCCATTGTTTGCGGAATCTCACCGTCGTAAACCTCCAGCAGCCGTTTTGCAGCATCCTTAATGCTTTTGGCTTTGGTTTTATAAAATCCACAGGGCTTGACAGCTTCTTCAAGCTCCGTCAGATCCGCATCCGCAAAGGACTGCAGCGTGGGGAATTGTTGAAACAGCGTTTTCGTGACGATATTCACCCGTGCGTCCGTACACTGTGCGGAAAGGCGGGTTGCGATCATCAGTTCATACGGCTTTTCATATTCCAGAGAGCAGATGGCATCCGGATACTGTTGTTTCAGAATTCGGCACGCCGCAAGTGTTCTCTCTTTTTTTGTCATAACGCCTCCGAATTAACCGTCAATGCTGTTTAATGCATCCGCATTGAACGTAATGGGATACAGCGGAGAATTCTCTGCATACCAAGCTTCATATGCTTCCTGAGCGAGAGTACCGGAGATCTGTGTTTCCCACATCGGTCCGGATTCTGCAACAAAGTACATTACATGAACGCCGTAGTCGGATTCCACAATGCCTGTATCGCCGGGCTTACGGGACTTGTCGAAGCACCAGTTATTGAATGTGGGAACCATCTGACCGGGATAAACGCCCTCATACAGGCCACCGCTTGAAGTGGAACCGCCGTCCTCGGAATACTGCTTTGCAAGTTCAGCGAAGCTTTCCTCGGTCTTTTCACCGGCTTCCCATTCTGCAAGAGCATCCTCGGCAGCCTTCTTGTTGTCGTCCTGGTTCATAAAGAGAATGTGACGAACGTCAACAGTAGTGGTTTCATCCTTTACAGGCTTGCTTGTCAGGATGTAAATATAATAGCTGTTGGAAGCTTCCATCATGTAAGTTTCGTTCACCTTTGCACCGCCAAAAGCCCATTCAGCGAGTTCGTTGCCTTCTGAATAGGTAAATCCATCACTGTAGATGGAGGGCAGATTTGCATCAACCTGTTCCTGTGTGTAATCTTCGTATTCTTTCAGAATATTGGCAACTGTATTTTCAAATTCCTTCGGATTTTTGGAATCCATCAGATCGTCCACAAGCTTCTTTGCCTGATCCTTTGTCATATCCTCGGTATCGCCTTCCTCACCGGTGGAGAAGGGGATAGCAAAGCCTGCAATACCGCAGTTCATAAAGTACTTGGTATTTGCCTCATAGTATTCCTGCACTTCCTCATCGGAGGGCTTCAGCGTTTCCATCAGATGATCATAGTAGGAAGTGCTGATTGACTGAATTTCGAGTACCTTGCGGATATCTTCCTTTGTAACGCCGTTACCGTAGGAAGCGACATCTGCTTCTGCCAGTGCTTTGGTGATCAGCTCCGCATCGGATTCAGGCATCTCAAATCCGGCAGCATTTGCAGCCTCGTACATGATGAGCTGCTGCTCAATTGTACCCTGTGCCTGATCCATGATCATATCGAACCAGGTTGACGACGGATCAAACTGGTTTGTCTGATCCTTCAGGGACTTGTTCACGTCCAAGTTATAGTTGGCGAGCAGACCTTCCTCACCGTAGTTGTCAACCAGCATCTGGAGGATGTCATGATAATAGCAGGCAACCATTCTGGTATCCAGTGTATAGTTCGGGGAAGTTACCGCATTCAGGGCACGGTTCTTATTAAAAACAGAAATACCCGCAAATGTCAGGGCACCTACCAGTGCAACGGATGCAACGGAAATACCGGCGACCGCCAGGATCTTTTTCTTGGAAGCCTTGGGCTTTGCAGGCTTGTTTTCTTCATTTTCCGAAACAGAATCCGTTTCATCTTCTGCAGGGAAATCGTCGCCGAGGATGCTCTGATAAACTTCCTCCTGCTGTTCCTGTTCTTTTTTGATTTCTTTGCTCATGTCATTCATTCCTTTCCGCTCCAAGAGAGCATACCGAGTTAACTTATCCAGTATAACAGCGGCAGATGAATACGGTGTGAAAACCGGATGAAAGATAGTGACTGATTGTTTGGAGAATCAGCGACTCATCATATTTTTTCCTTCACATCCGTATTGGGATACGCTGTATTATCATCCAGTGCAGCAATTCTGTTGTAGAGCACATACATTTTCTGTACGGTATTTTCGAGAAAATAGTAATGTGCGATGTACGGGATCAGAAGTGCGAGCAGCAGGACGGTAAGGATCAGCATAGCGAGGGACTGGAGATACAGCAGGATACCGAGTGAGATCATGAACAGCAAGGCAAACAGCATTGTCACCAAGAGGTGAATCAGCCGTTCGTGCTGCATAAACCCGATCTGCACCAGCACTTCCGAACGAAGTGATGAAATCTTCTGTGCAGAGGGATCCTTCAGTATTTCCTGCAGATAATGCTCATATTTTGTCATATAATTCCGCATATTCAGTCCTCCTGACTATCCGAAGCAGAAGCAGCGGACAGCAATATTAATATTATAGCATATATCGTCATAAATTTCAAGGAAAATCGAAAAAAATATTGCTGCGGCAGGTATTTTTTTATTGCATCCTAATAAGAACAGCGGAAGTCAAAAAAATACGTTCTTCCAGACACCTGCGGTGTGCTGGAAGAACGTTTGCCAAAGGGAATATTAACATCATCTCTTTACAAAATATTCCTCATACCAAACAAGGAACGTGTAAATTGTCCAGATTTTACGCCAGTTATCGGAATTTCCGCCAACATAGTCAGCGAAGATCGCATGGATCTCATCCAGCTTGAAGAATTTCGCAGCAATTTCACTGTGCAGCAATCTCTGCACATCCTGATTGTAGCGTTCATCGGCAAGCCAAATGCGGATGGGCACAATGAAGCCCAGCTTCTTGCGGAATGCGATTTCCTCCGGCAGAACCTTTGCTGCCGCCGTGCGGAATGCGACCTTATTCTGTTCTTCAGTCACCTTGAATCTCGATGGCATACGGGATGCAATGTCGAAAATCCGTCTGTCCGTCAGCGGCATACGGATTTCCAGACCGGCTGCGGTACTCATCTTGTCAACATTCAGATAAATATCGCCTTCAAGCCAGATCTGAATATCCACATCCGACATTTTTGTCAGGGGATCAAGCCCTTCGGTTTCCTCATAAATATACTTTACCAGATTGATCGGCAGTACATCGGGATTGTAATAGGTGAGGATACGCTGTTTTTCATCCTCCTTCATGATGTTGGTGTTGCCCACATAGAAGGTTTTCAGATTCTCACCATAGCGTTCCGCATTGCGGTACATATTGTAGCCGCCGAAGAATTCATCCGCCCCTTCGCCCGAATAGCAAAGCTTCGTGTGTTTTGCGGTTTCTCTGCACGCAATGGCGAATGCAATCGCAGATGCGTCGCCCAGCGGCTGTTCCATATTGTACATCACATACGGAACGACTGCAAAATAATCCTCCGGTGTGACCAGACATCTGGAATTTCCACGTCCCAGAATATCTGCCGTCTGTTTCGCAAGACCGGATTCGTCAAAACGTTCGTCATCATAACCGCAGGAATCGGACATCTGCACATCGGACATCGCCAGTACATAGGAAGAATCCACACCACCGGAGAGGAAGGATTCTGCTGTTTCGTCGGCAGTCTTGACTTCCGCCATCATCTGTTCCACCGTTGTGTGGATCTCGTCCGCCCATTCTTCCAGCGTTCTGGATTCATCCGCATGGAATTCGGGTTTCCAGTAACGTGTGATAGAAAACGCACCGTTCTGCCAGATCAGATAGCATCCGGGCATCAGCTTCTTGACACCCTTGAAGAATGTGTCCTCACCCGCAACATAGGTCAGGCTCATATACAGCTGCAGCATATCCTCGTTCAGTTCCTTCACAAATTCCGGCTGTTCGAGAATATTGCGGATCATCGTACCGTACAGCAGCTTACCGCTTTCGGTCGGATAGTAGTAAAAAGGCTTTGCTCCGAAATGGTCACGCAGGCAGAACAGCTTTTCCTCTGCATCGTCCCAGAGAGCAAAAGCGAACATACCGTGCATATGTGCACCCATGTCGCAGCCCCAGCGTTCGTATGCCTTTATCAGAATTTCCTGTTCCCGTTCTTCTCTGGAAAGCGAAGCGTCAATTCCCAGCTCCATGCAAAGTGCCTGCCAGTTACGGATATGTCCTCTGTATTCCTTGACTTGAATCATAACACACCTCTCAAAATCATTGTGCTGTAACCCGTTTTACGGATTTTGCCTTGTTAAAATCATACCACAGATCATTCCATTAGTCAATATGTAAAAACATACGAAATACAGAAACAGAAGTTCCGTAAGTTTTCACGCTGTTTTGTTTTACTATGTTAAAACGACGCAATACTGTAATATTCCGCTGATTCCGACAGACGTAAGTGAAGCATATTATCTCACAATTATGATAAAAATGCAATGATTCTGATATAAAAAATGACATAAAAACAGTATAATGAAGGTATGGAGGTGGTATCATGGCTCAGACATACGATCTGACCAAGGGGAAGGTAACGACTCAGGTACTGACATTCTTTTTTCCGATGTTTCTGACCAATATGCTGCAGCAGATATATACAATCGCAGATACGGCGATCGTAGGTAAAGGAATCGGTGACAATGCACTTGCTGCGGTGGGGAATATGTCCTCGCTCACTTTTCTGATCATTGGCTTTTCCATGGGCATGGCGAATGGATTTTCAGTATTGATCGCCCAGAGTTTTGGTGCAAAGAATTATGAATATCTTCGGAAAGCGATTGCAGCTTCGATAAAGCTTTCCGTGATCATCGGCATTTTTTTGACTGCATTGAGCGTGTATTTTTTGAAATTCATCCTTACCGTGCTGCAGACCTCACCCATCATTATGCGTGACAGTCTGATTTACGGATATATCATTTTCGGCGGACTCGCCGCAACCATCGCCTATAATCTGTGTGCGTGCATACTGCGTGCACTGGGCGACAGCAAAACGCCGTTCATTGCGATCATCTGTTCGACGATTCTGAACATATTCCTGAACAGTGTATTCATTTTCGGACTGAAAACGGGTGTTGAGGGAGCTGCAGCCGCAACTGTTATTTCACAGCTGCTATCGGCATTTCTCTGTTTTCTGAAGCTCAGAAAAATCAACATTATCCGACTCACACGCAAGGATTTTGAACTGGATTTGTCCATCAGCATGAAGCTGATGGGAAATGGAATTCCCATGGCATTTATGAATTCCATCACAGCCATTGGCTGCATGGTGGTACAATATTTTGTCAACGGATTGGGTGTTGCCTATACATCCGCATATTCTGCGTGCAGCAAGTACATCAATCTCTTCATGCAGCCAGCCTGTACAGCAGGATTCACCATGTCCTCGTTCACCAGTCAGAACTATGGTGCACAGAAATATTCCAGAATCAGAGAAGGGCTTCATGTATGTCTTGGCATTGCACTGATCTCCTATCTGCTGCTTGGTTCCGTCATGTTCTTTTTCCCGAGAACCCTTGCAGGCTTCATGCTTAACGGTGAAGAACCAATCGCACTGGCAGCACAGTTTCTGCCGATCTGCGGTTGTATGCTTTTCGGGGTGGATTTTCTGTTTGTGTTCCGCAGCGGTGTGCAGGGGATGGGATATCCGTTCATTCCGATGTGTTCTGGTATTATCGAAATGGTTATGCGAATCAGCGTGATTGTTCTGTGTGTTTCCGAAGTCGGCTTCAGAGCAACCGCCTATGCAGAAGTTGTTGCATGGCTTGGAGCCCTTGCACTCAATTTCATTGCATTCCAGATTCTGCTTCGCAGAAAGCTGAAAACCGAAAAGAGCCTGGCACTTCGAATGCAGGCTTCACAGGCATCATAACTTTTCTGTATATATAAAATTCCCGTCCCTCTGCCATTACAAAGGGATGGGAGACTGTCCCAAAACTATAATTTCTTATAAGCTTTTCCCCGCCGAAGGCGGGGAAAAGCTTATAAATACGTTCTTTCAGCCCGCCTGCGGCGGGCTGAAAGAACGTAAAAATTACTTTTTCTACAAGCTGATTCCCACGTACAGTACGGGGAAATCAAAATACAAGGGTTTATTCCATTTTTGAAAAACAGGTTCCCTTATAGCTTCTCGGAACAAGCAGGGAAACTGCACGCTTATGATTGACGATGTGGAATTTCGACGTATTTTCCATATATTCCCCATCGACCGTCCACGGAACATCCGTATCCTGCAAAAGCTCAATGGTCACCTCGGACGCTCTTATGGATATAATTTTGGCCTCGTCTGAAATTTCATGGATATTCTTGAGGAAGGAGAGTGTTTTCTGGAGCTGAATCGGGTTTTCTGGACGTTTGAGCAGGGTGATTTCAAACAAACCGTCATCAAAACAGAAATCACTGATATTCAGAATACCGCCGACGGATGAAGTATTAGTGATCATACCGAATACGAATTCATCCTCGTACACCTCACCATCACAGGTGATACGCATGGGAAATGCACGTATATTTGTGATTTTCGAAATGGAATTGAAAATATAGGCAACGGGTCCGAACATATTCTTGACAGACTGGGAGGTTTCATAGGTTACTTCGGTAAATGCACCGAATGCCGCTATATAATTGAAGCTGCGGTCATTGACCATGCCAATATCAAAGCTTCTCGGAACGCCGTCGAGCGATGCCGCCGCTGCTTTAAGAATCCCCCTCGGTATGCCGATGCTTTTCGCAAAATCATTGGTAGATCCGCTGGGAATATACCCTATGGGAACTTTATGCTTTGCCTGCATCATTCCGCACATCACTTCATTGAGCGTTCCATCACCGCCGGAACAGAAAATATAATCGTACATACGGCTGTCCGCTGCAGCAATGGTATTCAGTACCGCATCAAAGCTTGCCTGCGTCGGATGTATGGTTACTTCAAAGCCCGCCTTGGTCATCATATCGAGAATGGCACCGATCTTGGAAGAAAGCGTCGCTTTGCCTGCCTGCAGATTGCAGATGTAGTAGATTCGTTTCATGATTTCTCTCCCTCATCTTTGAGTATTCTCGTTTTCACCCGCAATCCGATAAATGCGGTAATGGCTGCGGCAATGGCAATGACTACACAGAGCCAATACCTCCCCTGCGTGATGCTGTCTCCCATGAAAACTGAAATGACAATTGCCGGAAATCTGGCGATGCTTGACAACAGGATAAAATGAACTGCCCGCATTTTTGTCAGCGGTACAATATATGTCAGAAGATCTTTGGGTATGCCGGGAATCAGAAACAGTACAAATACCCAGAATTCCAGCCGTCGTTCATCCTGCAGTATCGAATACTTCTGTATGCGTTCTTCGGATACAAAAAAATGAACAAGCGGTCTGCCAAAGCATTTTACAAGCAAATAAACAAGCGACGTTCCTGCAACGGCACCGAGCATCGTATAAATCGTCCCTCGAACGCCGCCAAAGAGCATACCGGCAATCAGCTCCAGAGGCCCTCCGGGAATGAAGGCGATGACGATCTGCAATGCCATGAGTCCTGCGAATACGATCGGTGCAAATATCCCGTAGGCTTCCACCGCATGATAAATCTGTTCCCTTCCTCCCTCCGTTGCCAAAAGGCGGCTCAGGGGTATCAGATAACGTATGGACAAATACAGAACGATTCCTGCCACGAGTACCGCAAGCACAATTTTAATCAGCATTTTTACACGGTCACGTTTCATTTTACCCCCCCATTTCCGTTGAACGTTCTTTATATTACCTATCATAGAGTATTATACCACAAATTTATGAAAAAATCTAATTCTTTCCACTGAAAATGGGATGAAATATTTTTTTGCAAAATTTCAGATGAAAATGCTTGACAAAGATGCAAAAATGTGGTATAATATAAAACGTTGTGATGAGATATTAGCTCAGCCGGTAGAGCACACGCCTTTTAGGCGGGAGGTCGAGGGTTCGAATCCCTCATATCCCACCAAATTCCCCCATCGTAAGATGGGGGAATTTGCATTATCCGATGTTCCGAAAGGATGATTCTATGGGAAATGGTATGGCAATCAAACCCATCGCATATATTCAGACGGATTTCAAGGAGAAATTCGGCATTCCTCGACAGAGTGGACGTGTTCCCTCTCTCATGGGGAGAATCGTATTCCTGCCCGAATACCGTAAATCGGAGGCACTGCGGGAACTGGATGGGTTCTCCCATCTTTGGCTGATTTTTGATTTTTCAAAGTCCCACCGTGACGAATGGTCGCCGACGGTTCGTCCGCCAAGACTTGGCGGAAACAAACGGATCGGTGTATTTGCGAGCCGTTCACCATTCCGTCCCAATCCCATTGGACTTTCCTGCGTTAAACTCATGGAAATTCAACATACTGACGATGAAGGCGATGTGCTGCTCGTGGCAGGTGCGGATCTTTTGGACGGTACACCGATTTTTGATATTAAGCCCTACCTCCCCCACGTGGACAGCCATCCTGATGCGGTCGGCGGCTATGCGGATGCGGTCCATGATCACCGCTTACAGGTGGATTTCCCGTTGAAACTGCTGGAACTCCTTCCCGTCAACAAGAGACAGACCGTCATTGACTGTCTTGCAGAGGATCCCAGACCTTCCTATCAGGAGGATCCCGAACGAATCTACAGTATGCAGTTTGCCGGATTCGATGTGCATTTCCGTGTGGAAAACGGATGTGCGGTTGTAACGGGAGTAGACGAATTGACATAAAAAATGCCCTCGGGATTTACAAATCCTGAGGGCATTCGTCATTCCGTTCCTTTATTTGAATTCTTCGCTGCTGGCGGCGTCCCCTTCCGTGTCGTTCCATGCTCCTCATGGTACTCATCCAGAAAATGGTGGTAGTCATCCCCCTTGTGATAGGAAATGATCGTATCGAGATTCACATTCTCCACGCTGCGGAAAATATTGCTCTCCACCGCAGGATTCGTTTTCTTCAGCTCACGAATCAGGCATTTGATCTCCTGCCGTTTGGATTCTCCCGTGCCGTCCTGCTGGGCATTGCGTTCCGTGAAACGGCAGGCACACTGCAGGAAATGCAGGTCATTGTGCTTTGCCCACGAGATAATTTCCTCCTCACGAACAAGATAGAGCGGGCGAATCAGCTCCATCCCCTCAAAATTCTTGCTGTAAAGCTTGGGCATCATGGTCTGTACCTGTGATCCGTAGAGCATCCCCATGAGGATGGTTTCTATGACATCGTCATAATGATGCCCCAATGCGATTTTATTGCAGCCAAGCTCCTTTGCCTTATTATAGAGATGCCCCCTACGCATTCTGGCACACAGATAACAGGGGTTATTTTCCACGCCGACCACATAATTGAAAATACGTGCTTCGAATATTTCCAACGGAAGCTCCAGTGTCGCTGCATTGTCCATAATCCGTCGGCGGTTCGCCTCACTATACCCCGGATCCATCACAAGAAACAAAATCTCAAACGGCACGTCGCTGTAACGCTGCAGCCGCTGCATACATTTTGCCATGAGCATGGAGTCCTTACCGCCGGAGATACATACGGCGATCTTGTCCCCCTCCTCAATCATCCGATATTCCTTGATGCCTTTGATAAAGCGGTTCCAGATGGTTTTCTGGTATTTCTTGAATATGCTGCGTTCAATTTCCTCCGCTCTGGTCAGTTCTTTCATCGGGTTCATTCCTTTACTTTTGAATTCAGTTTATTATAACATATTTTCCCGATGATTGCAACTGTTTCAGTGGAATTTACAGTTCCTATGATGCCTGCTCGATCACAAGCATACATATGTATTTGATCAATTCCTCGGGCGTGGGCATCCTTCCATCCTTGCAGAGCTTCTGCCAATGCTCCTGTGCGGTCTTGTCCTCGGATGCCATACCAATCAGTATCAGATCCTGCACTGCATTTCTGGCATTTTCAGGGGTTGTCCTACATTCTCTTCCAACAACATTCCATACTTCATTCATAGCAATTCTTCCTTTCCTTTTCCCGGTGGGGATTTGTTACTCTCATTATACCAGAGAAGTTCTGTCGAAATCTGCTGAAACAATGTACCAAATTCGTCGGAAATAAAAAAAAATAAACAATGCCCAGAAATATTTGTATGATTTTTACGCTAAGTTATTTTTTGTAGAATTTTTACGAATCTTGCACTTGACATATACCCCATTGGGGTATATAATATAGACAGGAGGTGTTGCTATGGAGGCAAATATGCAATGTGAATGCTGCGGCAAAACGAAGATCCGCACGGAGGAAGAATACAAAAAGCTCATCAATCGACTTAACCGCATTGAAGGACAAATTCGGGGAATCCGTGGAATGGTGGAGAAAGACGCATACTGCACCGATATTCTCACACAAACGGCTGCTGTCAACGCCGCACTCAATGCATTCAGCAAGGAACTGCTTTCCGAACATATCCGCACCTGCGTTGCACAGGACATCCGAAACGGAAATGACGAGGTCATTGATGAACTTCTGACAACGCTGCAAAAGCTGATGCGTTAGGAGGTAGTATGGAACAATATACAGTCACGGGCATGAGCTGTGCTGCCTGCAGCAGCCGTGTGGAAAAGGCAGTTTCTCAGGTGGAGGGAGTGACAGCTTGTTCTGTCAATCTTCTTACCAATTCAATGGGAGTGGAAGGCACAGCATCACCGGACTCGGTGATTGCTGCTGTTCGTGCGGCAGGATATGGTGCTGCATTGAAGCATGGAACAAACGCTGATGCACATTCCCCTGCCCCTTCGGAGGATCTGGAGGACAGAGAAACTCCGATTCTGTTACGGCGTGTCGTCGTATCGCTTGTCTTTCTGATCGTACTGCTGTACCTTTCCATGGGTGTTATGCTGTGGAATCTTCCGCTGCCCGCATTTCTTAATGGGAATGATGTGGCACAGGGATTGCTGCAGTTGCTGCTGACAGTGCTGATTATGGTGATCAACCAGAAATTCTTTATCAGCGGTTTCCGTGGTTTGTGGCATCGTTCTCCGAACATGGATACGCTTGTTGCTCTCGGATCAGCCGCCGCTTTCGTATACAGTGTCGGTCAGCTCTTTGTACTGACACAGCACACGGGAAGCAATATGATGGAACATGGCGGTCATGTGCATTTCTACTTTGAATCGGCGGCAACGATCCTGACACTGATTACAGTCGGAAAAACGCTGGAAGCACATTCCAAGGGAAAGACAACCAACGCCTTGAAAAGTCTGATGGAGCTTGCCCCCCAAACTGCAATTGTACTTCGTGATGGAACAGAAATGGAAATTCCTGCTTCACAGGTGCGAAAAGGCGATATATTTATGGTAAGACCGGGAGCGGGCATACCTGCGGATGGTATCGTTCTGGATGGTCACAGTGCGGTGGATGAATCGGCATTGACGGGTGAGAGTATTCCGGTGGACAAGGAAGCAGGTCACAGTGTTTCGGCGGCAACCATCAACTGCTCAGGATACCTCAAATGTGAAGCGGTCAAAGTCGGTGAGGATACTGCACATTCCCAGATCATTCGCATGGTCAATGATGCAGCCGCTACCAAAGCACCGATTGCCAAAGTGGCAGACAGGGTTTCCGGAATATTTGTACCAACTGTCATTTCCCTTGCCGTAATCACACTGATCGGATGGCTGATTGTCGGACAGGATTTTGGGTATGCACTTGCACGGAGTATTTCCGTTCTGGTCATCAGCTGTCCGTGTGCACTGGGACTCGCCACTCCCGTTGCAATCATGGTGGGCAGCGGAAAGGGTGCAAAAAACGGTATTCTTTTCAAAACCGCTGCCTCCTTGGAAGCTGCCGGTAAAACAAGCATTATCGCTCTGGACAAAACAGGAACCATCACAGAGGGAAAACCAAGTGTAACGGGAGTCTACCCTGTCGAGGGAGTTTCCGAGGAAGCATTATTGCAGACGGCGGCAATGCTTGAACAGCACAGTGAACATCCACTGGCACTGGCAATCAGACAGTATGCAGAGGAAACAGGAATTACGGCACCTGAAGTTTCTGAATTCAGAGCACTTGCCGGCAACGGACTTACTGCAATATATCAAAGTGAAAAGCTTCTGGGAGGCAGTCGGAGGTTTGTGGAGGAACAGAGTAAAATTCCGGAAAGAATCCTCAAGCTTTCCGACGAACTCTCAACAGAAGGAAAAACGCCGTTATTCTTTTGCAGAAACGGTGCATTACAGGGTATGATCGCAATTGCCGATGTTATCAAACCGGACAGTGCACAAGCAATTTCCGAACTGAAAAACATGGGGATCCATGTTGTGATGCTCACAGGAGATAATTACCGTACTGCACAAGCTATTGGAATGCAGGCCGGTGTGGATGAGGTGTTTGCAGAGGTGCTTCCCGATGGCAAGGAAGCGATTATCCGCAAGCTCTCAGCAGAGGGAAACATTGCAATGGTCGGCGACGGAATCAACGATGCACCAGCTTTGACCAGGGCGGATATCGGCATTGCCATTGGTGCAGGAACGGATGTGGCGATGGATGCTGCGGACATTGTTCTCATGAAAAGCCGCTTATCCGACGTACCTGCTGCGATACGTCTGAGTCGTGCAACGTTGCGGAATATCCGTCAGAATCTGTTCTGGGCGTTCATCTACAACATTGTAGGAATTCCACTTGCTGCGGGTGTATGGATCCCGATTTTCGGCTGGGAAATGAATCCGATGTTCTGTGCAACAGCGATGAGTTTGTCGAGTTTTTGCGTTGTGTCAAACGCACTGCGGTTGAATATGTTCGATGTTCATCGTTCCGACAGAGATAAAACAATGAAAACACAAGCAAAAAAGGAGAAGAAAACTATGAAAAAAACAATTCGAATTGAAGGTATGATGTGTCCGCACTGTGAGGCAACCGTGAAAAAGGCACTGGAAGCAATTGCAACAGTGGACGCGGCAGAAGTGAGTCACAAAGACGGCACTGCTGTGGTAATGCTGAATGCCAATACCGATGATGAGATTCTGAAAGCAACAGTGGAAGAAAAAGATTTCACAGTTGTGGAAATCCAATAACATAAGGCAGCGTAAAATACGCTGCCTTCAGCTTGTCAAAAAAGTCTTTTTTCTGGGGTTGGCACCCCGAAGTCAGCCCCCAAAGTCGGATCGTAGCCATGTCGTTCTG